>CAIWHR010000568.1 GCA_903912485.1 uncultured beta proteobacterium | reverse complement strand
CGGCCGCGCCGCCGGCCGCGTCACCCGCGCCGCCGCCCGTTCCGTCGGCAGCCCGCACCGCGCCGGCACCTGCGGTCGCGGCGGCGCCGCCCGCACCGCCGGCAACCGCCGATGCCGCCTCGCAGGCCGAACTGCAGCGCGCCTTCCTCGAAGGCCTGGGGCTGGCCAACCTCGACATCCCCGGCGGCCTCAACCCGGAGTTCATGAAGATGCTCGGCGAAGTGCTGCGGCAGACGACGCAGGGCACGATCGACCTGCTGCGCATCCGCGCCGAGGCAAAGAGCCGCGTGCACGCGGACCTCACGATGATCGGGTCGCGCGAGATCAACCCGCTGAAGGCCGCGTGGGACGCCGAAGTCGCGCTGCAGCACCTGCTCGCGCCGCAGCGCGCCGACATGCTGGACCCGCTGCGGGCGATGGCCGACGCCTGCGACGACCTGCGCCGGCACGACCGCGGCCTCGTCGCCGGCATCCACGCCGCGCTGTCGGGACTGCTCGGTCGCTTCGACCCGGCCGAGCTCGAAAAGCGCCTCGAGGGCAGCCGCTTCGACAGCATGATGCCCGGCGGCGCCAAGGCGCGGCGCTGGGACCTGCTGGTCGAGCTCTACGGCGACATCTCGGTCGAGGCCGAACGCGATTTCTGGTCGCTGTTCGACAAGGAATTCCTCAAGGCCTACGAAGGCGGGCGCGGCGAGATCTGACGCGGAGCCGGCACCGGCCACGCGACGGGGGAGAAAGCAGCCCCCTTGCCGTCTCAGCTTGAAGGGATCGCCGGATAGAGCGTGGCTGCGGTCCAGTTGCCGTACGTGTATTGAAGATTCCGGCTGAGCACGTACTCCAGGACGCTGTTGCCGAAGCTGTAGGTCTCCCAATGCACCGACAGGCACTGGACGCGACTGCCCGTAGCGGCCTGCAGGGGAGTCCACGTCTGCATATCGCCGGCATAGAGCGCCACGGACCCGTCGCTGAACCCCGCCACAAAGGTGGGCGTAATGCCATTCCAGGCCACGCTGAGGATCGAGTAGTTGTTGTCGTTGGTGCGCAGCGACGTCCAGGCACCGGCCAACCCCTGGTAATACATGATGGCGCCATCGAACAGGCCCACGACGATCGTCGGCTGCGTGGCGGCCGTGCCGCCGAACACGGCACTCATCTGGTACACCGGGGCCTGCCAGCCGGCATCGTGCAACTGGGTCCACGTCGAGCCGTTCCAGTACTGGATCGAACCATCGCCCAGTCCCGCCACGCACTGGACCGTGCCGGCCGAGTCGTTCCAGTAGGCGGACAGTTGGAGGATGGACGTGTTCCACCCCTGCGGCTGGAGTTGGGTCCACTGCGTTCCGTCGTAGTATTCCACGGCGCCATCGGCCAGACCGACCAGTACCTGCGGCGGCCCGTCGCTTATCCAGTTGACGACCATCTGCGTGACGGTGCTGTCCCATCCGTTGTCGTGCAGGACATTGACGTTCACCCCGTCGAAGTACTGGAGGACGTAGTCGGCGAACGCCGCCACGTAGATGGGCGCGTTCGAGGATGAATCCAGGTTCATCGACAGCTGGGTCACGCCCGAGGTATCGCTGAACACCGTGGGCAACAGCGGTTGCGGCGTGCCGTTCTGGATGGAGTCCAGGACGACCGTGTCGCTGTTCGTCCCGAAGCACGAAACCAGGATGCCCGCGGCACTGGACGCCGGAGACTGGTAGAAGGCCCCGGTCGTGGCCTTGCCGGGCAGGGGTACCGGCGTCTGCCAGGCGCCGTTCAGGTACTGCTGGATGGATGTCTGGTAGGCCAGGATGATCGGGGGCGGCGTGTTCGTCGGGCGTTTGGGGTCCACGTACCAGCCGACTCCGGAAAGCCTCGCAAAGTTGTAGTCTTTCTGCGAAATCGTGACGGCATAGTTCCAGTAGTCCGTGCCGCTCGGGGTCGGGTTCAGATGGGCCCTGATCGCTATCGCATCGATCAGGGTCGTGACGGCGCTCGCCATGTTCCCCGTCAAGCCGAACATCGACGCAAGGGATGCCCCGACGTCGATGCCGGCGTAGGTCTCGTTCACGAAATACCCGTCCGACACTCCGAACAGTCCCTTCGAACTGCTGGTGGCGCAGTTGCTCGTGCTGGGCAGATTGCTGCACCGCTGGTCGATCGAGGTCCCGTCGTAGAAGCTATAGACGAGAGTGAAGGCTTGTTGCGGGGGGAACACGTCGGCGTTGGTGTACGTGGCGGCGGTCGAGTCGCCCGGCTGCACGGTGCACGACGTGGCGCCCGTCGTAGTGAAGGTCGCCCCGGCTTGGCCGTCGCTTTGCAGTTGGATGTAGACCGGCACCTCGGTGGCGTTGGTGATGTAGACGGTGACAATCTCCTCGTCGTACCCGATCGTCTGGGTCGCGGCGTCGCCACCCCCGCCGCATCCCGACGTCCCGAGCAGCGCACCTGCGGGAAGGGCGCACAGGCCTTTGAGGAAGGGTCTTCGTTTCATGTCGCTTGCTCCTTGAGGCCGGCGGATGGTCTGGATCAGATTTCTCGCCGCCCACCCAACCCCGCCGAGTTGCGTCAGCGAGCTGCGGCCAATTCACATCGGGTGGATCGGCAGCGCCCAGCGCGTATCGGTGATGACGTTGTGCGCGGCGCCGTAGGGGTCGACGAACTGCCCGTCGATGGCGTTGTCGGCCATGTAGTAGTTGCCGTTCTCGCCGTTGGCCGATCCCCACGAATTCCGGATGAAGAATATCCGTGCGCCCGAGCCGTCGTTGGCCGTGGCGTACGAGAAGAAATACACGTAGTGCAAGCCCCATTTGTGGCTCAGATCCGTGGCCGACGGAACGAGCTGGCGCCCAAGCGACCAGACGTTGTTGAATTTTCCGGCCGGCGGAATTCCGGGCCTCAGCGTCGAGTCGCCCGAATCGTAGCTGTAGTAGATTCCGGCCTTGTCCGCCTGGTCGTAGACGAGCACGTTGAACATGAAGTGGACCAGATACCCGGCGTCGAGCGCTTCTGCGATCTGATCGGACAGTCGGGTGCCGTAGCCCTTGAACGTGTTCAGGGCTTTCTTTTCGTCGTGAAGGTTGACGGTGGCGGCAACCGCAGTGCCGTCCTGGCGGTCCTTGACGTACTGGTCGTGCTGCACTCCCCACAGGTACGTCCCCGGAAGCAGCTTGGGATCTTTCACGATCACCTTGGCATCTTTCGGCGTCACGGATTCGGCGAGAGCCATGAAAACCTGAGACGAGTCCGGGGGGGTGCCGGGGAACATGACGTATCCCTGGTCCCGGAAGAAGTCCCACAGGGCACCGAGAGTCGGCGTCTCCCAGAGATAGAACTGATCGATCGTGCCTTGCGTCAGGAATGCCGCGTTTGGTGCGTCGTAGGCCTGGAACAGGTTGTACAAGGCGGAGACCTTGTTCGTGTTCCGCCAGCGCGCATACCCGACCAGACTGCTGGTGGATGCGGTCTCGCAGAAACCATACGGGTCCTGGTAGGTGGGCCAGTTGACGTAGGCGTCATAGAAATCGCCGGTCTGCGGCTGGAGGTTTGCGCCGACGGTGTAACTTGCGGCAGGCTGCGGCATGACCCATAGGTTCAGAGTCGAATCCACCTTCCTGCTGCCCTCGTACGCAGTGACCGGTACGGCGTAATCGTAGGCCCTGGAAATCCCGGGCGGCAATGGAACCGTTCCCGAGACTATGCCGGTGTCCGGGTCGATGCCCAGGCCCGCCGGGAGCGAAGCGGCGGAAAAGGAACTCAGTCCGGCAGCGGAGGTCGGGGCGATGGCAACGGTGCTGCCCACGATGTACCCGTACGGGTTGGAGGGATAAGAGAGCGACGAGGCGCTCTCCGGGGGAGAGGGCGACCCGTCCGGACCGCCGCCTCCGCAGGCCGCCGCGAGAACCACCATCGCAGCGAGCGCGACGTACCGTCCGATGAAATTCATTGCTCCTCCCGCAATCGGCAAGACCGCCGTGCCGCAGGGCGACCGGGCGGCGCGCGAAAATCCGGTGGCAAGCATGGCACGGCGCCTCAGAACGAGTCGCAGTGGAAGACGCTCTGCGTCTTTTCGTAGCCGACCTTGTCCCAGTAGTCGCAGAACGCCGGGAGGGCAAGGTCGTCGCCCAGACGCGCCCGCGAGGCGGATGCCGGGGCCTGGAACTCGAGGTACTTCCCGCTGGCGTCGAGGGGCCACGCGACGGGCAGCGCGGCAGCGTTCGGGCCGGACCCGACGGCGAACTGGACCCAATACTGCCGCAGCGCCAGCGACAGGCTGGCCTCGTCCGCCGTGAACACCTGCGGCGCGTACAGCGAGTTGGTCGCGTTCCCGAAGACGAACGGCAATTCGTCGGCGTGGCAGACGTTGGGGCTCGCCGAACAGGCCTGCGCCACCGCCGCCGGGCTGGTCCAGATCGAGAACGACCCATGGTGCATGTTGTGATAGCGGTAGACCGGGTTGTCCGCCGACGTCTGCCGCGCCGCCCGCGAGAACCGGCGGTTGAAACAGGACCACATGTAGTCGGTGACGACCTGCTCCATCCGCTGCTTGGTGTTCATATCGGCATGGGCAAGGTCGTATGTCGACACGATCTCGACGGCCTTGTCGGCGCCGAACAGGAAGCCCATCAGCGCGACGTAGACCGGGCGGACCGCGCTGTCGGCGTCCGGCAGCAACGCGAGAAACGGGATGCTCTCGCTGCGGTTCGAGCCGTTCATCACCGGCTTGGCGATCGCACCCTGGAGCGGACTCTGGACGATGAAGTGGTGGTCGATGACCGGGTTCCAGGGCAGGAATGCCTGCATTCCGGCACACGCCACGTTGTCGAGGCTGTAGGAGTTGAAGAGCTGCTTGTCGAGGATCGCCGTCACGCCCAGCTTGCGCAGGCAGGCGAGCGGGTCCGTCTGGTCCTTGCACCCGGTGGCCTTGGCGAACGCGTTGGCCTTCTGCTGCGCCTCTTCGACCGTCTCGTACGACATCCCGTAGTTGCTCTCCAGCACCGCCTTCTGGAACAGCGCCTGGTGGTCGTTCGCCTGGATGGTGAGGTGCAGCGCGGTCGACTGCGCGCCCGCGCTCTCGCCGAAGATCATGACGCGACCGGGATCGCCGCCGAACAGCGCGATGTTGCGGCGGACCCACTCCAGCGCCCGGGTCTGGTCCTTGATGCCGAAATTTCCGTCGAGCCCGAGCCCGCTGCCGGACAGGAAACCCAGTGCGCCGAGCCGGTAATTCAGCGTCACGAACACGATGTCCTGGCCAAGCGCGTGCGCCGTGGCGAGGAACTGGCGGCCGTCGTAAAGGTTGAGGTTGCCGGACGCGTCGCCCTCGGCCGAGCCGCCCGAGCCGGAGATGAACGCGCCGCCGTGGATGAAGACCATGACCGGAAGATCGGCCTTGTCGTCCCGCGCGACTTTCGGCGTCCAGATGTTGAGGTAGAGGCAGTCCTCTCCCGACTGCCTGGGATCGAAGTCGGCAGCCTTGCCCTGCGGGCAGCGGAGCCCGTATTCGACGGCGCGCACGAAGGGCTCGCGCGACGGCTTCGGATCGACCCAGCGATTGGGGTACGCCGTGGTATCGGCGTAGGGGATGCCCTTATAGGAGTGTATGGGGTTGCCGGCGGTGTCGGTGGCCGCGACTCCGCACACGATCTGGAGAATCGGCGCCCCCAGCTCGAGGTTCAGGACCACGCGGGTCCCGTCGCTGCACCCGTCGGGCCCGCCGTACTCGAGCGAGCCGCGCTGCGCCGCGGTGCTGGGGATCCCGTCGCCGACGCGGCTGCCGTCGCTGGCGGTGAATCCGTCGTCCCCGCCGCCCCCGAGGCAACCGGTCAGCGCCGAAACGGTGAGCAACGGCGCGAGCACCGACAGCCAGCAATTCTGTTTCATGCCAAGCCCCTGCGGTTGGGAACGAAAGCCGCGCCCGGCCGATGGCCGGGTTGCGACCCGCACGTCAACACTTATCGGCAAGGGCAACCGATTGCTGAGGCGCGAAGATGCATCCGGGGGTCGGCGCAGGTTCGAGAACCGCCGGGCTGCCGGGCTACTCCAGCGACTCGCTGTCCTCGCGCAGGATGCCTGCGGTCATCCGCAGCATCCCGGACAGATGCGCGAGCAGGTTGAGCAGCAGGCGCCGGTAGAGATCGGCGTTGGCGGCGCGAATCGCCTCCAGGTTCGGGCGCGACAGGCTCCAGAGCACGATCTCGCCCTCGGCGATGGCGGTGACCGAGTGCACGTCGTCCTCGAGCATCGCCGATTCGCCGAAGATCACCCCCGGCGCCAGCGTTACGATGCGCCGGTACTTGCCGGCCTCGCCCGCTTTCTCGGCAACGACGCTGACGGCGCCGCGCGCGAGCAGGTACAGCCGATCGCCCTTCTGTCCGGCGCGGAACAGCGGCGTGCGTGCGGGCAGCAGCTGGCGATCCAGATACGGCTTCATGAAATCGAGCTCGGCTTGCGACAGGCCCGCGGTCAGCGCGAACTCGCCGATGCGGATCTCCTGGTTCGCGTCGGCGATCTTCGCCTCGTCGAGCAGCTGGCGCTCGGCCCACTCCAGCGCGCGGTCGCCGTCGGCGAACCAGTCCGGGCGGTGCTTTTCGGTGAACGCTCCCGCCGCCTGCAGCGCCCGCCCCAGCGGGCTGGTCACGCTGAGGTGGGCGAGCAGCAGCCGGGTGCCCTGATCGCGCAGCCCCCGCGACAGCCGGTCGAGCATCAGCGCGCCCGACGCGTCGATCATCGTCACCCGATGCAGGTCGAGGATCACGAAGCTCGCGCCCTCGGCGGCGCGCTGCGCCTCCGCGCCCAGGCGGTCGGCGGTGCCGAAGAAGATCGCGCCGTCGACGTCGATGACCTTGATCCGCTTCCCCTGCTCCCGCAGCAGGCTTGCCTGTTGCGGCGGGTAGATGCGGCGCGAGGCGCGCGTCTCCCCGGTGGCCACCGAGCGCACCAGCGACCGGTTCATCATCGCGATGAACAGCGCCATCGACAGGATCAGCCCGGTCACCACGGCGGGTACCAGTCCGAACGCGATCGTCACCCCGGCGACGAACACGACCAGCACGATGTTGAGCGTGAGCTCGCGGTCGTACTGGCGGCGCCGCGCCCGCTGCACGACCGCTCCCGCCCAGCGGTCGATCAGGCTGATCGCGATCACCGTCATCACGCCGGCGAGGACGGCCACCGGGATCAGCTGCAGCAGCGGGCGCCCGTAGAGCAGCAGCAGCAGCAGCGTCGCGGTCGTCGCGATGCTGGGCAGCAGGCTGCGTCCGCCCTCGTGCGCCTTCACCAGCGCGTGATGCGACGAGTACGCGAGCGGAACCCCGCCGAACAGCGCCGACATCACGTTGCCGAACCCCAGCGCGATCAGCAGCCGGTTGGGCTGGTGACCGGTGTCCAGCGGCCCGTCCATCTCGCCGACCGCCGCCAGCAGGCTGTCGAGCGACCCGATCACCGCGATCGCCGCTGCCGCGACCAGAAGGTCGTAGAAATAATGGTAGGCGAGCTTCAGCCCGGCCGACGCTCCCAGCGGGAACAGCGCGTCGGGAACGGGGAGCGTGGCGGCGAGCTCGGGCAACCGGGGTCCGAGGTCGATCGAGGGCGCGAAGTACGAGGTGATGGTCGCGATCGTCGTCCCCACCGCGACGCCGATCAGCTTCGACGGCGCCTTGGGCCAGATCCTGCCGACGACGACCACCGTCGCGATGGTGAACAGCGCCACCAGCAGCGTCCACGGCTGCCAGCCGCCGTGCGCCGCCGCTGCGCCGTGCCCCGGCGCCACATCCCCATGCCCCGCTGCCGCCGTCCCATGCGCCGGAGCCGCGTCGCCGTGTGCCGGTGCCGCTTCCTGTGCCGGTGCTGCATCCTTCGCCGCTGCCGCTTCGTGCGCGGCGGCT
>CAIWHR010000567.1 GCA_903912485.1 uncultured beta proteobacterium | reverse complement strand
GCCGACTGGATCTTCTGCCTGGTGCGCACCGACCCCGACGCGAGGCAGCAGCAGGGCATCTCGTTCCTGCTGATCGACATGAAGTCGCCCGGCATCGGCGTGCAGCCGATCGTCATGCTCGACGGCGGCCGCGAGATCAACGACGTCTTCTTCGACGACGTGAAGGTGCCTGTCGAAAACCGCATCGGCGACGAGAACCGCGGCTGGACCTATGCCAAGTTCCTGCTCGGCCACGAGCGCGTGGGCATCGCCGACGTGCCGCACTGCAAGGAGCTGCTGAAGCGCCTCAAGGCGATCGCGCGCGCCGAGCGCGCCGGCGGGCGGGCGCTGATCGACGACGCGCGCTTTCGCGACAGGATCGCGCAGGTCGAGATCGAGCTCGCCGCGCTGGAGATCACGCTGCTGCGCGTGCTCGCGGCCGAGGAGAGGAAGCGCGCGCCCGGTCCCGAGGGCTCGATCCTCAAGATCCGCGGCTCGGAGATCGGACAGCGCCTCCACGAGCTGACGATGCAGGCCTGCGCCGCCGCGGCGCTGCCGTACCTGCCCGAGGCGCTGGAGGACGGCTGGGACGGCGCACCCATCGGCGGCGCCCACGCGCCCGCCGCCGCGCCGGAATACTTCAACTGGCGCAAGACGACGATCTTCGGCGGATCCAACGAGATCCAGAAGAACATCATCGCCAAGATGATTCTCGGACTCTGAGGCCGACCATGGACTTCGACACCACCGATCTCCAGCGCCAGCTCCGCGACACGCTGCAGCGCTACGTCGCCAAGGAATACGCGTTCGACCCGCGGCGCAGGCTCGCGCAGTCGGAGGCGGGCCACAGCCGCGAGCACTGGCAGGCGTTCGCCGACCTTGGTCTGCTGGCGCTGACGCTGCCCGAGGCCTACGGCGGCCTCGGCGGCGACGCCATCGACACCATGGTGGCGATGGAGGCGCTGGCACCCGCGCTGGTGATCGAGCCGTACGTCGCCACCGCGGTCATCTGCGGCGGCCTGATCGACGACGCGGGCAGCGACGCGCAGAAGGCGGCGCTGCTGCCGGCGGTGGCCGCCGGCGAGTTGGTGCTCGCGTTCGCGCACTTCGAGGCCGGCTCGCGGTGGGAGCGCAGCCACGTCGCGACGCGCGCGCGCGCCGAGGCCGCGGGCTTCGTGCTCGACGGCGCCAAGACCGTCGTGCACGCCGGCGCCGAGGCCGACCGGCTGCTGGTCTCGGCGCGCAGCGCGGGTGCCGTCGGCGACGCCTCCGGCATCTCGCTGTTCGTCGTCGACCGCGCGGCGCCCGGCGTCGCGGTGCGCGGTTACCCCACGCAGGACGGATCGCGCGCCGCCGAGATCGCGCTGACCGGCGTGCGCGTTGGCGTCGACGCGCTCGTGGGCGAGGCGGGCGGCGCGCTGCCCGCGATCGAGCGCGCGATCGACCGCGGCATCGCGGCGCTGTGCGGCGAGGCCGTCGGGCTGATGGCGGCGCTCAACGCGGCGACGCTCGAATACCTGAAGACGCGCGAGCAGTTCGGCGGCCCGATCGGCCGCTTCCAGGCGCTGCAGCACCGCATGGTCGACATGTTCATCGCCGCCGAGGAGGCGCGTTCGATGGCGATCCTCGCCGGCGTTGGCGTGCGCGCCGCCGACCCGGCCGAGCGCCGGCGCGCGGTGTCGATGGCCAAGGCGCGCATAGGCCAGTGCGCGCGCCTCGTCGGCCAGCAGGCGGTCCAGTTGCACGGCGGCATGGGCGTCACCGACGACCTGGTCGTCAGCCACTGGTTCAAGCGCCTCACCGCGATCGACCTCATGTTCGGCGACGCCGACCACCACCTCGCGCGGTTCAGCGATTTGTAGGCGCGGTGGTGGCTCGCGCCGGTCGGCGATGCGTGCGCTCGATCATCCCTCGCCCCGGTCGGCGGTGTGCGCCGTCGTAGCCCGGGTTGCGCCGCCGCGGCGCTCGCCGCGCGCCTCCGGCCTTCACCGGCGCAACCCGGGTGGATGCGACAACGGGCACGGCCGCCCCGGGTTTCGCTGGTCGATGTTTGCGGCTCGCGGGTGGCGTTCGTGCCTGCGAACCCGGGTTTCGCCGGTCGATGCCTGTGGCTCGCGGGTGGCGTTCGTGCCTGCGAACCCCGGGCTACGACGCGGGGAAAGAGCGCGCCGGGGCGCGCATCGGGTTACGATTCGTCATGGCAAAAATTCATGTGCTGCTGAAGAAGGAAGAGCTCGACCGCGAGCGGCTGG
>CAIWHR010000566.1 GCA_903912485.1 uncultured beta proteobacterium | reverse complement strand
CGCGACGGTGCTGTCGCCGGAGACGCGGCCTGCGAGCCGGCCGCCGTCGGCGAAGCCCAGCGACTCGAAGCGCTTTTCGATGCCCTTGTGCACGTACCCCAGCCGCTCCTCGAGCCGCAGCACCTTCTCGCCGACGATCTGGAAGCGGAAGTGGCCCGGTTCGATGATGCCCGCGTGCACCGGTCCCACCGGGATCTCGTGCACGCCGTCGCCGGCGACGCGGACGAAAGGGTAGTCCTCCTCGCCGGGTTCCCACTTGGGCGACGCGGCGAAATCGCGCCGCAGCGGGTACTGATCGATCGGCCAGCTCGCCTGCCACAGCCACGGTCGCTTGTCGTCGCAGTCGGATTGGACGCCGACCAGGTCGAACGCGGCGCGCTGCATCCGGTTGGCGGCGGGAAAGATCGGCGCGAGGTCGGGACAGCCGGCGTCGGCGTCGGGCAGCGTGTACTCGAGCACCAGCAGCCCGTCGCCGTCGCGCAGCGCAACGTTGACGCGATAGCCGCCGCTGCGGTCGCGCTCGTCGCTCGCCCACAGTCCGGCCAGCTGTCCGCCGCGCTCCCAGGCGAGCCGGCAGGCGCCGAGCAGCTGGCCGGAGTTCACCGGGCAGCGCCGCGCCGGCACCGACGAGGGCAGCAGCGCGGTGGACAGTCCGAGGGGGCCGACGTCCATGCTAGGCCTCCCGCCGGGCCGCCCCAAGGGAGGCCTCGGCCCCCTCGGGGGGCAGCGAACGGATGTGAGCGTGGGGGTCCATGTTCAGCCGATGAGGCGCGCGGCCTGGCGGTACCAGTCGGCGAGGAAGGGAGGGATCCACAGCCCCAGCATCAGCACCAGCGCCAGGTGCACGAACACCGGGGCCATCGCCGGACGCAGCGGCAGGCGCTTGGCCGTCGTCTCGCCGAACACCATCGGCTGCACGCGCGAGAACACCGCGGCGAAGGCGACGCCCAGCGCCAGGAGCAGGAACGGCGTCGCCCACGGCTGGTCGCGCATCGCGGTGGTCAGGATCAGGAACTCGCTGGTGAACACGCCGAACGGCGGCATGCCCAGGATCGCCAGCGTCCCGAGCATCAGGCCCCAGCCGATCATCGGCGACAGCGTGATGAGGCCGCGGATGTTGTCCATCATCTGCGTGCCCGCCTTCTGCGTCGCGTGGCCGACGGCGAAGAAGATCGCCGACTTGGTCAGCGAGTGCACGGTCATGTGCAGCAGTCCGGCGAAGCTCGCCACCGGGCCGCCCATCCCGAACGCGAAGGTGATGATCCCCATGTGCTCGATCGACGAGTACGCGAACATCCGCTTGATGTCCTTCTGCCGCGACAGCAGGAACGCGGCGACGACCACCGACAGCAGCCCGAAGCCCATCATCAGGTCCTTGGCGAACGCCGTGTGCAGCGAGCCCTCGACCAGCACCTTGCAGCGGACGACCGCGTACAGCGCGACGTTGAGCAGCAGCCCCGACAGCACCGCCGACACCGGCGTCGGGCCCTCGGCGTGCGCGTCGGGCAGCCAGTTGTGCAGCGGGACGAGGCCGACCTTGGTGCCGTAGCCGACCAGCAGGAAGACAAAGGCGAGCGACAGCACCGTCGGCTCGAGCGAGCCCTTGACGTTGTTGAGCTCGGTCCACAGCAGCGCGCCGCCCTCGGCGCCGAGCAGCCGCTCGGCAGCGAAATAGAGCAGGATCGTCCCGAACAGCGCCTGCGCGAGCCCGACGCCGCAGAGAATGAAGTACTTCCACGCCGCCTCGAGGCTCGCCGCCGTGCGGTAGAGCGACACCAGCAGCACCGTGGCCAGCGTTGCCGCCTCCATCGCCACCCACAGGATGCCCATGTTGTTGGTGAGCAGCGCCAGCAGCATCGTGAAATTGAAGATCTGGTACATGCTGTGGTAGAGGCGCAGACGGCCGACGGTGAGCCGCCCGTGCTCGTGCTCGATCCGCATGTACGGCCGCGAGAAGATCGACGTGGTGAAGCCGACGAAGGCGGTCAGAGCGACGAGGAAGACGTTGAACGGGTCGACGAAGAACTGCTTGTCGAGCACCAGCAGCGGCCCGTCGGCGATCACGCGCACGGTCAGCGCGGCGGCCGCGATCAGCGTGAGCAGGCTCACCGCGACGTTGACCGCAGGCGCCTCGTCGCGGTGGCCGATGACCGCCAGGACGAGCCCGCCGGCGACCGGCAGGCCGAGGACGAAGAGGATCTCGATCACTCGTTCTCCTTCAGCGTCTCGAGGTGCTTGAGGTCGAGGCTGTCGAACTGCTCGCGGATCTGGAAGAAGAACACGCCGAGGATGATCATGCCGACCAGCACGTCGAGCGCGATGCCGAGCTCGACCACCATCGGCATCCCGTAGGTGGCGCTGGTCGCGGCGAAGAACAGGCCGTTCTCCATCGCCAGGAAGCCGACGACCTGCGGGATCGCCTTGCGCCGCGTGATCATCATCAGGAACGACAGCATCACGCTGGCCATCGCGATGCCCAGCGTCGCCCGCGTCACCGTGTGCGAGAGCTGCGCGATCGGCAGCGCGAGGTTGAACGAGAACACGACCAGAACGATCCCGACCAGCATCGTCGTCGGAATGTTGATCAGCCCCTCGACGTCCCACTTGACGTCGAGCTGGCGGATCAGCCGGTGCAGCAGCCACGGCAGCAGCAGCACCTTGAGCACCAGCGTCAGCCCGGCCGACCAGTAGAGGTGCGACTGGTGCGTGCCGTAGGCGACGATCGCGGTCGAGACCGCCAGCGCGAAGCCCTGCATCGCGAACAGGTTGATCAGCGACAGCACGCGGCGCTGCGCCAGCATCGCGAACGCGAGCAGCAGCAGGAACGCCGCGAACAGGTTGATGAACTGCGCGTACAGCGGCAGCGTGGCCATCAGCTGCCCAGGAGAAGGTTGACCAGCATCGCCAGCACCGCGAGCAGGAACGCGGTGCCGAGGAACTCCGGCGCGCGAAAGATCCGCATCTTGGCCGACAGCGTCTCGACCAGCGCCAGCGCGAAGCCGCCGACGGCGAGCTTGGCCACCAGCACCGGGGCCGCGGCGACGAGAGCCGTCCAGCCGGCGCCGGCGACGCCGATGCCGACGGGGAAGAACAGCGCGATCCCGAGGCACGAGTAATTGAACAGCTTCAGCGACGACGCCCATTCGATCAGCGCCAGGTGCCGCGCCGAGTATTCGAGGATCATCGCTTCGTGGATCATCGTCAGCTCGAGGTGCGTCGCCGGGTTGTCGACCGGGATGCGCGCGTTCTCTGCCAGCGACACCATCGCGAACGCGACACCGGCGAAGGCGAGGCTCGGGTAGATCGCCAGTTCGCGGTGCGCGAACACGTCGACGATCGTCGGCAGCGACGTCGAGCCCGAGATCAGCGACGCGGTGAACAGCACCATCAGCAGCGCCGGCTCGGCGAGGAAGCCGACGAACATCTCGCGCCGCGCGCCGAGCGAGCCGAAGGCGGTGCCGATGTCCATCGCCGCCAGCGCGATGAACACGCGCGCCAGCGCGAACAGCCCGACCAGCGCGATGGTGTCGGCGGCGCGCCCGAAAGGCAGGTCGGTGGCGAGAGACGGAATGATCGCCGCCGCGCAGCACATGGCACCGAAGACGACGTAGGGCGCGACGCGGAAGATCGGCGACGCCTGCAGCGCGACCACGGCGTCCTTCATGAACAGCTTGCGGATCGTGCGGTAGGGCAGCAGCAGCGACGGCGCGCTCTTGTTCTGCAGCCACGCGCGGCACTGGTTGATCCAGCCGACCAGGAGCGGGGCGAGCGCCAGCGCGAGCCCGAGCTGCAGCAGTTGCGAGGCGAATTCGGTCGGCGTCAAGGTGGATTCGTTCCCGCTCAGCGGACGAAGAACAGCAGCGCGAGCAGCGTGAAGAAGCTGTACGTCAGGTAGACCGAGATCCGGCCCTGCTGGATCATGCCCACCAGCCGGCCCAGCGCGTCGGCGCCGCGGGCGAGCGGCAGATAGAGCCAGTGCCAGAGGTGGTCGCCGACCTTCACCGCGTACTTCGGCGCGGTGTCGAACGGCGACGGCAGCTGGCGCTCGATCCGGAAGACCGCGTCGAAGACCTCGCGGATCGGCTGTCCGAAGCCCTCGGCGGTGTCCTGCATCCGCGGCGTCTGCAGCGGGAAGCCGCAGTCCCAGGGCGGCGCGCGGCGCACGCGTCCGTGATAGAGGCGATGGACGACCTGCGCGGTCAGCAGCACGACGGCGACGATCCCGATCAGCACGATCAGCGGGCTGTAGCTCGCGCGGTCGGCGTTGATCGGCGTCAGCAGCAGCCAGTTGCCCGAGTCGGCGTGCAGCGCGGTCGAGCCGATCAGCATCGCGTTGACCGGGTCCAGCATCGCGATCACGTTGACCGGGAAGATGCCGAGCACGACGCAGCCCAGCGCCAGGAACGACAGCGCCGCGCGCTCGAACCAGCCGGCGTCCTTGGCGTACGCGAGGTTGGACTCGCGCGGTCGGCCGAGAAAGATGATGCCGTAGAACTTGACCATCACGTACGCCGACAGCGCCACGGCGAGCACCAGCGCGCCGGCGGCCAGAGGCACCAGCATGTTGACGAACGACTGCGGCAGGCTGGGCGTGAACAGGAACGCCTGCAGCAGCAGCCACTCGGAGACGAAGCCGTTCAGCGGCGGCAGCCCGGCGATGGCGAGCGTGCCGACCAGCGCCAGCCACGCGACCCAGGGCATGCGGTGGATCAGTCCGCCCAGCTTGCCGAGGCTGCGCTCGTGCGTCGCGTGCAGCACCGAGCCGGTCGCCAGGAACAGCAGGCTCTTGAAGAAAGCGTGGTTGAGCGCGTGGTAGAGGACCGCGGTCAGCGTGATCGCCGCGAGCAGCGTCTTGCCGTAGGACTTGAACAGGATGGTGAGGCCGATGCCGGCGACGATGATCCCGATGTTCTCGATCGACGAGTACGCGAGCAGCCGCTTCATGTCCGACTGGACGCAGGCGAAGATGACGCCGAAGAGCGCGGTGGCGAGGCCCAGCACCAGCGCGATCACGCCCCACCACCAGAGCTGCCCCTGCAGCAGGTCGAAGGTCACGCGCAGGAAGCCGTAGATCGCGGTCTTGAGCATCACGCCGCTCATCAGCGCCGACACCGGCGAAGGCGCGGCAGGATGCGCTTCGGGCAGCCAGACGTGCATCGGCAGCAGCCCGGCCTTGGCGCCGAAGCCGAACAGCGCGAGGAAGAAGGCGACGCTGGGCCACGCGCCGGTCAGCACCATCGAGCGCATCGAACCGAACGTGTAGTCGCCGCTGCCCCCCTGCAGCACGCCGAAGCAGAGCAGGATGGCGATGGCGCCGACGTGCGCGATCAGGAGGTAGAGGAAGCCCGCCTGCCGGATCTCGGGAATGCGGTGGTCGGTGGTCACCAGGAAGAACGACGACAGCGCCATCGCCTCCCAGCTGACCATGAACAGGTAGGCGTCGTCGGCGACCAGCACCAGCGCCATCGCGGCGAGGAACAGGTGGTATTCGAAGCAGAGCAGGCCGGGTGCCGCGCCTTCGCCCGAGCGGAAATAGCCGGCGGCGAACACCGAGATCGCGGCGCCGACGGCGCCCAGCAGCAGCAGGAAGAACGCGGACAGCGAGTCGAGGCGAAGGTGAAAGGGCAGGTCGGGAAGGCCCAGCGGCAGCACCGTCGACTGCGGCAGCTGCCCGAGGGCGAAGAACGCGACGACGGCGAGTGCGAGCCCCACCGCCGCGCCGAGAGGAAACAGCAGGTGGCTGACGAACCGCAGTTCGCGCGGCCGCACGAGGCCGAGCGCCCCGATGACGATCCACGCCACGACGGCGGCGATGACCAGGCCGAGGGCGTTGTCGCTCACGTTGGCCGCAGCGCGCAGGTGCCTGCGCCGCGCGCGCGCCGGGTGCGGGTGCCGGTCACTTGACGCGCATCCCCGGCGTCGCCCCGGCGTCGGGCGCGAGCAGGTAGATGCCCGGAGCTTCGCCGGACGCCGCGTCGGCGCCGGCGGCCAGGACCATGCCTTCGGACACTCCGAACTTCATCTTGCGCGG
>CAIWHR010000565.1 GCA_903912485.1 uncultured beta proteobacterium | reverse complement strand
GATCTGATCCGGATTCGGGGCCTGATCGCCACGCTGCTGGTGCTGGCGATCGCGGTCCCGCTCACCGGCTGGGCCGCGCACCGCGTCTCGACGGCGCTGACGCGGATCACGCGCGAGGCCGAGGCGATTCAGGCGTTCCGCTTCGACGGCCCGCCGGCCGGCGGCTCGATGGTGCTGGAGGTCGACAAGCTCTCCGGCGCCGTCGACATGATGCGCAACACCATCCGCAACTTCCTCGAAATCACCGCTTCGCTGGCCGCGGAGACCAACTCGGCGCGGCTGCTCGACCGCGTGGTCAGCGAGACGTCGGCGACGATGGGCGCGGCCGGCGGCATCGCCTACCTGCCCGACGACGACGGCGCGCAGTTGCTGCCGTCGGCGCTGGTCGACGCCTCTGGCCGGGCGCTCGATGCCACGGCGCGCGCGCAGCGCGTCGACGCCGATTCGCCGGTCGCCGAGGCGTTCCGCAGCGGGCGCACGGTCGTGGCGACGCTCGCGCCGGGCGCCGCCGCGGCGCCGGATTTCGTCCACGCGCTGTGGCCCGGCTCTGCCGTCGTGGTGACCGCGATCCCGCTCGTCGACCGGGCGCGGGAGAAGGTGGGCGTGCTCGCGCTGTTCCAGCCGGGGACCGAACGGCCGTCGGCGGCGCGCCTCGCGTTCGTCCAGGCGCTGTCGGGAACCGCCGCGGTGGCGATCGAGACGCAGCGCCTGCTCGAGGCACGCAAGGCGCTGCTCGACGCGTTCATTCGCCTGCTCGCCGGCGCGATCGACGCCAAGTCGCACTACACCGGCGGGCACTGCCTGCGCGTTCCCGAGCTGACGCTGATGCTCGCACGCGCGGCGTGCGAAGCGCAGGACGGGCCTTACCGCGACTTCGCGCTGTCCGACGAGGCGTGGGAGGCGCTGCAGATCGCGTGCTGGCTGCACGACTGCGGCAAGGTCACGACGCCGGAATACGTCGTCGACAAGGCGACCAAGCTCGAGACGATCTGCGACCGGCTGCACGAGGTGCGGATGCGCTTCGAGGTGTGCAAGCGCGACGCCGAGATCGCATTCTGGAAGGAGGTCGCCGCCGGCGGCGATCGCTCCGCCGCCGCGGCCGCGCTCGCGCGCAGCCGCTCGACGCTGGACGAGGAATTCGCCTTCGTCGCCGGCTGCAACGTCGGCGGCGAGTTCATGGACCCGGCCAGGACCGCGCGGCTGCACGCGATCGCGCGCCGCACCTGGCTGCGCACGCTCGACGACCGCATCGGGCTGTCGCAGGAGGAAGCGCTGCGCAAGGCGCGCACGCCGGCGCCGACGCTGCCCGTGCCGGAGCCGCTGCTCGCCGACAAGCCCGAGCACGTGATCGCGCGGTCGCCCGGCGACGCGATGCCGGCCGACAACCGCTGGGGCTTCCGGCTGCAGGTGCCCGAGCACGGCTACGACCGCGGCGAACTCCACAACCTCGCGGTGGCGCGCGGCACGCTGACCGAGGAGGAGCGCTACGTCATCGACCACCACATCGTGCAGACGATCGTCATGCTGTCGCAGCTGCCGTTTCCGAAGCACCTGCGCGGCGTGCCGGAGATCGCCGGCGGCCACCACGAGAAGATGGACGGAACCGGGTACCCGAAGCGCCTCAACGCCGGCGACATGAGCCCGGTCGCGCGGATGATGGCGATCGCCGACATCTTCGAGGCGCTGACCGCGGCCGACCGGCCGTACAAGAAGGCGAAGACGCTGTCCGAGGCGCTGGCGATCATGGTCCGGATGAAGCGCGAGCGGCACATCGACCCGGAGCTCTTCGACCTCTTCGTCGCCTCGGGCGTGTACCGGCGCTACGCCGAGCGCTTCCTGCGTCCCGAGCAGATCGACGACGTGGACGTCGCCGCGTTGCTGGAGGCGGGCCCCGTCCGGGCGTAGAATCGAAGCGTGTCGCTTCAAGCGAAGTCGCCGAGATGAGCCGCTTGCCGGCGTGGCTCGCCGCCGTGGTCGCGGCGTCGATCGTCGGCTGCGCCAGCCTGCCGCCGCCGGAAGGGCGGTCGGTGACCTCGGCGCTCGCGGACACCGACGGCACGCGCCTGGCGCTCGCGGTCGTGCCTCGCGTCGTCGGACATCCCGGCAAGGCCGGCATCTTCGAGCTGCCCGAGCCCGACAGCGCCTTCGCCGCGCGGATCCTGCTCGCCGCCGAGGCGGAGCGCTCGCTCGACGTCCAGTACTACATCTGGCACGGCGACCAGACCGGGATGCTGCTGTTCGAGGCGCTCTGGCGCGCGGCCGAGCGCGGCGTGCGCGTGCGCCTGCTGCTCGACGACATCAATACCGGCGGGCAGGACGCGACGCTCGCCGCTCTCGCCGCGCACCCGAACCTCGAGCTGCGCCTGTACAACCCGCGGGTCTACCGCAGCGCGCTGGCGGTCAACTTCCTGGTCGACTTCACGCGCGTCAACCGCCGGATGCACAACAAGTCGTTCACCGCCGACAACCAGGTCGCGGTGGTCGGCGGGCGCAACGTCGGCAACGAGTACTTCGGCGCCGGCGACGACGTCGTGTTCGACGACCTCGACGTCATGGTCGTCGGCCCGGTCGTGCGCGACATCTCGCGCGCCTTCGACCTCTACTGGAACAGCGCGTCAGCGTATCCGGCGGCGGGCTTCGTCGGCGCGGCCGCGCCCGACGCCGCCGCCCGCCTCGAGGCCGGGTTCGCGGCGACGCGTGCCGACCCGCAGTCGGTCGTCTACATCGACGCCGTGCGCCAGGGGCGGTTCGTCCGCGAACTGGTTGCCGGCCGGCTGCCGCTCGAATGGGCTTACGCGCAGCTCGTCCGCGACGACCCGGCCAAGACGCTCGACGCCTCCGGCCGGACCGACGTGCTGCTGCTGCCGGACCTGCTGCGCACGCTGGGGCGTCCCGCGCAGGAGTTCGACCTGGTCTCGCCGTACTTCGTGCCCGGCGACGGCGGCACCATCGCGCTGGCGGAGCTCGCGCGCAGCGGCGTGCGGGTGCGCGTGCTCACCAACTCGCTGGCGACGTCCGACGTCAGCGCCGTGCACGCGGGTTACGCCAAGCGCCGCCACGACCTGCTTCGCGCCGGCGTGAGGCTCTACGAACTGAAGCCTGCGGGCACCGAGGCGGTGCGGCACGAGAAGAGGAAGCTGGGACGATTCTCGTCGGCGAGCCTGCACGCCAAGACCTTCGCCGTCGACCGCAGCCGCATCTTCGTCGGCTCGTTCAACTTCGACCAGCGCTCGGCGCGGCTGAACACCGAGATGGGTCTCGTCCTCGACAGCCCGCGGCTCGCGGGGCAGCTTGCCGCCTTCTTCGACAACGACGTGCCCGACGCGGCGTTCGAGGTCCGCCTCGCGCCGGACGGAGAGACGCTGGTGTGGATCGAGCGCACGCCGTCGGGCGACAGGCACTGGGACACCGAACCGGAGACGAGCTGGTTCCGGCGCGCGGGCGTCGGCGTGATGTCGCTGCTGCCGATCGAGTGGCTGCTCTAGCCGGCTGCTGCCCCGGCGCGCGTGCCGAACCGCGTCGTCAGCGCGGGTCCGGCACGCGCAGCGTCACCAGCACCGGGTTGTGGTCGGAAGACGCGACCTCGGGCGCCAGCGCGTCGACGACGTCGAGACCGCGCACGAACACGTAGTCGACGTGATGGCCGTTGAAGCGGCTGCGCGTGTCGACCGGCAGCAGCACGGCGCCGAGTCCCATCGCGCGCATCACGTCGTCGACGACCTCGAGGCGCGCCGGCGACCAGGTGTTGAAGTCCCCGGCCACGATCACGGGGCCGCGGTGGCCTTCGAGCTCGGCGGCGATCGCCTCGAGCTGCGCGCGATAGCCGCTCAGGCCCAGCGTGAAATTGATCGAATGCACGTTGGCGACGGCGAGCGTCCCTTCGGCGCCGCGCAGCGCGTAGCGCGTGATCACCGCTGACTTCGGCAGCTGCAGCAGCGGCTCGAAGAAGCGCTGCGTGCACGCGCCCGCCGGGCGCACGCGCGCGGCGCTGAGGACGCCGGTCTCGCGCCCGTTCTGCGCGAACGCACTGGCGAGCAGCCAGTCGTAGCCCGCGTCGGCCAGCACGCGCTGCAGCGCGTCG
>CAIWHR010000564.1 GCA_903912485.1 uncultured beta proteobacterium | reverse complement strand
GCCGGCGGCGAAACCCGCCGCCGCCGCGAGCAGCGTGCGGCGGGCGCGATCGGCCGGCGCCGTCATGACGCGAGGAAGGCGTCGACGGCGGCGCGCGTGACGCGCCACTGCGTCCCGATCTTCTTGCCTTTCAGGTCGCCCGCCTCGAGGCTCGCCATCACGTCGGCCTCGGCGACGCCGAGCGCCTCGCCCACCTGCGCAGGCGTCAGCAGCGCCGGCGCGGCGGCGACAGCGGCGGCCGGCGGCGCGATCCCCGGCGTGGCCTGCGTCGTGAAGCCGCCGGTGTCCTTCATCATCTGCTGCGCCAGCGTCATGCCGACGGCGAGCTCGGCCGCCATGCCCCCGGCACCGCCGCCGCCCTTCTCCATCCCCTGCGCCATCTGGTACTTGACGTAGTCGTTGAGGTTGCCGACGGCCGCCATGCTGGAGCGCTTGTCGATCGCCGCCTCGACCTCGGGCGGGACCGAGACGTTTTCGACGACGAAGGTCGTCATCTCGAGGCCGTAGCGCTCGCCGAGGATCGGGTTGATCAGCGGCAGCAGCGCCCCGCCCAGCTCGGAATAGCGCGCCGCGACGTCCAGCGCCGGGATGCCGGCCTTGGCCAGCGCCTCGGAAAAGATGCTGACGATCCGCGAGCGCATGGTGTCGGCGAATTCGTCGAGGCGGAAGTGGTCGTCGGTGCCGGCGACCTCCTTCAGGAACTTCTTCACGTCGACGACGTGGAAGTCGAAGGTGCCGTACGCGCGCATGCGGACGATGCCGAAGTCGGCGTCGCGCATCATCACCGGGTTCGCGGTGCCCCACTTGTTGCCGGTGAACGTGCGCGTGACGACGTAGTAGACGTCCGCCTTGAACGGGCTTTCGAGCGCGTACTTCCAGCTCTTGAGGTTGGTCAGGACCGGGATGTTGTCGGTCGTCAGCACGTGCTTGCCGGGCCCGAAGCTGTCGCCGAATTCGCCCAGGTACACGAACTGCGCGGCCTGCGACTCGCGCACGATCAGCTGCGCGCCGTTCTTGATCTCCTTGTCCTCGTCGGGAAACCGGAACGACAGCGTGTCGCGCGAGTCGTCGGTCCACTCGATGATGTCGACGAACTGCTTCCTGATGAAATCCATGATCGCCATGAAGGCTCCCGGGTCCGGTCTAGGGGGCGGCCGCGCGCGGCCGCGTCGTCACTGCTTCGCTTCGGCCGCGATCTTCTTCGACTCCACCGCGGCGGTGACGAGCGCCGCCTCCAGCCGATCCTTCGGCAGCGCGCCGGGTACGATCGAGCCGTCGGCGAACACCAAGGTCGGCGTCGCGTTGACGCGCAGCTTCTCGCCCAGCGTGTGCGTCGCCGCCAGCGGCGTGTCGCACTCGCCCTTGTTGTCGGGCAGCTTGCCCGAGACGAAGAACTCGTCCCAGGCCTTCAGGCGGTCCGCAGAGCACCAGATCTGCTTCGACTTCCTGGCGGAGTCCGGATGCAGCTGGTCGATCGGGTAGAGGAACGTGTAGATCGTCACGTCGTCGATCCCCTTCAGTTCGGTCTCCAGCCGCGCGCAGTACGGGCAGTCGGCGTCGGAGAACACGGCCAGCTTGCGCGAACCGTTGCCCTTCACCTTCTTGATCGCGAGCTCGAGCGGCAGGCTGTCCCAGGCGACGCGGTTCAGCTTGCGCAGGCGTTCCTCGCTCAGGTTCTGCTTGGTCGTCGCATCGTAGACCGAACCCACGATCACGTAGGCGACCTTGGCGTCGGTGTACACGAGCTGGCCGTCGAACTGCGCTTCGTAGAGGCCGAAATACCCGCTCCTGGCGACGCTGCCGACCGACGCGCCGGGGAACCTCTGTTCGAGGAGCTTCTTGACCGCCGCGGCCTCGGGGCTCATCGCGGGGTCGGCCGCCTTCGCCGCCGGCCTGGCGACGGCCGCGGGCTTGCCTGCCGTCTGCGCCACGGCCGGCGGCATCAGGGTCGCGGCGACCGCCGCTGCGACGGCAAGACTGCGCAGGAAGTGCTTGCAGGTGGGGGACATCGTCATCTCCATGTCATCGCGTGCGCGCTGCGCGCGGCCGAAAACGGCCGCTACCGCAGCGCTGATTGTGCCAAGAGCCGCTTGGCGAGCGGCAGCCCATCGATGGCTGCCATGCCGAAATTGCGTGCCGTCCGAAGCCAGGGAGCGGTCGCGCCGAAAACCTGCCACAGGCCGTCCGTCACGGCCTGCATGGCGCGCACCGGTTCGACCCGGTGCCGCGCATATCGTTCAAGCAGCACCCCGGCGCCGGCGTCGTCGACCGGGCCGCGCTCGCGCAGGACCGCGGTCAGCGCCTCGGCGTCGCCGAACCCGAGGTTGACGCCCTGACCCGCCAGCGGATGCACGCCGTGCGCCGCGTCGCCGGCGAGCGCGAGGCGGTGCGCGATCGGGCTGTGCACACGCATCAGCGCCAGCGGGAACCCCGCGGCCGGCGTGACGCACGCGAGCTCGCCCAGCGCGCCGCCACCGGCCGCGGCGACGCGCGCGGCGAGCGCGGCGGGTTCGAGGCCGAGCAGCTCGCGCGCCAGCGCTTCGGGCGCCGACCAGACGATCGAGATCCGGCGACCCGGCAGCGGCAGCCAGGCGAGGATGCTGCCGTCGCCGCGGAACCACTGGCGCGCGCGGCCGTGATGCGCACGCTCGCAGCGAAAGTTGGCGACGACCGCCGTGTGTCCGTAAGGCAGCATCGTGGCGCCGACGCCCGCGGCGGCGCGCAGCGGCGATCGCAGGCCGTCGGCGGCGACGACCAGCCGCGCCGTCACCGCGGAGCCGTCGCCGAAGCGGACGGTCGCCGCGTCCCGCGACCACGTCAGCGACGCGACGCTGCGCGGCGCGTGCATCGCGACACCGGCCTCGTGCACCCGCGGCACCAGCACCGAGCGCAGCGCGCGCTCCTCGACGATCCACGCCAGCGCGCGTTCGCCCAGATCGTAGGCCGAGAAGTCGAGCGTCGCTCCGGCGTCGCCGGCGACCCGCATCGCCTCGACCGGCGCGATCCGCTCCGGCGGGAGCATCTGCCATGCCCCGACCCGGTGCAGGAACGCGGCGCTGCCGGGGCTGATCGCGTAGACGCGGGCATCCCAGTCGGCGTCGCCGCCGGGATCGGCCGGCATCCTGATCGGCGCGCGGTCGGCCAGCGCCACGCCGAGCCCCAGCTCCGCCAGCGCGGGTGCCAGCGCCAGCCCGACCAGGCCGGCACCGACGATCAGGACGTCGCAGTCCGGGTCCGCCCCCCCCGGCCGGCTCACTTGTGCACCCTTGGCGCTGCGCGCGCCTTCCCTCCGGGAGGGAGCAATTCGCGCTCGGGGCGGCCCTTCGCGCTCACGCCGCGTCGCCCTCCAGCACCTCGATGACGTGCTGCTGGTTGGTGTAGATGCAAAGATCGCCGGCGATCGTCAGCGCGCGCTTGACGATGTCGTGCGCGGGAAGCTCGGTGGCCTCGAGCAGCGCGCGCGCCGCCGCCTGCGCGTACGGTCCGCCGGAGCCGATCGCGACGATGCCGAGCTCGGGCTCGAGCACGTCGCCGTTGCCGGTGATGATCAGCGACGCCGACGCATCGGCCACCGCGAGCATCGCCTCGAGGCGGCGCAGGATGCGGTCGGAGCGCCAGTCCTTGGCGAGCTCGACCGCCGCGCGGGTGAGGTGGCCCTGATGCTTGTCGAGCTTGGCCTCGAAGCGCTCGAACAGCGTGAACGCGTCGGCCGTCGCCCCGGCGAAGCCCGCCAGCACCTTGTCGTGGTGGAGGCGGCGCACCTTGCGCGCCGTCGCCTTGACGATGATGCTGCCGAGAGTCACCTGGCCGTCGCCGCCCAGCGCGACGGAGCCCGCGCGCCGGACCGACAGAATCGTGGTGCCGTGAAATGTCTGCATGCGAAAGGGGACCAGCGGGCGCGGCGGCGCACCCGGCCGACCGCGGCGCTAGCTCGCCCTCTTGAAGAAGTGCCCGGGCGAAACGCCGATCAGCAGCAGCATCGCGCGGATGATCGGCGACGCGCCGAAGAACTGCACCGCCTTGCGCTGCTCCTCGACGGTCTGGACCGCGTTGTACATCGCGCCTGCGCCGACGAAGTCGATGCGCTCGACATGCGTCATGTCGACCTGAACGATCTCGCGGCCCTCGGCGAACGCGACGACCTTGGCCGCCTGCTCCGGACGGGGGCCGGCGACGACGCCCGACAGCGCGAGGCTTTCGGCCTCGGCGGGGAGGCTTGCGGCGACGTTCTCGCCTGCCGCCGCGCGGGTCGCCCCGGCGTCGCCGCCCGGCTCGACCGACGACTCGGGGTCGAGCGGCGGCTCCCACGACGGCGGCGAAACTTCGAACGTGACCGCGTATTCGACGGCGAGGTCGTCGAAGGCCGCGCGGTCGTTGCGCCACTGCAGGAGTTCCAGCGCCAGCAGCCACGCGCCCTCGCCGCCTTCGCGGCCGAGCTTCACCGCGGCGTCGAGCGCGCGGATCAGATTCTCGGGCCGCTGCAGACGCAGCGGATACTGCCGCAGGCGCGCTTCTCCCAGGACGTCGGCGAGCAACTGCGCGCCGGCGGCGTCGAATTCGGCGATCGCCGCGAGGTCGAACCGCGCCTGCGACGCGTTCTTGGCGATGGCCCGGCGCAACGGCTCGAGCTGCACGGCGCTCGCCGCGGTCAGCTTGCCGATCATGCCGATGTAACCGCCGGGCGCGGCGGGCTGCTGTCCGACGGCCGGCCTGATGCTGTCGTCCCAGGTCGGCGCCGAGCGCTCGAACTGGACGACGTACCGCAGCGCAAGCTGCTCGAACGCACCGCGATCGGCGCCGCGCTGCAGGAGGTCGAAAAGCGAAAGCCACGCCAGCGGCGAGGCGCGGGCTTCGGCGTCGGTCTCGATGCCCGCGGCCAGCAGCGCGCGTGCCGGGTCGGCGTGCCCGCTCGCGAACAGCAGCACCGCGTTTTCCAGCACCGCGCACATGCCGGCGTTGCCGTGCGTGACCTCGATCACGCGGCGCGTCGGCGACGGTTCGACCAGCCCGAAACCGGTGATCGTGATCCCGCCGCCCACCGTCTTGCCGCTGCGCCGGCCCCGCTCCGCTTCGCCCCGCCAGTCCGGAGTCTTCGGCGCTCCGGCGCCCGCGCTCGGGCGTGCGCCGGCCCGGGCCTGCGCGTCCGCTCTGGGCTCGCCCGGCTTCTTGGCCGGCGCTTTGGAGAACAACGACATGGGGTTCGGGGTCGGGGGTCCGGGTCAGATCGTGGTGTGGCCGACGCACGGCGCCTGCGCCGCGCGCGCCGGCGGCATCGGGCTGCCGGGCGCCACGCGGCCGCAGCGTCCGCGGCCGACGCGTCGATTATGTCCCCGCCCCATGGCTGCGGCAAGCCGCGCGGCGCAGCGCCGGCCCGGAAGCCCGTGTCCCCGGAAAGAAAGGCCCGCGCGCATCCGGGCGATCCGGCGCGCCGGTTCAGTCCCCGTAGAGCTTCTGCACGCGCTCGCGCCGCTCCTGCGCTTCGAGCGAAAGCGTTGCCGTCGGGCGCGCGAGGAGCCTGGGCAGGCCGATCGGCTCGCCGGTCTCCTCGCAGAAGCCGTAGCTGCCCTCCTCGATCATCCGCAGCGACTTCTCGACCTTCTTCAGCAGCTTTCTTTCGCGGTCGCGGGTGCGCAGTTCGAGCGTGTACTCCTCTTCCAGCGTGGCACGGTCGGACGGATCGGTGGTGACCTCGTTCTCGCGCAGGTGCTGTCCGGTGTCGTCGGCGTTGTTGAGGAGCTGGGCACGAAGTTCCTGCAGGCGCTCGCGAAAGAAGGCGAGCTGCGCCTCGTTCATGTAGTCCTTGTCCGGCGCCTTCAGCAGCGCCTCTTCCGTGAGGGCTTTCGGCTTCTTGGCCGGGGTTTCGCTCACGATTGCGTTCTTGGCTACCATGCTGGCCTCTATGGCTTCGTCGTGCCGTCTTTCGGCACCGCTGATTCGCGTCGGGTGCGCGCCCGCACCGCTTGCGTGCGGGAAGCAACCCGTACTAAACCGATGATTATATCCCGCGAATGCAGCGCCCCGCCACTCCCCGGAGGCCGGCGACAGCCCGGGACGCCCGCCGCGCGGGCCGGGGCGCCGCCGCCCCGTATAATCGGCGCGTTGCCCGGCACCTCCGATGACCCCGACTCCCGCCGCCCCTGCCCGCCTCACGCTCGTCCGCCCCGACGACTGGCACCTGCACCTGCGCGACGGCGCGAGCCTGGCCGCCGTCGTCGGCGCGACCGCGCGCGTCTTCGGGCGCGCGCTGGTGATGCCCAACCTCAGGCCGCCGGTCACGACCACCGCGGCGGCGCTGGCGTACCGCGAACGGATTCTCGGCGCGCTGCCCGCGGACAGCGCGTTCCTGCCGCTGATGACGCTCTACCTCACCGACGGCACCGACGCGCGGGAGATCGCCGCCGCGAAGGCCTCCGGCGTCGTCCACGCGGTCAAGTACTACCCGGCGGGCGCGACGACGAATTCGGACTCCGGCGTCACCGCGCTCGCGCGCGCCTACGCTGCGCTCGCCGCGATGGAAGAACACGGCATGGTGCTGTCCGTGCACGGTGAAGTTGCCGATCCCGACGTCGACGTCTTCGACCGCGAGCGCGTCTTCGTCGAAAGTTCGCTCGCGCGCATCGTCCGCGATTTTCCGGCGCTCAAGGTCGTGCTGGAGCACATCACCACGCGCGAGGCCGCCGAATTCGTCCGCGCGGCGCCCGCGACCGTCGCCGCGACCATCACGCCCCAGCATCTCGTCTACTCGCGCAACGCGATGCTGGCGGGCGGCGTCCGGCCGCACCTCTACTGCCTGCCGATACTGAAGCGCGAGGCGCACCGCGCGGCGCTGGTCGACGCGGCGACCTCGGGCAACCCGAAGTTCTTTCTCGGCACCGATTCGGCGCCGCACGCGCGGCATACCAAGGAGACCGCCTGCGGCTGCGCCGGCTGTTACTCGGCGCCGCTGGCGCTGGAACTCTACGCCGAGGCCTTCGAGGACGCGGGCGCGCTCGACCGGCTGGACGGCTTCGCCGGCCGCTTCGGCGCCGGCTTCTACGGGCTGCCGGTGCACGCCGAGTCGGTGACGCTCGTGCGCGAGCCGTGGACCGTGCCGGCGCAATACGCGCTGGGAGAGCACACCATCGTCCCGCTGCGCGCCGGCGAGGCCATGCGCTGGAAGGTCGCGTAACCCGTTTCCCGCACGGATCCGCGACGGCGACGCCGGCCCGCGGCCCGACGGCGCGCGCCCGCGTGCTATGCTGCCCCATCGAAGCCAGCCAGACCGTCGCCCTTCGCGTCAAGCGGGGGGAGGAAAGTCCGGGCTCCGAAGAGCGGGATGCTGGGTAACGCCCAGACGCTATAAGTCGCCGTTAGCGCGGCCG
>CAIWHR010000563.1 GCA_903912485.1 uncultured beta proteobacterium | reverse complement strand
CTCCGCGGGCGGTGTGCTGTTCCCGCTTTACTTCACCCTCCCGCATTACTTCACCCGGTCACCCAATCCGGGAGATCGTCCGCCCCCGACCGCAAATCACCGCGAAAGATCAACGGTGAAACAATCCGAGCGACAACACCCCTCTATGGGCGCGAGGCGACGAAGCCGATGCAGAGCGTTGCCTGTGGGCAGCGAAGACTGTAATCGTGCACCATCTTGCCAAATTTTGCCACACCGTCTAATCTACGGCCATGAGCACCATGAACATATCTCTACCCGACACCCTCAAGTCTTTCGTCGACGAACAGGTCAGCCAGCGTGGCTATGGCACCAGCAGCGAGTACGTTCGCGAGTTGATCCGTAGGGATCAGGATCGGTTGCAACTGCGCAGGCTGTTGCTCGCAGGTGCATCGTCTGCGCCTGCGGCTCCTGCGGATGCACTTTACTTTGACGGTCTGCGCGAACAGGTTCGCAGGGGCGCCCGAACTGGTGGCGCCGAAAGGTGACGCCAAAGCCCGTCGTCCCGCGTGAACAGGCCAACAGGGACATCGACGAGGCCATCGCGTATTACTTGGAGAAGGACGCCGAGCATGCCGCGCTGAGGTTCGTCTCCGCCTTGGAACAGGCGTATACCCACATCAGCCGCCACCCGGCCTCGGGCTCCCCTCGCTATGCCCACGAACTCAATCTACCTGGTCTGCGATCCTGGCCGCTGACGCGCTATCCCCATCTCGTGTTCTACGTCGAGCGACTGGACCACATCGATGTCTGGCGTGTACTGCACGGCCAGCGGGACATCCCCATGTGGATGCAGGAGGCAGACGGCAACTGACGACCTGGCGTTGCGGAAGCGCTTGCGCATGGGCGGCCACTCGCCGATCCTCCTTGCCTTCGCCGCGCCCCGCTTCCGATCGTGGGCAAATGCGCAGTTCGATTTCCTCCATGGGAATCTGCGTATTTCGGACGATCGTGACCGCCGATTTCGGCATCGTGACCGCGCGTTTCGGCTGAACGTGACCGCGCAATTCGGCTGAACGTGACCGGTGGTTTCGGTGATCGTGACCGCCCTTGCGGCGGCATGGTCGGACCTGGTGATGCTGCGTAGAGAACGCGACCGCGGTGCCGTACGCTTGCCGGCTTTTTGGCCGGAGGTGGGCGGTGCCGACAGCACGTGCGCGATGATGATCAACGGGGGTTGGGGGTAGTCCGCCCAAGATTCGGCAATCGGCTCAAAAGTCGTGCTGCTGACCACCGCGAACCCATCTCGCCCACAAAATCTTCGTGCTCGCGACAAAATTTGCCCGAGGGTGAAATATGCAGGCTAGGAGTCTTGGCGGCAGCGGAATAGTGAAGCAATTTCGGGGGTCATACACAGGAGTCGCCAACTTGGGCGACACCTTTATGAACGAATTCCCTCTCCCTGCTGCGCCCGAGGTTGTCGCCCAAGTTGGCGACTGCTGAGTAAGACCCATACCGACACCGAAATAATCGCTCGTAGACCGTACTATGGGGCGGAGGTTGCGCATCATCATGTCGTATTCGTTCTGCCGACGTAAGCGTCCCCACAACCCGTATTGAAATCGCCGCGCCCGACTGGGTATGTTCGTTCTCCGACGTGACGGTGAAGGAGAACGGCGATGGAGGCGAGAGCG
>CAIWHR010000562.1 GCA_903912485.1 uncultured beta proteobacterium | reverse complement strand
GGTTGAGCTGCTCGAAGGCGCTGACCGCCTGGCACTGCGCCAGGAAATTGCCGCCGCTGGTGAGAAAGCTCGACACCGCCGTCCGGTTGGCCGGATTGGTGGCGTCGTCGTTGTTGCGGTGCGGCTCGAGGTGAACGGTCGCGCACTGGCCCAGCGTCGTGGTCAGCGCCACCGGATTGACCTGCCCCCAATTGCAGGTGGCACTGGAGCCGGTGCAGGCGTTGGCGCCGGGAATGCCGGCGTTGGCCATCACCGTCGCGTGGATCGCGGTGTTGACGTTGCTGATGGCGATGAACGGCCTGAACATCAGCGTGTAGCGGATGGGGACATTGGCCGTGGCGGCGGTGGTGCGGTACACGGCGACGTTCTCGCCGTACGCGCTGGCGTAGGCCAGCGCCTGCGCGGCAAACTGCTTCGGCACGACGAACGGGCCGCCGGCGAAACTCTTTGCGGCCGCGGGCACCAGGGCGCCCGGCAGCACGCGCTCGGCGGTGGCTGTGAAATCAGTCGCGTCCTTCGCCTTGCCGATCAGGATCGCCCACTTGACCGGGATCCTGTTCTGCAGCAGCACGTTGACCAGGCCGTAGGCGTGCAGGTTGAACGGCGCCACGATCGCCTGGTTGGCGTTGTCCATCGGGATGACCAGCGAGCCCGCCTCGAGCGTCTCGAGGGTTCCGGTCGGAGGCGCGATGTCGGGGTCGGCGTAGGCGGGGGAGCCCACGCCGAGCAGGAAGGCCAGCGCCAGCAAGCCGAAGCCGCGGCGCGACGCTGCCCAGGCGCGGAGGCGGAAAATCCACCGGGCGACACCGGCACCGCTCTCGTCGACATCAGGCAATTCACCCGAGAATGCCCTGTATTTGCGCTTTGCAACCAGGCCGTTTCCCATCGAAGACGCTCCCATTAGGAAGACCATAGGGACCACACCCCGTACCGTCACACGTCATATTACTTGGACCATTCGGCGTGTATTTTTGTCCCAGATCAACCAATCGACCTCCTGCGCTCAGGTTTCTTGTCGATGGACGGTGTCGTGTCATTCGGTCGCCGGTCGATTTCCGGTCCACCGATGACATTGGCATTGGCGTTGTGGACCCCGGGGACAGCGACTGCCGCGCACGGCCGAAAGCGATGCGGGCACGCTCCGCCGTCGCGGGTCCAACCCAACCCCCGTGCGGATCGAAGCGGCTTGCGCCAGGCGCCCGCTCAGGCGCCCGGAAGCGGATCCGTTCGCACCAGGCGAACCGCCCGGATGCCGTCGTCGTCGGCTTCGACGACGCCGACGAAGCCGCCGCCGTCGAAGCAGCGGTACCTTCCGGTGGCCCCGGCCGGCGCGGCTGCGATGCGACCCTCGCGCAGCGCGCGCGCGGTCGCGGCATCGACGTCGAGCCGGCGCAGGTCGGCCAGCGGCGCATGCGCGGGCAGCAGCAGCGCGTCGCGGGACCCGGCGTCGATGGCCTCCAGCGCGTCGAGCGTCACCGCCGCATCGACGGCGAAGGGCCCGGTCGCCGTGCGACGCAGCGCGACCAGGTGCGCGCAGCTGCCCAGCGCCGCACCGATGTCCTCGGCCAGCACGCGGATGTAGGTGCCCTTGCCGCAGGCGACGTGCAGCGTCGCGAAGGGTGGCGCCCAGTCGACGATGGCGATGGCGTCGATCTCGACCTGGCGCGCGGCGCGCGGAATCGCGATGCCGGCGCGCGCGTACTCGTAGTAATTGCGCCCCTGGAACTTCAGCGCCGAATGCAGCGGCGGCACCTGCGCGATGCTGCCGACGAACTGCGGCAGCACCCGCTCGAGATCGGCGCGCGAGAAATCGACGGGCTTCTCGGCGATGACCTCGCCCTCGGCGTCGCCGGTGGCGGTGGCGATCCCGAAACGCACGGTGGCGACGTAGGCCTTGCGCGCGTCGAGCAGCGATTGCGCGAATTTCGTCGCTTCGCCGAAGCAAAGCGGAAGCAGCCCCGAGGCGAGTGGATCCAGCGTGCCGGTGTGGCCCGCCTTCTCCGCCGCGTACAGCCACTTGGCATGCTGCAGCACCGCGTTCGACGAACGCCCGACCGCCTTGTCGAGCAGCAGGACGCCGTCGACGCGCCGGCGCGGGCGCCGGGTGCGCAGTTCTGTCATCCGGTCGGCGCGCTGCGTTCGGCGGCGGCGGCGCCTGCACGTCGGCAGGGCACGGGCGCGGTGTCACGCAGCGGATGCTGCGAATGGCTGTTCATGGCGGCTCCTTGCGCGGGACGCGCGCGACGCGGGAAGCCGCATCGTATCGCGATTCGCGGGCCGCATAGAAAAGGCGCGCCCCGCCGGAGCCTGTCGCTCCGG
>CAIWHR010000561.1 GCA_903912485.1 uncultured beta proteobacterium | reverse complement strand
GCTGGCGGCGATCGTTCGGGGCGGCGCAACCCGGGGCGGCGTGGCGCTGCGCGGGCTTGCCCCGGGCTGCGCGCGGCGTGCGTCGGCGGCTCGCGGCGATCGTTCGGGGCGGCGCAACCCGGGCTACGTTGCCTTGCGGATCAGGAGGCCCTTGAGGTAATCGCCTTCGGGAAATGCCAGCGCGACCGGGTGGTCGGCGCTCGGCCCGAAGCGGCCGATGACTGCGGCGTCGGCGCCGGCATCGAGCGCCGCGCCGGCGACGATCTTGCGGAAGAACTCGGCGTCAATGCCATGCGAGCACGAAAACGTCGCCAGCAGGCCGCCCGGCCGCAGCAGCTTGAGCGCCCACAGGTTGACGTCCTTGTACGCGCGCGCGGCGCGCTCGGCGTGCGCCGCGGTGGGCGCGAACTTCGGCGGGTCGACGACGATCAGGTCGAACGAGCGCGCGGCGTCGCGAAACTTGCGCAGCGTGGCGAAGGCGTCGGCTTCGAGCCACTCGGCGCGCGTGCCGTCCAGCGCCGGGTTGGCGGCGATGTTTTCGCGCGCCTCGGCCAGCGCCGCGCCGGAGCTGTCGAGCGACGTCACCCGCGCCGCGCCGCCGGCCAGCGCCGCCAGCGTGAAGCCGCCGGTGTAGCAGAACACGTTGAGCATCTCGCGGCCGGCGGCGAACGAGCGCAGCGCGCGCCGGTTGTCGCGCTGGTCGAGGTAGAACCCCGTCTTCTGGCCGGCGACGACGTCGGCGCGATACGCGAGCCCGTCTTCCAGGAACGCGACCGGCGCCGGCAGGTCGCCGCGCGCGACGCCGATTCGCGGTTCGAGGCCTTCCAGCGCGCGCACGTCGGCGTCGGAGCGCTCGAACACGCAGCGCACTCCGGGCACCGCGGCCAACGCATCGACGATCGCGTCGCGCCAGCGCTCGGCGCCGGCGGAGGACAGCTGAACGACGACGACGTCGCCGTAGCGGTCGGCGATCACCCCGGGCAGCCCGTCCGATTCGGCGTGCACGAGGCGGCAGCCGCTGTTCCGGTCGTCCAGCATCGCGGCGCGCGCAGCCACCGCGCGTGCGATGCGCTGCCGGAAGAAGTCGGCGTCGATGGCGATGCGCGGGTCGAAGCTCCACACCCGCGCGCGGATCTGCGACGACGGCGAGTACGCGGCGCGCGCCAGCAGCGTGCCGTCGGCGGCGACCAGCGCCACGGTGCCGCCCGGCGCCGGGTCGCCCTGCACGGCCTCGACGGCACCGGAAAACACCCACGGGTGGCGGTGGCGCAGCGACTTCTCGCGGCCGGGCTTCAGCCGCAGCACCGCGTCGCTGCCGGTCGTCGCGTCAGCCAAGGCTCACCCCCGCGATGCGCCCGACGCCGTAGGTGACGCCGGCGGCGAGCGAGCCCAGCAGCAGCATGCGCGCGCCCGAGTACAGCGTGTTGCGGCCGGTGAACAGCGACAGCAGCGCGCCGACGCCGAACAGCGCCAGCGCAGTCAGCGCGATCGCGGTGGGCAGCGCACGCGCACCGGGCGCGACGATGAACGGCGCCACCGGCAGCAGCGCGCCGGCGGCAAACGCCAGGAACGACGATGCCGCCGCGCCCCACGGCGACCCCAGTTCGTCGGGATTGAGCCCGAGTTCCTCGCGCGCCAGCGTGTCGAGCGCGTGCTCGGGGTCGGCGACGATCCGCCGCGCGAGCCGCGAGGCTTCCTTCATCGGCAGGCCCTTCGCCGCGTAGATCAGCGCGAGCTCCTGCGCCTCGGCCTCCGGGTACTGCGTCAGCTCGTCGCGCTCGAGGCCGATCTGGTGCTCGAACAGCTCCCGCTGCGAGCGCACCGACACGTACTCGCCGGCGGCCATCGCGAACGCGCCCGCGCACATGCCGGCCACCCCCGTCAGCAGCACGACCTTCGGATCGGAACTTGCGCCGGCGACGCCCAGGATCAGGCTCGCATTCGACACCAGGCCGTCGTTGACGCCGAAGACCGCGGCGCGCAGGTTGCCGCCGC
>CAIWHR010000560.1 GCA_903912485.1 uncultured beta proteobacterium | reverse complement strand
GCTGTCGCGCAGCGCGAGCCGCGCGTCCTCCTCGTCGGTGACGTCGCGGAAGACCAGCACCGCGCCGACCACGACGCCGTCGCGGTCGCGGATCGGCGCGCAGCTGTCGGCGATGGCGCACTCGCTGCCGTCGCGCGCGATCAGCACGGTGTGGTTGGCGAGGCCGTGGATCGTCCCCTTCTTCAGCGTTTCCTGCACCGGGACGATCGAGGGCTGTCGGGTCTCCTGACTGATGATGACGAAGATGTCGTTCACCGGGCGATCGAGCGCCTGCGCCTGCGTCCAGCCGGTGAGGCGCTCGGCCAGCGGATTCAGGATCTTCACCCGCCCCTCGGCATCGGTGGCGATCACCGCATCGCCGATGGAGTTGAGCGTCACGGCGAGCTTCTCCTCGCTCACCTGCAGCGTGGCGTTGGCCCGCTGCAGCTGCCGGTTCGTGTCCTCCTGGACCTCGAGCAGGTGCGCGGTCTCGACGTGAACCAGATTCTTCAGCCGATGCCCGGTTTCCCGGTAGACCATGTAGGCGAACGACAGCGCGAACGCCAGCATGAACAAGCAGCCGGCGATGATGATGGCGAACAGGTTGCCCATGTCGGACTGGAAGTCCGCTTCGTTCTGCGCCAGCGTGTCCTTCTCGATCCGCACGAAGCCGCCCACCTCGGCACGGATCGCGTCCATCAGCCGCATCCCCTCGCCGGCGCGCACCAGCGACACCACCGCAGGCAGGTCCTGGATGCGGCGCAGCGCGACGACGCGCGCCATCTCGGCCATCTTGGCGTCGATCAGCGGCGCGAGCGCTTCGAGGTGCTTGCGGGATTCGCCGATCGCGGCAAGCGAGCGCAACTCCTGCAGGTGACCGCCGACGCTGTCGCGCACCGCGAGGTAGGGCTGCAGAAAGGCCACGTCGCCGGTCAGCGCGAAGCCGCGCTGTCCGGTCTCGGCGTCCCGCAGCTCCGACAGCAGGCCGTTGGCGCGGATCATCAGGCTGAACGAAGTCTTCCGCGCTTCGGCGGCGGCCTCGGCCTGCCTGAACGCCCACAGCGACATCGAAACGACGACGGCGACCAGGAAAATCACTCCGGCCAGCGACGCGGCCATCTTCCGATTGGAATTCAAGTGATGGGTGCTCCCATGGTCGACGCCGGGTCCGGGCGTACAGGATTTCGGCAGCGCAAGCAGCAACGGGCGCGTCCCGGCCTGCGCGCGGCAGGCGCGGTGACACGGGCGATGATCCGGACGCCGGCCGACGATGTCTGTTCGGCAACGCACATAGGGCGCAAGACTGCGCGATTGTTGCGGCTGGCCATCGCCGCCGTGCCCTGCCGCCGGGCGCCGCGCGCTGCAAAGCCCCGATCCCTTGCGGCGGCGGTGACGCGGCGACGGTTCGCCAGCGAACAGACCCCTACGGCTGTGGCCGGTATCTTCGGAAGCTGAAGGAAGACGCAATCGATGCGTCGAGGACTCCGCGATCCGGCAGATCGGCCGGCGCGCGGGGACTCAAGCCGCGAAAACCGCATGGTTCGCGTCTTCGGCCTGCGACGGCCTTCCACTCCCGTAGTTGAACCGAAAGGAAATCACATGTCCAGATTGATGATCGCATTGTTTGTTTCTGCCGGCCTCGCCGTTGCCGGATCCGCCGCCGCGCAGGTTCCGTCAGCGCCGATGTCGAAGGACAGCTACACGGCGGCGAAGAACGACGCCGACGCGCAGTACAAGGCCGACAAGGCCGCGTGCGCGTCGCTGAGCGGAAACGCGAAGGACATCTGCGTCGCGCAGGCCAAGGGCAAGGACAGCGCCGCCAAGGCCGACGCGGCTGCCGCTTACGAAAACACGCCCAAGGCGCGCGAGAAGGCGCGCGTCGCCCACGCGAAGGCGAACTACGGCGTCGCCATCGAAAAGTGCGACGACCTCGCCGGCAATCCCAAGGACGTCTGCGTCAAGGAAGCCAAGTCCGGCCTCGTCAAGGGCAAGGCGAACGCCAAGGTCGACCGGGTCGCCGCCGACACCAGCCGCGACGCCGCGGTGATGCAGGCCGACTCGCGCAAGGAAGCGCGCTCGGACAAGAACGACGCCGAGTACAAGGTTGCGATCGAGAAATGCGACGCGCTCGCCGGCCCGGCGAAGGACAGCTGCGTCGGCACGGCGAAGATGCAATACGGCAAGTCCTGACGGCAGCTGCCGGTCTGGCGCCGTCGCGACGCTGCGACGGCAGCCGGGCATCGCGGCCGGGATCAGACGATCCCGGCCGTTTTCTCGTCCGGCGGCGATGCGCTACCCCCTCGGCTTGCGGTTCAACTCCTCGTCCTTCCTGTCGTCGTCGCCCTTCTTTTTGTCCTCCGGCTTGCCGGCGGCTGGCTTGGCGCCTCGATCTCCCGGCTCGACCCTGGGCGTCGACGGCGGCTGAGCCGCGGCGGGCGGCGGCACCGCCGGCGCCGCGCGCTGCTGCGGGGCCGAAGGCGGCGGTGCCG
>CAIWHR010000559.1 GCA_903912485.1 uncultured beta proteobacterium | reverse complement strand
GGGCCGCGGCAAGGGCCGCGCCCCAGCGCGGGTCGGCGACCGCGGCAGCACCCGCCGGCAGCTCCAGCGCGAGGTCGACGCCTTCCGGAATGCAGATCTCCTTGCACACCAGCCAGTCGGCGCGGGCGCCCAGCGCCACCGTGACGCCCGCGGCGAGCGTCGCCGCGGGACGCAGTTCGGCGAGCAGCAGCACCTCGCCTTCGTAGCCGAAGTTGACCAGCGGCCCGACCGGCAGCAGCCGCGGCGCCGGCCACTCGAGCGGACCGGCCTCGATGCCCGGCGGGAGCTTCCACGCCAGCGTCGTCGGCAGCCCCGAGTCGCCCGGATTGCGCCAGTAGGTGTGCCAGCCGGGCTCCATCTTCAGCCGCAGCGCCACCGGCATCGGCGCGCCCGGGACCAGTGCGGTGCTGCCGGCGACGAGTTCGGCCTCGACGTGCGGCGTCTTCACCGGCGCCGCGGTCGCCGCCAGCGCGAACGCCGCCAACAGCGCGAGTGCCAAGCGCAACGCCCGCGCACCGGCGAAGGCGGCGGAGGAAGACGCGCGTCGAAGGCTGCGAATCGGGGTCATCGGCGGTGGACGCTGGTTGCGGTTCGGGGCCGCCTCGCTCGCTGCGGCGACCGAGGGTTGGTGACGTCGAATGCCGGGATGGTTCCCCGGCGGCTCCGGTCGGGCAATCCGTGATTCTACCGGTGCCCGGCCGGAGCCGGCAGTTCGGCGGGTCACGGCCGGTATAATCGACGTTTTTCGCCCAGGGGAGCGCGGCCGCACGCCCGCCCCCGCATCGCGACCCGCCACCATGAAGCCGTACAACCCCGCCGAAATCGAAGCCGCCGCGCAATCCGCGTGGAGGGACGCCGACGTCTACCGCGCCGTCGAGCGCGCGGACCGCAGGAAGTTCTTCTGCGTGTCGATGCTGCCTTACCCCTCGGGCAAGCTGCACATGGGGCACGTGCGCAACTACACGATCAACGACATGATGTACCGGCATCTGCGGATGAACGGCTGCAACGTGCTGATGCCGATGGGCTGGGACGCGTTCGGCCTGCCCGCGGAAAACGCGGCGATGAAGAACGGCGTCCCGCCGGCGAAGTGGACGTACGAGAACATCGCCTACATGAAGACGCAGTGCCAGGCGATGGGCTGGGCAATCGACTGGTCGCGCGAACTCGCGACCTGCGATCCCTCGTATTACCGCTGGAACCAGTGGTTCTTCCTCAAGATGCTGGAAAAGGGCATCGCGTACAAGAAGACCGGCGTCGTCAACTGGGATCCGGTCGACCAGACGGTGCTCGCCAACGAGCAGGTGATCGACGGCCGCGGCTGGCGCTCGGGCGCGCCGGTCGAGAAGCGCGAGATCCCGATGTACTACCTGCGGATCACGCAGTACGCCGAGGAACTGCTGTCGTCGCTCGACCGCATGCCCGGCTGGCCCGAGCGCGTGAAGACGATGCAGGCCAACTGGATCGGCAAGAGCGTCGGCGTGCGCTTCGCCTTTCCGCACGACATCATGGGCGACGACGGCCAGCCGATCGGCGGCGGCAGGATGTACGTGTTCACGACGCGCGTCGACACCATCATGGGCGTGACCTTCTGCGCGGTCGCGGCCGAGCACCCGCTGGCGCTGCACGCGGCGAAGGGCAATCCGGCGCTGGCGGCGTTCATCGACGAGTGCCGTCACGGCAGCGTCATCGAAGCCGACATGGCGACGATGGAAAAGAAGGGGATGCCCACCGGGCTCTTCGTCACGCATCCGCTGACCGGCGATCGCGTCGCGGTGTGGGTCGGCAACTACGTGCTGATCGGCTACGGCGACGGCGCGGTGATGGGCGTGCCGGCGCACGACGAGCGCGACTTCGCGTTCGCGAAAAAGTACGGGCTCGCGATCCGGCAGGTCACCGCGATCGACGGCGAGGCCTTCTCGACCGACGCATGGCTGCCGTGGTACGAGGACAAGGCGCGCGGCCGCTGCTTCGCCAGCGGCAAGTACGACGGCCTGCCGTACGCGCAGGCGGTCGACGCCATCGCCGCCGACCTCGCGGCCCTCGACCTGGGCGAGAAGCGGACGACGTTCCGCCTGCGCGACTGGGGCATCTCGCGCCAGCGCTACTGGGGCACGCCGATCCCGATCGTCCACTGCGCGGCCTGCGGCGACGTGCCGGTGCCCTACGCGGACCTGCCGGTGGTGCTGCCCGACGACTGCGTGCCCGACGGCAGCGGCAACCCGCTCGCAAAGCGCGCCGACTTCGTCGACTGCGCCTGCCCGAAGTGCGGGCAGCCGGCCAAGCGCGAGACCGACACCATGGACACCTTCGTCGACTCGTCGTGGTACTACATGCGCTACGCCTGCCCCGACGCCACGGTCGACGGCAAGCCGGCGATGGTCGACGCGCGCAACGATTTCTGGAACCCGATGGACCAGTACATCGGGGGCATCACGCACGCCATCCTGCACCTGCTCTACGCGCGCTTCTGGACCAAGGTGATGCGCGACATGGGCCTGGTGAAGATGGACGAGCCGTTCACGCGGCTCTTGACGCAGGGGATGGTGCTCAACCACATCTACTTCCGCCGCAGCGACAAGGGCGGCATCGACTACTTCGCGCCGGACAGCGTCGAGACGACGCACGACGCTTCGGGCAAGGTGACCGGCGCGCGGTCGAAGGCGGACGGCCTGCCGGTCGAGTACGACGGCGTGGGCACGATGTCGAAGTCCAAGCTCAACGGCGTCGATCCGCAGGACATGGTCGACCGCTACGGCGCCGACGCCGCACGGCTGTTCGTGATGTTCGCCGCGCCGCCCGAGGCGACGCTCGAGTGGTCCGACGCCGGAGTCGAGGGCGCGTACCGCTTCCTGAAGCGGCTGTGGGCCTTCGGACAGGCGCGCGCCGACGCCATCCGCGCTGCGACCGGCGCGTTCGACTGGCGCGACGCCGCCCCCGCCGTCAAGGCGGCGCGCCGCGACATCCACCTCGCGCTGAAGCAGGCGAACTACGACTTCGACCGCATCCAGTACAACACCGTGGTCTCGGCCGGCATGAAGATGCTCAACGCGCTCGAAGCCGCGCCGGCCGGCGCGCCCGGCGGCGCGGCGTTCGTCCGCGAGGCGACGTCGATCCTGATCCGCGTGCTCTACCCCGTCGTGCCGCACGTCGGCTGCGCGCTGTGGGACGAACTCGGCTACGCGCGCGAGTTCGGGCCGCTGCTCGACGCGCCGTGGCCGCAGGTCGACCCGCTGGCGCTGGCGCAGGACGAGATCGAGCTGATGCTGCAGATCAACGGCAAGCTGCGCGGCAAGCTCATCGTTCCGGCGGGCGCCGACCGCGACGCGATCGAGGCCGCGGCGCGCGCCAGCGCCGAGGTCGCGAAGCACGCGGCCGGCGCGCCGGTGAAGAAGGTCGTCGTCGTGCCCGGGCGGCTGGTCAATGTCGTCGTCTGAGCGATCGGCCGCCGCGCCGGATGCGCGCGGCCCGCGCGTCCGCGCCGCCGGCGAGACGGCGAGACGGCGCCCGCGCCGGACCGCGCGGCTGATGGCCGTCGTCGCGCTGGCCGGCGTGCTCGCCGGCTGCGGCTTCCACCTGCGCGGCGACGTCGCCTACGCCTTCGCGTCGGCCTACATCGCGGCGCCGGCGTCGCCGCCGCTGGTGATGGAACTCAGACGCGCGCTCGACGGCAGCGGTGCGACGCGCGTCGTCGACGCCGCGGCCGACGCGCAGGTCGTCCTCGACGTCACCGCCGTGCTCGACGACAAGGGCGTGCTGGCGCTGTCCAGCGGCGGCCGCGTCCGCGAGTACCTGCTGACCAAGCGCATCAGCTTCAACGTCCACGACGCCGCCGGCGGCGAGTGGCTGCCGGCCAGCGAAATCTCGATCCGCCGCAGCTACACGTTCAACGAATCGGAAGTGCTCGCGCGCGAGGCGCAGGAGCAGCGGCTGTTGAAGGAGATGCAGACCGACGCCGTGCAGCAGATCGTGCGCCGGCTGCAGGCGGCGAAAAAGCCTGCCGGGTGACGCCATGCGCAGCCCGGCGCGTCGCCCCCTGAGCTGCATTTCGTCGTCCGGCTGCACGCCCGCACCGGCGAACTGAGCCGTCGCCGATGGACCTGCGCCTCAACCAGCTCGCCGCGCACCTCGAACGCACGCTCGCGCCGCTGTACCTGATCCACGGCGACGAGCCGCTGTTCGCGATCGAGGCCGGCGACGCCATTCGCGACGCCGCGCGCCGCGCCGGCTGCGACGAGCGCGAGGTGCTGGTCGTCGACACCGCCTTCCGCTGGGACGCGCTGCTGGCCGCCAACGCGAACCTCGGCCTGTTCGGCACGCGCAAGATGCTCGACCTGCGCATCCCCTCGGGCAAGCCCGGCGTCGACGGCGCGAAGGCTCTCGAAACGCTGGCGCGGGCGCCGAATCCCGATCACATCACGCTCGTCACCTGCCCCAAGCTGGAGCGCGCGACGCAGCAGTCCGGCTGGTTCTCGGCGCTCGGCGCGGCGGGCGTCGTCGTCGCCGTCTATCCGCTCGATCGCGACGAGCTGCCCGCGTGGATCGCCGCGCGGCTTTCGCGGGCGCGCCAGCGCGCCGGGCCCGAGACATTGGCGTTTCTCGCCGACCGCTGCGAGGGCAACCTGCTCGCCGCGCGCCAGGAGATCGAAAAGCTGGCGCTGCTGCTGCCCGAGGGCGAGCTCGCGTACGACGCCGTCGAGCGCGCCGTCGCCGACGTCGCGCGCTACGACGTGTTCGACCTCTCGGCGGCCTGCCTCGGCGGCGACGGCGCCCGCGCGCTGAAGATCATCGCCGCGCTGGAGGCGGAAGGCGAAGGCCTGCCGCTGCTGCTGTGGCAGGTCGGCGAGGACATCCACGCGCTGGCGGCGGTGCTGGAAGCGACGGCGGGCGGCACGCCGCTGGCGGCCGCCGTGCGCAACGCGCGCGTCTGGGGCAAGCGGCAGGCGGCGCTCGAGCGCGCCGCACGGCGCGTGAAGCCCGCCGCGATCGCGCCGATGGTGCGATCGCTGGCGACGCTCGACGCGCTGGCCAAGGGCATCGGCCGCGGCAACGCCTGGGACGAACTGCGCACGCTGGCGCTCACCCTCGCCGGCAAGCCCGCCGTGCCGCTCGCATCGGCGATCGGCTCCGCGTAACCCGACGCGCCCCGAACGTAGCCCGGGCTGCGCCACCCCCATCCGCGACTGCGAGCCGCAGGCCCCTCGAAGCGCAG
>CAIWHR010000558.1 GCA_903912485.1 uncultured beta proteobacterium | reverse complement strand
GGTGCACCCTTGGCGCTGCGCGCCTTCCCTCCGGGAGGGAGCCATTCGCGCTCGGGGCGGCCCTTCGCGCTCACGGGTGCACCCTTGGCGCTGCGCGCCTTCCCTCCGGGAGGGAGCCATTCGCGCTCGGGGCGGCCCTTCGCGCTCATGGCTTCGCGCCGCCTTCGATCTGCGCGACGAGGCGGGCGTAGCCGGCATCCTCGGGGTCGAGCGCGCGCAGTTCCCTGGCGAAGGCGAGCGCGCCGGCGCGGTTGCCCGCCTGCAGCGTGTACTGCGCCAGCCCCTCCAGCAGTTCGCGGTCGTAGGGGTGGCGCTTGCGCGCAGCCGCGAGCACCGCCAGCGCGTCGCGGCCGCGGCCGGCGTCGCCGAGGCTCACCGCGTGGACGTACGCGTAGCGGGCGTTGTCGGGGGCGAGCTGCGCGGCTTCGGCGAACTCCGCCAGGGCCGCCGGCTTCTGCTTCTGGCGCACCAGCGTGAGACCCAGCGCGTAATGCAGCGCCGCGGCCTTCGGTTCGCGCGCGAGGCCCTGGCGCAGGACGCGCAGGGCATCGGCCTCGGTACCCTGCGCCCGGTAGACGTCGGCGAGGTTGACGGTGGCGGCGACGAAGGTCGGGTCGAGCGCCAACGCGGCGCGGTACTCGGCGATCGCGCGGTCGGCTTCACCGCGCGTCGCATAAAGGTTGCCGAGACTCATCCGGCCCTCGGGCCGGTCGGCGTTGTAGACCTGCGCGGCGACGTACTCGTCGAGCGCCCGGGCGAATGCCGCGCGGTCGGCGGGCGCGATGCCCGCTTCGGCGGGGCCCGCCAGCGCGCGCGCCGCTTCGATGCGCACCGCGCGCACCGGATCGGCGGTCATCCGCGGCAGGTAGCGCAGCCGAACGCGCGCGTCCGCGTTCGCCATCGCCTCGACCGCGGCCAGACGGACCACGGGGTCGACGTCGTTGAGCGCGCGCGCGACGAACTCGACCGTCGACGGCGTCAGCCAGTGGCCGAGGCGGCCGATGGCGCTGGCGCGCACGATCGCCGGCTGCGCCCTGTCGTCGACCAGCGCCAACAGTGCCCCGCGCGCGCCCGGCGCGCCTGCCGAGCCGGCGGCGAGCGCCTCGGCGAAGTTCTGGAAACCGACGGGCGTCCTGCCGGTCCAGCCGACGATGGCGTCGGCCGCCCAGCGTGCCGACTGCCGGGTGTGGCAGGCGTTGCAGGCGTTGGGTATGCCGAGCTTCGTCGACAGGTCGGGCCGCGGGATGCGCAGCGAATGGTCGTGCCTCGGGTCGACCACCATGTACGTCGTCGTCGGCATGTGGCAGGCCGGACACGCCGCGCCGGGCGTGCCCGCGGCGTGATGCGTGTGCGCCGGCGCGTCGTACTTCGCGGCGAGGTGGCAGCGCGCGCACAGCGCGTTGCCCGGGGCGCGGACCTCGAGCCTGTGCGGATCGTGGCAGTCGGCGCAGGTGACGCCCGCGGCGAACATCCGACTCTGCGCGAACGAGCCCCAGTTGTACACCTCGTCGCGCATCTGGCCGTCGCTCCAGTACAGGTCGTCTTCGAGCAGCGAGAGCCGGTGCGTGTCGAGCGGCGGCTTGCCGTGCACGTAGTCGTCGGAGATGCGGCTCGCCCGTGCGTGGCAGCGGGCGCACATCTCGACTTCGCGCGCCGACCTGCGCGGCACGCTGCGCTGCGCTTTGCCGCTCGCCGCGACCGGCGTCCACTCGACGCCCTTGCGCTCGTCGAGTGCGAGCGCCAGGCCCTTGTCGCTCCCGGCGTAGCCGTTCGGATCCGGCTTGTTCTGCGCCCAGGCGACGTGGCGGGACGCGGGGCCGTGGCAGGCTTCGCACGACACGTCGAGCTCGGACCACGTCGTCCTGAACTCGCCGGTCGCGGCGTCGAAGTTCTTGCGCAGGTTGGTCGAATGGCACTCGGCGCACATGAAGTTCCAGTTCTGGCTGGGGGCCGTCCAGTGCAGCGCGTCGCCGGCGCGGATCTTCTGTCCGGGGTAGAGGTGGAACCAGCGCTGTCCGCCCTCGGCCTTCGCGCGCGAGTCCCACGCGATCGACAGCGCCTGCAGCCGGCCGCCGGGAAACTCGATCAGGTACTGCTGCAGCGGATGCACGCCGAACGTGTACTTGATCGCGTAGTCGGCGAGCTTCCCGTCAGGCCCGTCGGTGCGGACGAAGAAGGCGCCGCCGCGCCGGAAGAACGTCGACGTGGTGCCGGCGTAGGTGAATTGCGCGTCGCCGAAGTTGCCCAGCACCGACGTCTCGTCGGCGATCTGCATCGCGAGGTCGTGGCGGGATCCGCGCCACGCCGCGTAGGCCTTGGCGTGGCATTCGGCGCAGGCCTCGCCGCCGACGTAGGCGGCAGGGGCCGCGGCGGGCGCGGTGCGGGCCGGTGCGGGCGTCGGCGCCCGGCGCTGTGCGACCCCGACGGCGACGGCG
>CAIWHR010000557.1 GCA_903912485.1 uncultured beta proteobacterium | reverse complement strand
CGTACGGCACCGCGGTTGCGTTCTCTACGCAGCATCACCAGGCCCGACCATGCCGCCGCAAGGGCGGTCACGATCACCGAAACCACCGGTCACGTTCAGCCGAATTGCGCGGTCACGTTCAGCCGAAACGCGCGGTCACGTTCAGCCGAAACGCGCGGTCACGATGCCGAAATCGGCGGTCACGATCGTCCGAAATACGCACCTGGAACTCTGCGGCCGTCACGTACGTCATCGACACGCAGCCCGGCTTCATCACAGCGCCGGGAATCAACTTCGACGAGTCCGCTTCCGCCGCCTGGGTGGGAGGCGTGACATTGAAGGGTTCGAACGCCGGCAGCGTGTATCGGATCAAGAGCATTCTCCATCCGCTCATTTCCACCGCCGAACCGTTTGCCGCGATCGGCGGCTCCGGCAGCGACACCTTTCTCTTCCCCGGCCCATCGCTCTCGGCGCTGGGTTCCTTCGCTTCGATCGACGGCGGGAGCGGCGTCAACACCCTCGACTTCACCGGTATGACCGACGCGATCGCGCTCAATCTGGCGGCCGGCCGCGTCACCGGAGTTGCCAATCTCGCGGGAGCCAACGTCCAGAGCATCGTGGGAGGAAGCAACGGCGATACGTTCACGGTGACGCCGAGCGCCACGACCGCCTTTGCCATCGCCGGGGGCAATCCCGCGCCTCCGACGCTGCCCGGTGACAGTCTGATCATTGTCCTGAGCGACGGAGCGGCCGGTACGACTCTGGGTGCCAACCTCGGTGCCAGCGGGTACTCGGGCAACTACACCTTCACCAACAGGAGCGCGGTCGATTTCTCCCAGATCGAGACCCTGCTGCCGGCCAATCAGGTAGCGGCCAGCGATAGGGACGCGGGCGAATTCCCCCCAGTCCAGACCATCGTGCCGGCAAACCAGGCAGCCTTCGCTGCGACAGCGACCCCGACGACCATCGCCTTCGGCGAAGCCTCGGCGCTGGGCACGACGGGGGGCTCCGGCACCGGTGCCGTGACCTATGCGGTGACGACGGGCGCGAGTATCTGCTCGATCACCGCAGGAACGACGCTCACGGGAATCGACGTTGGAACGTGCACGCTCTCGGCGACAAAAGCGGCGGATGCGAATTACCTCGCCGCGTCGGCGACCGTTGACGTGATCGTCAGCAAGGCCAGCCAGTCGCCCCTCGCCGCGACGGCGACCCCGACAACCAATGCCGATGGTGACATCTTCGCGCTGGGCACGATCGGTGGCTCGGGCACCAGCGCCGTGACTTATGCCGTCACGGCAGGAGCGGGTTCATGCTCGATCGCGGGGTCGATGCTCTACGGAACCGGCGCGGCGGGGACATGCACGGTCACCGCGACAAAGGGGGAGGATGCGCATTACCTCGCCGCGATGGCAACCGTTGACGTGACCGTGGTCGCCGCCACCCCGGTGCCAACGCTTTCCAACTGGGGCTCGATCACGCTGTCCGGCCTGCTGGCGCTTCTGGGGCTGGCCTGCGTGCGCCGACGCACGGACAGCATGCCGCCCTGAACTTTCATTTCCGACAAGGAACGGGCACTTTTCTCGAGCGCCCTTTCCTTGTCGCCTGCAGGTCAGCAGATTGTTGGCCGTCTTTCTCGATCCCTGCCGGTGACTCCTTGCCCGAACGCCCGAGTTCGACGGTTCGCGCCCGGAAATGGTCTATTCCTCAGGGTCTGGTCGCTTGCATTCATGGACTTCTGACTATGACGACCGGACAGATCACGTGCTACAAATCCGGACAACTCCAAAACTCGTGACATCAATGGAACGTCCGGAATCGTCCCGCCGATGATTACTTTGAAATATTCGAGCTCGGCGGCGGCGGCAGCCGCTTCGTGATCCAGGACGCTACCGGCAACGTGGGCATCGGCGCCACTGTTTCTCCGGCTTACAAGCTGGACGTCGAACACGGCGGCTCCACCGGTATCCGCAGCAAGTCGACCAGCAGCTTCTCCGTGGTTGATATCGACGGGGCCAGCGGCGATGCGGCTCTGCGCTTTGCACGAGCCGGCGTCAATCAATGGAATATCCGGAACAATCCCGCCAACGACGACCTCCAGATTTTTGAATTGGGTGGCGGCGGCGAACGGCTGAGAATTGAAAACGGCACCGGCAGGGTGGTGATGTCGGGAACCCTTGAGGTCACCGGGGCGATTACGACCTCGGGTGTAAAGCCGTTTACCATCGATCATCCGCTCGATCCGGCAAACAAGCAGTTGATGCATGCCTCGATTGAGAGCAACGAAGTGCTTAACGTTTATAGCGGGAATGCAATCACCGATGGCCGTGGCAAAGCGGTCGTCAGCCTGCCGGATTATTTCGAAGCGCTGAACAAGGACTTTCGTTACCAGTTGACTGTCGTAGGCGGCGGTTTCGCGCAGGCAATCATCAGCAGGGAAGTCAGCGGGAATCAGTTTGAAATCGCCACCAGCCAGCCTAACGTCAAAGTGAGTTGGGAGGTGAAAGGTGTCCGCAACGATCGGCATATGCAGATGTTCCCGTTCATTGCCGAACAGGCAAAGACTGACAGGATGAAGGGGACATACATTGATCCGGTCGCCTATGGCATCGCGAAGGCCGTGGTTCGTGACGCTTCGCCTGCTGCTCCGCGTACTTCGATCGACTTCCAGCCCGCCATGCCTCAGCCGGCCAGTAATCCCCAGAACACCAGCGGTGGAAGTCTTGAACAGTCGGTAAACCCGGTCAAGTTGCCCAATCCTCTGAACTCGGGTGGAAGCGTCAAATAGGCTTTCTGGGACACCATCGGACTTTCGGTATTGATTGCAGGTTTCTGCTCGGGGCGGGGCAGGGGTGGTGTGGCAAGCCCCTTCCCGAGGGAACCTCGTTTCGCTAACGGCAAGAGGAAGGAAGATACCGGGACGCAATCGTTGTCAGGACCCCGGTACACCACGGCCACCTCGCGATGCCAGAGCGCATCGCGTACCCGCTCGCGGTGCATCCGCCTACGTCAGCGCACTTTCCAGGTCCTCACCATGGACGTGGAACGAAGTCCCAGTTGACCCATATCGTGGTGTAGGTGAAGCCGGGCAACTGCTTGGTGCCTTCGATGGTGTAGTTGCTCACCACTCCCCCGAGCGGAATGTCGAGCGGCAAGGAATCGAACGTCGTTTCCTTCGTCATGCTCTTGCACCCGTCCTCGTCACAGGTGATGCAGGTTTGTGACCAGGTGAAGGGCAGGTCGCGTTTGATCTGCCCGGAATACGCGCCGTCGGCCCCCAGGTTCAGGACCCCGTCGCCGCCGGACAGCGAAACCGCTTCGTAGTGGCCGCCGGAGCAACTGGTGTGGGAGTCCTGCACCTTCCAGTCCCAGTCCATTTCGACCGAACCCACCAGCGAGTAGGCGCTGCCTCCGGTCAGCGGGGCCAGCGGGTTCTCGTGCCAGGTGGCGTTGCCGTGCAGGTGCAGCGTTCCCTTGACCAACGCGTCGTCACCGGACGCGTCGAAGAAATAGTGCTGCGAGAAGGGGCCGAACCACGTGCTCGGCCAGGCCGGCGGCGGCGGCGTGGGCACTCGCGGCAGTTCGCGCTTGATCGGGACCACCTGCTTCTTCTTCGCGGCCATCGCCTTGGGCGACGGCGATTCGTCCGACAGCGTCAGCGTCGCCTCGTCCTTGGTCGCCCAGTCGATGGTCACGCTGCCGAACTGCGTCTCGTCCGGCGCCTTGTACGGCCCGCTCATCGTCTGCCCGTTGCTGAACTTCGACCACACCCCTTCGAAATGCGTCGGTGTCGTCATCGGTCCAAAGGTGAGGTACCAGACCGGCTTGCCCTGGTCGTCGTACATGAACGCCGCCATGACCAGCGTATCGCCCTGTACCTCGATCGCGTACCCGCGTCCGCTCTGGTCGGGATTCCACCACCAGCCGTCGGGATTGAACGCGGACAACTCGCGGTCCCATATCTGGCGCTCGATCGGGATCGTGCCGCCGGGCCAGGTCATCGTCCCGTGCGTTCGATCGGAGAAGTCGAGGCTCACCTCGCCGGCGTCGACCTCGACCGGCGCCTTGTAATCACCGACCAGCGTCTGGCCGCCGCTGACGGCAAAGAGCGGTCCGGTGTAGTGCATCGGGTCGGAAGGCGCCCCCGCGGAAATGAGCCAGGTGGGCCGCCCGTCCGCGTCGTAGAAGTATGCCGCCATGAACAGCACACTGCCCTGCTGCTCGATGTAGAAGCCGCGTCCGCTCTCGGCAGGGTTCAACCACCAGCCGTTCTCGGGCCAGGTCTGTGCAAGACCGGGCTGAAGCCAAAGCAACCCGAAAGTCAGCAGCACCATCCGCCATTGCATGCGACCCATGATCCCCTCCATCCAGCACCGTTGCGATAGTTGCCGATCGAAGCAATCAATCAAATGATGCGACCGAACCCCGGCGCATTTCCAGTCAAGCCGGATCGAGACTTGACTTCGATCAATGACGACGGGATGGGCACGGCGTTGACGGGGCTTGTTCAGGACCGCTCGCTCGCAACGCGAAGGCGTGGATCGAAGCGCCTGCGGCATCCAACCGGCCCTTGACCTGCAACAAGAACTCCGCCCTGCGGCGGCTCAACATTATTGAACGTGACGCGAAGGACTCAACGAGTTGAAATCGCGTTTTCGCGCAACACGTTCCCACCAGCGCTTCGGACCGTCGGGACGCTTACTTCTCGATCATCAGCAAACAAGCCTCTGGCGGACCGTACAATATAAGGCATTGCCTGTACCGCCTATACGGTCGTCTTCTCGCGCACCGACAAGACTTCGGGGAATACGATCAAGGTTTCGTCGGATCCGCCGGTCCTTACCTGGATAGTCCTGCAGATGTACGTGTCAAATCAGCATCCGTCCCTGAGCGGGCAAAGCCTTATGGGTGGCTTGCCGCTACCCACCATAACCCTTGCGGGCAATGCCGGCTCCAGGCAGCTGCAGTCCTGTGGCCGAATCCGGATGGAAAGTACATGATGATGTGGCCGTGGGAGAAATACCAACCGGGCCGGATCATGGTCATTCATGGCAAGGCGCCGCGTTTCCCCGGCGCCTACGAGCATTCGCCGATGTGGGCGTCGTCGCGGGGCCACCGCGGCGTCGACATGCGCTACTGGGCCCAGTGCGAACAAAACTTCGCGGTGCCGCTTCCGCTGATTGATTGCGTATCCGCACGCAAGTTCGCTTGAACCGGATTCGGTTCCGTCATGGATCGTCGAGCATTCATCGAGCGTACTGCCGGCGGTCTTCTGCTGGCGCCGCTGTTTGCGGGCGCCACGGAAGGCGTCACCAGCAATCCAATCCAGGGGTTGACCATGCCGCACGAAAAGACCTTCGACGCAAAGGCGGTGAAACTGAACTATCTCGACTACGGGTCTGCCGCGGACCGACCGCTGGTCATGCTGCACGGCGGTGCCTGGCGCTGGCAGGAGTTTCTCTCCCTGATCCCCGGGCTGGGCCAGCGATGGCACGTCCATGCGCTGGATCTGCGGGGAAACGGGAGATCGGGATGGGTTCCGAAGGCGTATCGCTTGCGGGACTTCGCGCAGGACAACGCGGAATTCGTGAGCCGGTTGAATGCGCCGGCGGTGCTGGTGGGGCACTCGATCGGGGGCGTGATCGCGCTCATGGTCGCCGCGCGACACCCGGAGAAGGTCAGCGCCCTGATCATCGAAGATGTCCCCGTCGGTCTGGATAACTACAGGAAGATCGTTGATTCGAGTCGGGACATGTTTCGTCTTTGGCTTGGCCTCAAGAAATCTGCACGATCGGAACAGCAATTGTCCCTGGCACTGGCGGACGCGTACAAAGACTATCCGGGCGTGACCAGTCCATGGATGCTGTTTTTCGCCGGATGTCTGTGGCAGCTCGACCCCAGCTTCTTTGATCCGCTGCTCAACGATTTCGACGGCTTTGCGGAAGGCTACGATTGCCCGGCCATCCTGGCGAAGATCCGCTGTCCCGTGCTGTTCCTCCGGGGCGAGAGCAAGCTCGGCACGGTAATGACGGATGATGAAATCGCCTGGCTGCAACGCGACTTCAGGAACGTGCAATGCACTCAGATCGAAGGAGTCGGCCATCTCCTGCACCTCCAGGAGCAAGGCCAGACACCGGTGCTCGCCGCGATGCGCGCGTTCCTGGAGCGCGTCTAGCGCGACGGTCGAGGAAGACGCTCGATTGCGAAACGCCGGCCAGCCGATTCCGCCGATTTGCGGCGCCGACGGGGTGAATCCGAAATCGCCGGCCGCATACGGCTCCGCGAAGTGAGACGCGACGCCGCTCTCAAGTGATCGCGCCGACTGCCGATATTGCTGATGGCGTCGGTAGCGCCCGGCAGCCGCCGCAGGGCGACGCTGAAGGGATGCCTTCTCCGAAGCTGGTCGGTGCGCCGGCGTCGGGTGGGGGCCGGGCGATCGTTCGAAACGGGAATGATCCGAATCCGGGCGCGCACGAACGTGCCACCCTTTCGATGGGGAGAGACGCGATGCGCAGACTGACGACGAGGGCCTCGATGGTGGTCGGTGGCGCGCTCATGCTGGCGCTGGCCGGTTGCGGCGGCGGCGGCGGCGGGGATGGCGGAACGGCCGGCACGGCCCCGCCAGCGAGCAATCCGCCGGTCGGCCCGATTCCCTATGCGTACATTCAGGCCGTCTTCGCGACGCCGACCGCCGGCGGGGCCTTGCCCAGGGCGAGCGGGTGCGGCACGGTGATGAGCAATGCCGGTGCCGGCCTGACCGTTGCCGCAGGGGTCGTGTCGCTGCTTCCGGTGGTCGGCCCGGTGCTCGGCGCGATCGACAATGCCGCCGGCAGCGTGCTGACCCTGTTCGGCGCCAACGCCGGCAACGCCTGCATGCAGAGCCAGATCAATGCCCTGTCCAGTCAGCTGAACGCCCAGCAGGCGCAGATCAACCAGATCAACCAGGAACTCGGCCTCGTCTACACGGCGTTCTACCAGCAGGCGCTGCAGATGGCCAACGACCTCGCGGGCATCTCGACCTACGGCATGGCCACGCTGTTCACCAACGTGCAGAGCGCCTACGGCAGCGTGCTGACCGGGCTGGGCCTGTGGACGAACGGCCAGGCCGGGGGGAGCCTGGACACGCTGGGAACCTGGAGCAGCGGCGCGCAGTCGCCCGTCGGCACGACCAACATGGCGAACGCGAAGGCGGCGCTGACCGCGGTGACCGGCGTGTACCCGCAGGACCTCGCGGCATCCTTCATCGCGTCGGGGGGCTGCCCGTCGGCCCTCTACCCCGATCCCACGACCGGGCCGTACCAGACCTACGCCTGCTACAACAACGTGTCAGCGAGCGTCCCGGCGGGCACCGCGACGCCGGCGGTGGTCAAGACCTACCAGACCTATGCGCAGGACCTCGCCGCCGCGATCGCCAAGGTCCAGGCCCAGTCGCCCCCGGGCGACATCGTCCCGCTGTTCGACCAGTACAACACGGCCGTGGTGTCGATCTACCAGCAGAGCGTCTACGCGCTGCAGCTGATGTACCAGATGGAGTATCTCGCCAACCAGGCGAACTACTGGTGGAGCTCCAACAATTTCACGACCAACCAGGGGAACCCCAATTTCAACGCGACGGCGGTCATCAGCGCGCAACTGACGCTGCCATCCGCATCCAACGCCGCCGGCGTGCAGTACCAATTCGCCGGGGGCGCGCCGTACAACGGGCAGAACGAGGCGCTTGCCTACAACTCGGCCCAGCAGCAGCTGACGCTGCTCTACGCCGCGTACATGAACCAGCTCTATCTGACGACGCTGGGTTACCTTTACACCGATCCGCTGGTTCAGGGCCAGACCTGGCCGACGGCCACGACGGTGACCATCGACAACCAGTCCTACCCGCTTGCCATCGACTACCCGTCGGCGGTGGGGGTGCGCGTCGGCACGTACCTCGTCAAGGGGCCTTATCCGTACCAGAACATGCCAGGCTGGGTGACCGCCAAGGGCAATCCTTCGGCGAATCCGCCGGTGGCGGCGCAGGCGTGGACGCAGAACGCGGTTCTCTACCAGTTCGCGGGCCTGCAGAACGTGAACGCGTGCCTCTCCAACCTCGCCAGCTACCTCGGCCAGAACGGAGCGCAGGGCAGCATCGCCGCGCTGACGCAGGCGAACCCGGGCTGGTGCCCGACGGTCTATCCGGCGGCGGCCGGGTCGGTGGTGGGGGGATCGGCCTGCGGGCCGATCGCAGGCAGCGCCCCCACCCAAACGTCGGCGTTCGTCGGCGGGTCCTATTACGACGGCAGCACGGTGATTCCCTGGTGGACGAACACGAGCACCGGCGTCCTGTCGCTCGGCGGCGGTTTCGGTTCGGCGTCCAAGTGTAGCGTGGCGACCAGCGGTTCGACGACCACGGTGACGCTCGCGTCGGTGCCGCAGGGCATGGTGGGCAACGTGAAGTTCTGCGACGCCTACCCACAGCTTACCGGCACCGTCCCCTCGTGGTCCTGGTACGCGCCTGCCGCCGCGTACGTCGGCAATCCGGCCGGCCTCGTCGCGGGGACGCAGTATCTGAATTGCAGCTATTGGACGCCTTCCCCCCCGAGCACCGCCTTCAGCGACTACTTCAGCAACGCCTCCCAGGGCGCCTGGCTCAACATCAGCAGCACGGAAAACACGCTCAGCGGAGCCGGCTCCAGCGACGGGTACTGCTACAACGGAGGGGGCTGCGGTTCCATCCTCTACTACTTTCCGAGCAGCCTGGCCACGAGCAACTACGTCGATCCGACGACCAAGCTGCCGCTGGCCGGCCCAGGGGCGTACAACGGCACAGCGGGCTACGGCTTCGGCTGGGTCTGCGAATCGCACAAGAGTTGCCCGCTGTACCAACCGGCGATGTCGTTCACGCACGTCTGGACGAACCCGGCCCAGATGCTCCCCGGCGGAGCGACGTGGCATCCCGCCACGCTCTACCTCGCCTTCGTGATCAACGTCGGTGGCAGCGGGAGCAACCAGTTCTCGCAATTCACGATCGTGCCGCCGCCGCAGTACACGTCGGCAACGCCGTTCAGCGACAACATCATCTCCTGCAGCGCGGTTCAGGGGACGGGGAGCTGGAACGCGACGCTCAACTGCTATTTCGTCGACGGCACCGGCGTGAGCTACGTGGTCCAGCGCAACAGCAGCGGTTCGAACCTGCTCAACGGCATCGCCAGCTGGGCCACAAGTTCACTCAACTGACGCGGCAGCGCGACGTGCTCCTCGAGCATCGTGCACCCGCCGGGGGTCTGCTCCGATGCGCCATAGGCGTCGACGCTGGCTTCTTCGATCATGGTCGGCTGGACAGGCACGGGGCAGCACCGCGACGAGGCGTTGCTTGAAGTAATAGTCGGGGAGACACAACGGGGACGAGTAGATGAATCTTGTGCTGAAATTGCCGGGGGGGTTGCTGTTGGCGCCGCCGGTTGCAGTTTGCGGAATTGCGTCCGCGACAACGTAAACGTTAACCGGGCCGACCTACACGACGGCCAGCATTGCCGCCTTCGGTGTCAGCAGTCGCCGGAGGCAGGTGCTGCAGCTTCGGCGGGCCGGCATCGCCATGTCGGGCCAGTCGGTTCTCGAAACGTTCCCGTGAAATGTTACAGTTTCGGACCACTCCGACGCACGGTGCGTCGACGGCGCGCACCGGCGCACCTCACCAGAGGAAACGCCGGGATCGCGCTTCCACCACAACGGTCCGGACCCGCGGCATCGGCGCCGACAGCGTGACCCGAGCCGCCATCACCCCGTCATTGCACGCATGACCACCGACGTTCCCTGGCGGATCTCTCTGGCGCTGGCGCTGGCGATCTTCGCGCAGTGCCTGCTCGAGCCGCCAGCCGACGCCTCGATGCCCGCACTCGGCCTCTACCTCGTCGCGCTGGCCCTGCTGGCCTGGGCTGTCGCGGCCCGGGAATTCTCGCTGCCCGATCCGGTGGAAGTCCCGGTTCTGACCGACCCCGGGTCCTGCCGTCGCGGCACGCTCACCCTCGCGTTTGCGACGGCGGTGGCTGCTTTCGCTTTCTTCGGCGGCAACCTGTTTACCGCGGCAAATGTCAGCCTCTGGCTGGCGGCAATCGTCCTTTTCGTCCGTGCGCTGTGGCTATACGCCCCCGACTCGCCCACGATCCCGAAGTGGCGGTCTTGTCTTCTCGGGCACAGCCGCCGGCTGCCGCCCGCGACGCGCTGGGGCCTGCTTCTGGTCGCACTGACGGGCGTGATCGCATTCCTGCGCCTTTACCGGCTGGACGGCGTCCCGGGCGAACCGTTCAGCGATCACGCGGAGAAGCTGTTGGACGTGCTCGACGTCATGCAGGGGCAGACGCACGTCTTCTTCCCCCGCAACACCGGTCGCGAGTTCATCCAGTTCTATTGGACCGCGCTGGTCGCCACCGCGTTCGGCACCGGGGCGTCGTTCATCAGCCTGAAGCTGGGCACCGCGTTGATCGGCCTGTTCACGCTGCCGTACGTCTATCTGCTCGGCAGGGAAGTCGGCGGCAGGCGCGTCGCGCTGTTCGCCCTCGTTCTGGCCGGCGCTTCGTACTGGCTGAACACCATCAGCCGCATCGGATTGCGTTTCCCGCTCTACCCGGCCTTTACGGCGCCCGCGCTCTACTACCTGATCCGCGGCCTGCGCCGTCAGGACCGCAACGACTTCATCCTGGCCGGCCTGTTCCTCGGCTTGGGCCTGCACGGCTACAGCCCTTTTCGCGTCGTGCCGCTGGTGATGCTGCTGGGCGCGGGACTGTATTTGCTGCACCGCCAGGCCGCCGGCCATCGCAGGCAGACCCTGGTGCTGTTTTCGATCCTGGTCGCGGCTTCGCTGCTGGCGTTCCTGCCGCTGCTGCGCTACGCCGTCGAGAATCCGCAGTTGTTCGCGTACCGCGCGCTGACGCGCCTGACCGGCGAGGAGCAGCCGCTCGCGGCGTCCGCCTGGCGGATATTCGCCGGCAACGCGTTCAATGCGATGCGGATGTTCAATTTCGACAACGGCGAGATCTGGGTGCATTCGGTTCCCCATCGCCCGGCGCTGGACGTGGTGACCGCCACGCTGTTCGTGATCGGAAGCGTATTCCTCTTCGCGCGCTACCTCGGCCAGCGCCGGTGGCTGGATCTCTTCCTGTTGCTGGCGATCCCGCTGCTGCTGATGCCGTCGATCCTGTCGCTCGCGTTCCCCGGCGAGAACCCGTCGCTCAACCGCACCGGCGGCGCCGCGGTGGTGGTGTTCGTCGTTGCCGCCATGGCGCTCGACGGGATCTATGCCGGATTGCGGTCGTCGTGCCGCGCGGGCTGGCAACTCGCGGTCGCGCCCGCGGTGGTCGTGCTGCTGCTGACGATCTCCACGCTGCAGAATTACGCGCTGGTGTTCGATGCCTTTTCCGCTCAGTTTCTGCGTAGCGCGTGGAATACGTCGGACATCGGCCGCGTCGTGCGCGCCTTCGTCGCCGCCGGCAACCGCCCGGAAGCCGTCTTCGTGGTGCCGTACCCGCACTGGGTCGACACCCGCCTGGCGGGAATGCAGAGCGGGTACCCCGCCCGCGACTTCGCGCTGCGGCGCGACGACCTGCCCGGGACGCGGGCGGTGCCGGGGAACAAGCTGTTCGTCGTCAAGGAAAACGATCAGGACACGCTGGCCGTACTGCTCGGTCTTTATCCTCGCGGCGTGGCGGAACGCTTCGTCAGTCCGCTCGAAGGCAAGAGCTTCTGGATCTACTCGGTACCCGGTCGCGAGGCGCAGTCCCCCTGAGACGCGCGGGCTGGCCCTTCGTGCGGCTGGTTCGCGGCGGCGACTTGCCCTTGGCCGGCGCCCCGATCGGTGCTCGATTCCCGGCGTATCATGCCTGCGTAGGTGAACCCATCCCAATGCGCGCATCTTCATGGCAACCGAAGGCCCGACACCAGGAGCCGATTCCATTCGGCGACCACTCCGTTCGTCGAAGCGCGGCCGCGCGGACGGGTTGACATGAGCGCTTTCCTGGAGCGACTGAACGCGCATGCTCGCGTCGCCCAGTGGCTGGTTCTCGCAGGCGTCCTGCTGCTGCTAGGCAGCGTCGTCGGCTGGAATCTCTACTCCGGACACCAGGCCATCGATGCTGGCGAGCGCGAACGGCTTGCCACCCAGACCAACGTCGTCGACGAAAATCTCGAGCGCCAGCTGACCTCGACCAAGCATGCGCTGGACTCGATTCGCAGCGATCTGCCGACGCTGAAAGCACGGAAGGACAGCAAGGCGCAGCTCGACCACCAGCTGCAAGTTGTGCGCGATGCCATGTTCGGCGCGCGCGCCATATCCGTCTTCGATGCAGACGGCACGCTGATCGCCCGGAGCCCGGATGAATTTGTCGGGCAGAACTTCAGCAGCCGGGGGTATTTTCAGGTCGCTCGCCAGGGAATGAACCCGTCCACGCTCTACGTCGCTCCGCCGTTCCTGGCCGCAACGGGCGATTACGTGCTGAACGTGTCGGAGGTCTTGCTCGATGACAAGGGGGCGTTCGCGGGAGTCATCCTGGTCAGTCTCGACCCCGCGTATTTCCGCACGCTGATGCAATCGGTGCTCTACGCACCGGACATGCGTACATCGCTGATTCATGGCGACGGCAAAGTGGTCTTCAGAGCTCCCGACCCGCAGGGCATTGTGGGCGTCGACCTGACGGCCAGGCCCGGAGCCTTCTTTGTCGAGCACATGAAGAGCGCAATGCCGATCAATGTGTACAAGGGTGTCGTCGCGTCCACGGGTGAGGCCCGGCTGACGGTTCTGCGCACCATCCAGCCGGCAGCGGTGTCCATGGACAAGCCCCTGGTGATCGCCGTCAGCCGGGAGTTGTCGGCGCTTTTCGCGCCCTGGCGCGGGAGCGCTTTCGTACACGGCGGATTGTTCTTCCTGCTGGTCGTCACGACCACTCTGGGACTGCATTCCTACCAGAGGCGACAACGGGCCTACGGCCATCTTCTGGCTGACCGCGAGGCGGTGCGCAAGAAAACCGAACGCGACCTGCAGGAGAGCGAAGAGAGCCTCGCGATCACTCTGAATTCCATCGGCGACGCAGTCATCGCTACCGACGCGACCGGGCGCGTGACACGCATGAACGCCTCCGCCGAGCGCCTCTCGGGCTGGACGCTGGCCGACGCCGCCGGCCGACCGCTGTCGGACGTCTTCCGCATCGTCAACGCCCTCACCCGCGAGACCGTACCCGACCCGGTACAGCTGGTGATGGCGCAGGGCAAGGTCGTCGGCCTCGCCAACCACACCGTGCTGCTGGCCCGTGGCGGACGGGAATATCAGATCGCCGACAGCGCATCGCCGATTCGCAACGCCGGTGACGAAATCGTCGGCGTGGTCCTGGTGTTCAGCGACGTCACCGAGCAATACCGGGCAGAGGAGACGCTGCGCCTGACCCGCTTCAGCGTGGATGCGGCATCCGACGCACTCTTCTGGATGACGCCGGACGCCCGCATTGTAGACGTCAATGCAGCGGCATGTCGTTCGCTTGGCTACACCCGAGAGGAATTGCTCCGGTTGCGCGTTCCGGACGTCGATGCCCGCTTCAATGAGGAACTATGGCCGCAGCACTTCGCCGAACTGCGGCGGCGCGGTTCGATGACGTTCGAGTCCGAGCAACGTTCCAGCGAGGGAAGACTTTTTCCGGTGGAGATTGTCGCCAATTACGTCAAGTACGGCGGCGAGGAGCGAAACTGTGCCTTCGTTCGCGACATCACGGAGCGCAAGCGGACCGAGAAATCGTTGCGCGACAGCGAGGAACTGTATCGAACGCTGCTGATCAATCTCTCATCCGGCGTCGTGGTTCACCGTGCCGACACCTCGATCCTGTTTTCGAATGCGGCGGCGGCATCGTTCCTCGGACTGAGCGAAGACCAACTGTTGGGCAAGGCGGCGATGGACTCCGCCTGGTGTTTTCTCCAGGAAGATGGAACGCCCATGCCCTTGAAGGATTATCCCGTCAATCGCGTCATTGCTTCCGGCAAGGAATTGCGAAATTACGTCGTCGGCATGTGCCGTCCCGATCGCGCCGAACCTGCCTGGGGGCTGTGCAATGCCTATCCGGTGCGTGACGAAGAGGGCGCGATCCTGCAGGTGGTCGTCACATTCACGGACATCACCGAGCGCACGCGGGCGGCGAAGGAGAAGGCAGCCCTCGAAATCCAGGTCCAGCAGGCCCAGAAGATGGAATCGGTGGGCCGGCTGGCGGGCGGCGTCGCGCACGACTTCAACAACATGCTGACGGTGATTCTCGGCAACGTGGCGATGGCCATCGAGCACGTGGATCCCGCGCAGCCGCTGCACACGGACCTCGTCGAAATCCGCAAGGCGGCCAACCGTTCTGCCGACCTCACGCGGCAACTGCTGGCGTTTGCGCGCAAGCAGGTGGTCGCGCCCATGGTGCTGGACCTCAATGAGACGGTTCCGGGCATCATCAAGATGCTGCAGCGTCTCATCGGCGAGGATATCAGCCTGACCTGGCGGCCCGAGGCGAATCTGTGGCGGGTCAAGGTCGACCCCTCGCAGATCGACCAGATCCTGGCCAACCTGTGCATCAACGCCCGTGACGCGATCGCCGGCGTCGGCAACATAGTCATAGAGACGGGAAACAGGACGCTGGACGAGAGCTACTGTGCCGTTCACGCGGGCTGTGTTCCCGGCGACTATGCGCGCATATCCGTCAGCGACAACGGTCACGGCATCGACAAGGAAACGCTGGCACACATCTTCGAGCCTTTCTTCACCACCAAGGGCGCCGGCGAAGGGACCGGCCTCGGCTTGGCGACCGTGTATGGCGCCGTCAAGCAGAACAACGGTTTCATCAACGTCTACAGCGAGCCGGGTACAGGCACGACGTTCACGATCTATCTGCCGCGGCAGGAAGGAGGGGACGCCCGGGAACAGACGACAGACTCAGCGGATCCGGCGGGTCGCGGCCAGGAGACCATCCTCCTGGTAGAGGACGAACCCTCCATTCTGAAGCTGGCCGAAAGGGTTCTCGCGCGGCAGGGCTACGCGGTACTGCCGGCGAAGGGCCCGGGTGAAGCCATCCGCATCGCCGGCGAGCACGCGGGAGTGATTCATCTGCTCACGACCGACGTGGTCATGCCCGAGATGAATGGACGCGACCTCGCCAGGAACCTGCAATCGCGCTATCCAGGTCTCAAGGTGCTGTTCATGTCGGGGTACACAGCCAACATCATCGTTCACCAGGGCGTGTTGGACCAGGGCGTGCATTTCATCCAGAAGCCGTTCTCCATAGATGAACTGACCGCCAAGGTCCGGGAAGTGCTGGATTCGGCATGAGAGCGCTTGCCCACCCCGTAATCCCTATGTGCGAGTCCGCCCAATGATTACCTGTAGAGCACTTGCCCGTTGCGTTTCCCGGCTGCAAAGTCCACACCGCGCGGTTCCGGCGTCGGCGAAGGTGTCGGCAGCCTCGTCGACCAGCAGCTGCAGGAGCATGGCTGCACTGCTCCCGGCACTTGCGCTGACGTTCATCCTCACCGGTTGCCTTACCGACAATGCGACCCGAAGCGATCCCGTGGAACGGTCGCTGGTCGTCATGGGAGACTTGCAGATTGGCAACGCGAATTGGCAACCCATCCCGCAGGCGAATCCGAGCGGTACCAACATCCCGCAGCTTCGGCAGAATGTCGCGGACATCGCGGCGTTGCCGAGCAAGCCGGACCACACGTTCATCCTGGGCGATCTGGTGGTCGGCGAGCTGGAGGATCAGGGCCGTGCACTGGAAGTGCAACTCAACGCCTGGATGACGTTGTTTCGAGGATTCCACGGCGGGGCGGCCATCAACCTCGTTCCGCTGCCGGGGAACCACGAGATGGATTATTCGGACAAGGCCGTCGACGACGAGGCACCGTACCCCTACTCCTACTCCGTCTGGAATTCCTGGATCGCGAGCAATCGGCTGTTTCCCTTCGAAGCCAATGGTCCCAGGCCCGGAGGTGCCAATCCGGATCAATTGGTCGAGGACGAAAGCCGCTACACGCATTCGTTCAACTGGGGCGCCGTGCATATCGTGATCATCAACACCGACACGCTGTCCACGGCCACGAATCCGGCTACCGGATTGCCTTACTCGGGATGGATTCCGATCCACTGGCTCGCGGCTGATCTCGCGGCAGCGCAAGCCGATCCCGCGATCAGCGCAATCCTGCTCATGGGCCATCGCCCGATCGAAGTCCCGGATTTCGTGCCGCCGCCCGCCTATGGCCACACCATCCTGAATCTGAACCAGCATCAGCTGGCAGGTGATCTTGCCGCTCTGCTGCAGAGGACTCCGAAGGTGAAGGCCTATTTCTGCAGCCATGTGCACGCGTTCAATGCTGCCCGGCTCGTGGCGGCACCGAGGATATGGCAGATCGTTTCCGGAAACGGTGGCGCACCGCTTGAGAAAGAGTGGGCGCCGAAGCTTGGCACCACCTTTGGATTTGCCGAGATCCGGTTGCACAGTAGCGGTCGCCTGAGCGTCGCGAACTACGGCCGGGATCCGCCTTCGGGGACGCAGCCATTCTACGAGGCAACCCCGGTGCCGCCTGCTCCGGCCGCGCAGCGTGAGGTGATCGAACTGGATTGACAGGGCGGGGTCTTGCGCTCTCGGGGTCCATAGAACCGACGCGGGCGCCGAGCCGGCCCGCCTCGGGGCACGGTGGGCGCAGGCGTGGCAGCGCCGGCCGATCCATGTTGCAGTGCAGCCATTGCATTGCAGCTTGACCGGAAAAAATGCTACCGCTAACATTTCCCGCGCCGATTCAGGTGCGCGGACTCGTCCGAGGCCAGCGGGTCAGACAATGGAGAACGAGCGGCATGAAGCGAAACGGACTTCCCCGGCTGGCATCCGCATCCGCGGTGCGTGCCGCATGAACGACATCAAGTGGCCGACGTACGGCACGTTCGGCGCGCGCTCCGACTTCGACTCCCGCGAGCTTGCCGCCGAGGTGGCCGCGATCGTGGGTGCCGAGCGCGTGCTCCAGGGAGCCGAAGCGCGGCGGCAATACCCGGGCGACATGAGTTGGCTCACCTATATCCACGCGCATCACGGAAAGCCGCTTGCCACCCAGGACGTGGTGGCCGCACCGACCTCCACCGAGGAGGTCGCGGCGATCATGAAGCTCGCCACCCGACTCCGCGTTCCGGTGACTCCGCTGGGTGGCGGTTCCGGCGTCCAGGGTGCCGCGAACGCCAACTGCGGCGGCATTCTGCTCAACATGGGCCGGATGAAGCGCGTGCGGCACCTGGATCTTCTTTCGCTGACCTGCACGGTCGAACCGGGCATGAACGTCAAGGAGTTCGAAGACGACCTCAATGCCCAGGGGCTGACCTTCACGCATTACCCGGCATCGGCGGAGTGGGCGAGCATCGGCGGCTGCGTCGCGGCAAGGGGTTCCGGCGTACTGTCGACCAAGTACGGGACGATCCAGGACCACGTCCTGTCCGTCGAAGTCGTCCTGCCCGGCGGCGACATCGTCCAGCTTCCCGAAGTGCCGCGGCACGGCGTCGGACCGGAAGTGACGCAGCTTTTCGTGGGCAGCGAGGGTGTGCTGGGCGTCATCACCGCGGTGAAGGTCAAGCTGCGGCGGATTCCGGCGCGGCGCAGTTTCGGCGCCTTCCGATTCGACGGCCTGGCGCAGGGAATCGAGGCCGGCCGTCGCATCATGACCAGCGGTCTGCGGCCCGCGGTGATGCGCCTGTACGACAAGGACGCGGCGATGCACAGCCTCAACCGCGCGGTCGACGCCGGGCTCGACAGCGAAACCATGGTCGTCATGTTCGACGGCGACCACCCTTCTCTGGTCGATGCCGAGGCGGCGATCTGCCGCGAGATCTGCGTGGGGCAGGGCGCCCGCGAACTCGACGCCACGATCGGCGAGACGTGGTGGGACAAGCGCTATGTCTTCTACCACCCGCCGTACGCGCCGCAGCTTCCGCAGATCTGGTGCACGATGGATGCCGTGTCGGACTTCACCCACATCGAGGCGCTTTACCGGAACGTCACTTGCGCCATGCGCGAGTCCATCGACCCGGTCTGGGGACTGACCGTCCGGACCCACCTGTCGCACTGGTTCGAGTGGGGGTCGATGATCTACCCGCGTTTCGGCATTCCCAAGGGGCCGGACGATCTCGAGAGCGCACTCGAGTTGCACGATCGCGTCGTGCGGGCGGCGGCGCTCGCCGCGATCGAGTCCGGCGGGGTCATGAACGACCATCACGGCGTCGGCATGCGACTCGCGCCGTATCTCGAACAGCAGCTCGGGTCGACGGGACTGGCGCTGCTGAGGCACCTCAAGGCCGGCATCGATCCGGGCCAGATCCTCTGTCCGGGCAAGCTTGCGCTCGGCCCGGATGGAGGCGCCGCGTGACGAAGCGAGCCGCAGGTCCGGCGGCGGCCCCGATCGCCGGACCGAGCGAGGAGTGACGATGGACCTGGGTCTTGCAGGCAGGGTGGCGTTGATCACTGGCGGCGGCCAGGGCATCGGTCTCGCCGACGCCCGGGTGCTCGGCGGCGAGGGCGCGACGGTCGTGATCAACGACCTCGATGCGGCCACCGCGGAGCGCGCGGTCGCCGCGCTCGCGACCGAAGGCATCGACGCAGCCTTCTACCCGGGCGACGCCGCCGACGAAGCGGTGGCGAAGCGCACGGTGGCCGACGTGGCCCGGCGCTACGGAAGGATCGACATCCTGATCAACAACGCAGGGATCGGCGTGAAGCCGGCCTACCCCGTCGCCGACATGCCCGCCGAGGCGTGGGACACGATGATCCACGTCCACATGAAGAGCACGTTCCTGTGGTCCCGGGAGGTCATCCCGCACATGAAGGCCGGAGGATTCGGCCGCATCGTCAATACCTGCTCGATGAATTTCACCGGCGGCGGGCGGCCGGGTGTCGCGCACTATTCCGCCGCGAAGGCCGGCATCCTGGGGTTCACGCAGACGCTGGCCAAGGAGGTCGGGCCCTTCGGCATCACCGCGAACGCGATCGCGCCCGGTTACGTCGAGACCGCGCTGATCGCGCAGTTTTCGCCCGAAATGCGCGAGCGGCTGCACCAGCAGAACCCGGTGGGGCGCATGTGCCAGCCGCAGGAAGTCGCGGCGCTGGTGGCTTTCCTGTGTTCGACCCACGCGGGCTTCATCAACGGCGAGCATGTCTGCATGGATGGCGGCAGGCGCGATTTCTACTGGGGTTGAAGTGAGCATGGCAACGTCACGGACGGGGGGTATGGGCACATGAGCGCAGCGAAGATCTGGCTGATGGGCATCGACATCGGCGCCGGCGGCCTGAAGACGATGGTCGTTGCCCCCGACGGCCGCGTCGGCGGCTCGGCGGGCGTCGACATCGAGACCCGCTCGGCGCATCCCGGCTGGAGCGAGCAGGATCCGGCCGATTGGTGGCGGGCGCTGTGCACGACGGTACCGCGCGCGCTGGCCGAGGCCGGCATCACGGCCGACGAGATCGCCGCGATCGCCTTCAGCGCCGGGGCGCACACGCCGGTGCTGGAGGATGCGCAGGGCCGGGTCATCCGCCCGGCGATCCTGTGGAGCGACGCGCGCAGCGGCGCCGAGACGAAGGAACTGCAGGAGAAGCACGGTGCGGAGATTCTCGCCATCGGCTGCAACCGCCCCGCGCCGACCTGGACCCAGTCGCAACTGCTGTGGCTTGCGCGCCACGAGCCTGAGGCGCTCGCCCGGACGAAGCGACTGTACGTCGCCAAGGACTGGCTGCGCTCGCGCCTCACCGGCACGTGGGAGACCGACCCCACCGAGGCGGTCGGCACGCTGCTCTTCGACGCCGCCAACAACGCGTGGTCGGAGCGGCTGTGCTCGATGATCGATCTGGACATGCGCATCCTGCCGCCCATCGTCAAACCGACGACGGTCGTGGGGACCGTCCTGCTGGCCGCGGCGCAGGCGAGCGGGCTGGCGGCCGGCACCCCGGTCGTCTGCGGCAGCTCGGACACTTCGGTCGAAGTCTACGGCGCGGGGGCGATCGCCGTCGGCCAGGGGACAGTGAAGCTCGCGACGGCGGGTGCCGTGTGCATCGTCGGGCGCCAGCCGCACGTGCACCCGACGCTGATCAACTATCCGTTTGTGATCCCGGGACACTGGTACACGATCACCGCGACCAACTCCTGCGCCTCGGCGCATCGATGGCTGCGCGACCGGTTCTTCCTCGAGCCCGGTGGCAGTGGCGCCGAGGCGTTCAGCACGATGGATCGACTCGCCACCGGCATCGCGCCGGGCGCCGACGGGCTGCTGTTTCACCCGTACATGCAGGGTGAGCGCGCGCCGCACTGGGATCCGCTGTTGCGCGCCGATTTCGTCGGCATGACGTTCCGCCACGACCGCGGTCACTTCGTACGCGCGCTCTACGAAGGGATCGCGTTCTCGCTCCGCGACGTTCTCGAGCAGCTGCGTGCGCAGAACCTCGGCATGGCCGAGGCGCGCATCATCGGCGGCGGCGCGCGGAGCTCCACGTGGCGGCAGATCGTTGCCGACGTGCTGGGCATCTCGATCCTCGTGCCGCGCGTGACCGACGCGTCGTTCGGTGCGGCGCTGGTCGCGGGCGTCGGCGTCGGGGTGTTTCCGGACGAGATCACCGCGGCGAAGCAGTGCATCTCGGTGGTCGCGCGCCACGAACCCGATCCGACCCGCCGTCCGCTGTACGAGGAGATGTACGGGATCTATCACGACACGGCGAAGCAATTGATCGACATCAACCACCGGCTCTCCGCCGTCGGGAAGGCCTGACGTCATGCTGCGTGCATTCGGTTCGCCGCATCGCTACGTGCAGGGTCCGGGGGCGCTCGATCAGCTCGGCGAGCTGGCGGGAGGCTATGGCAAGCACCCGCTGGTGATTGCCGACGGAATCGTTCTGGCATTGCTGCGCCAGCGCCTCGAAGCCAGCCTGGGCCCGCTGGCCGGCGCGACCCGCTTCGCCGAATTCGGCGGCGAGTGCACCGCCGACGAGATCGCGCGCCTCGGCGCCGAGGCCGGCGCGGCCGGCGCCGACGTGGTGATAGGCGTCGGTGGCGGCAAGGCCATCGACACGGCCAAGGGCGTGCGCATCCAGCTTGACCGGCCGCTGATCATCGTGCCGACCATCGCGTCGAACGACTCGCCCACCAGCCGGCTGGTGGTCGTCTACACGAAGGACCACGTGCTGCACGAGGTCCGGGCCATGCCCGTCAATCCGGACGCCGTGCTGGTCGACACCGCGGTGATCATCGGGGCGCCGGAGCGGTTCTTCGTCTCCGGCGTGGGCGACGCGCTGTCGAAGAAGTTCGAGGCCGAGCAGTGCTTCGCGACGGGCGGCAACAATTTCTACAAGGCGCGCCCGCCGTATCTGGCGCTGACGCTGGCCGACGCCTGCTACGCCGCCATTCGCGCGCACGCCGAGGGTGCGCTCGCGGCGTCGCGCGCGAAGCAGCTCAGCGAAGACTTCGAGCGCACGGTGGAGGCGACCATCCTGCTCTCCGGGCTGGCGTTCGAGAACGGCGGGCTGTCGATCGCCCATTCGATGACCCGCGGCTTGTCGACCGTACCCGAGCTCGCCCGGGCCCTGCACGGCGAGCAGGTGGCGTTCGGCCTGCTGGTGCAGCTGGTTCTGGAAGAGCGGCCGGCGGCCTTTGTCGCGGACCTGGTCGACTTCTACGGGCGCATGGGGTTGCCGTGCTCGCTTGCGCAACTGGGGTATCCGGGGGATCCTGCCGGAGTCGCCGCGCAGATCGCCCGTCACACTTGGGAGCGCGCACCTTACGTGCGCGCGCTGATCAAGCCGGTGGACGAGGCACGGCTGGAGCGGGCGGTGCTCGCTGCCGATGCGTTGGGCGCCGGATCCAGGGCGAAGTAGGCGGTACGGTTTTCTGCAGGCCGGGCGTCAGACTCGAGCCGCAGCGGATTCATTGGTTGATCACAACTGCAGTTCCGGAACGATTCAGTCCAGGAGGAGAGCAAAGATGAAACGCTTCATGTCTACCGTCGTTGGCTTCTTGATGTTGTTGGCCATGGGCACGGCCGCGGCCGCCCCGATACCGGTCCGGATCGGCAGCATCCAGTCCGAATCGTTCTACATGAACAAGTACATGGAGAAGTTCCAGGCGATCGTCAACGAGAAGACGAACAACGCCTACGCGTTCAAGGTGTTCTACAACAGCGTGCTCGGCGACGAAGGCGCGATGCTGGAGCAGATGCAGGCCGGCACGCTCGAAATGCAGTTCGGGTATTCGGCGATATTGCCCAACCACGTCAAGGAGTTCGAGGCGATCGGCCTGCCGGGCGTGCTGAGCAATTTCGACGACGTGCACAGGATCCTCAACGGCAAGATCGGCGACGAACTCGCCGAAATGTTCCTGGCCAAGACCGGCGTGCGGATCCTCTGGTTCGTCGACCAGGCCTACCGCAACATCTGGCTGAAGGACAAGAACGTCGCCACCATCGACGATCTGAAGGGCATCAAGATCCGGTCGCCCAATTCGCCCCTGTACCTCAAGGTGCTGCGTACCATGGGCATGAACCCCACGCCGCTGCCGTTCAACGAAATCTACACGGCGGTGCAGACGGGCGTGGTCAGCGGGCACGAGCAGGAAGACCCGGGCGTCATCGCGATGAAGTTCTTCGAGATCGAGAATCGCGCCATCGTCTCGCATCACCTCTACCAGTCGGCGGTGTGGGAAATGAGCGAGAAGTTCTACCAGAAGCTGCCGAAGGAGCACCAGCAGATCTTCAAGGACGCGGCGAAGGAAGCCGGCATCTGGTTCCGGCCCTTTACCGGCGCCGAAGCGGAAAAGACGGCCCGCAAGACGCTGGAAGAGAAGTACGGCTTCAAGACCACCTACCTGGACGAGAAGGAACTGGCGAAGCGCTTTCTCCCCATGGTCGACGAATACGCGAAGGAACGGGGCATCTTCGAGTTCGTGCAGAAGATCCGCAAGGAACTCGGCAGGTAGCCGGACCGCGCCCGGTCTTCGGGCCGGGCCTTCGCAGACGATCGGCGATCCGGGCCGCCGGCCCGCCGCCCGCCGCGCTGCGCACGAGCGCGTGAAGCCGCCGACGGCTTCGCGCCCGGGGGCGGCGGCCATCGGGCCGCTTCCGCGTCCGGATCGCGAAGCGCGTCAACCATCTCAGCCATCGGGGTACGGGCATGAAGAAATCCAGCCATCTGCGGCTAAGCGAGTGGTTGATCGTGGTGTGCTTCACCGTGCTCGCCGTCACGACGTTCCTGCAGGTCATCTTCCGTTACGTCCTGAACTTTTCGCTCGCCTGGACGGAAGAGCTGTCCCGCTACGCCTTCGTGTGGCTGGTGTTCACGGGCATCGTCGTCAGCTTCGTCCGGGCGGAGCACGCTACCGTCGACTTCCTGATGGACCGCTACCAGGGGAAGTACAGGGTCTTCATGTTCACCCTGATCGACGTCCTCATCTACGCGCTGTTCGTGGTGCTGACCATCTCCGGCGTCATGCTCATGAACCTCTCGGCGGGCCAGTCCACCTCCGGTCTGGGCCTGCCGAAGATGGTCGTCTACGCGGCGCTGCCCTTCGGCAGCGCGCTGATGGTCATCGAGTTGACGATCCGGCTGTACCGGCGATTCGCGGGAAAGCCGGCGAGCTGACGCGGCCGATCGGCCGGCGGCTTCGCCGGATGCACGAACAGAGGAATCCGAAAATGGCAATTGGGCAACCGCTGCATCCGACACGCAAGGAGTGACCAGGGCCATGGAAGCGATTGTCATGTTCGCGCTGTTCTTCGTCCTGATCATCATCGGCGTCCCGATCGGCTTTTCCATCGGCCTGTCGGTGCTGGCCGCGATCACCATGACCGACATCTCGCTGGTCGTCTTCGCGCAGCGGATCGCCAGTGCGGCCGACAGCTTCGCGCTGCTCGCCATTCCGCTGTTCGTCCTTTCCGGCGAACTGATGAACCGTGGCGGCCTGACGATACGGCTGGTCAACTTTGCCCACGCAATCATCGGGCACATCCGCGGCGGGCTCGGTCAGACCTGCGTCCTGTCGAGCATGATCTTTGCGGGAGTGTCCGGATCGGCCGTGGCGGACACCACCGCCATCGGCTCGGTGATGGTGCCTTCGATGATCGAGAAGGGCTACGGGCGGCCCTTCGTGGCGGCGTTGCAGGCCGCGGCCGGCTCGCTGGGGCCGATCATTCCGCCGAGCATCCTGATGATCCTCTACGGGTCGATGACCAACGTCTCGATCGGGGGGCTCTTCCTCGCCGGCTTCCTGCCGGGGGTGCTGATCGGGCTGGCCTTCATGGTCGTCGTGTACTTCTATGCCAGCCCCCGCGTCCAGCCCGGCATCGCCAGCGAGAAGTGGGTCGGTCTCCGCGCAGTCGCCAGGGAGGCGAAGATCGCGATCCCGGCGCTCGGCATGCCGCTCATCATCATGGGCGGGATTGCCGGCGGCATCTTCACTCCGACCGAGGCCGGGACCGTCGCCGTGGTCTACGCCTTCGTCGTGGGCAAGTTTTTCTACAAGGCGTTCACGTACAAGGACATGCCGAAGATATTCGTCGACGCGGCCTCGGTGACCGCGATGGTGATGTCCATCATCCTGTTTGCGTCGGTCTTCGGCTGGCTGCTGGCGTGGCAGAACGTGCCCGAGGCCGTGGTCGGGTTCATGACGTCGCTGACCACGAACTCGTACCTGTTTCTCGGCATCGTCCTCGTGTTCCTGCTCATCCTCGGCACCGTCATGGAGGTGCTCGCGATGGCGACGATCTTCGGACCGCTGCTGAACATCATGGGCATGAAATACGGTTTCGACCCGGTGTATTTCGGCGTCATCATCGTCATCGTCATGCAGATCGGCGGGATCACGCCGCCGGTCGGAATCCTGCTGAACATCACCTGCGGGCTGGCCCGCGTCAAGACCGGGCCCTGCGTCCCCTACGTCGCCATGTTCGTGTTCATCATGATGCTGATCGTCGCGCTGATGATCGCGTACCCGCCGGTCGCGATGATGCTGCCCGACATGTTCCTCAAGAAATAGGCGGCAGACGCCCCCGCCGGAAGGCGGGACGGCGGGCTCAGGCGGGCGGGCGCCGGGTCGAGTCGCGTTGCACGATCTCGAAGCCCATGTCCACGCACGCTGAGCCGGTGGCCTCGCCGCGAATGCGCTGCAGCACCATCCGGGCGGCGGTGGAGCCGATGGCGTAGCGCGGCGTGCGCACCGTCGTCAGTGCGGGCACGAACTCCTGCGCGATGTCGAGATCGTCGAAGCCGGCGATGCCGACGTCGTCGGGAACGCGCAGGCCGCGCCGGCGGGCCTCGAACATCGCCCCCGAGGCCAACATGTCGTGGGCAAGAAACACGGCCTCCACGTCCGGGTCCGACGCCAGCATCTCGCCGAAGGCGCGAGCGCCGTGCGAAACGGTGAGCGTGGCCTCCCGGAACAGGCCGGCGCGCTCGACGAGGCCGAATTCCCGCACGGCGCGCAGCCAGCCCGCCCGGCGCGCCTGCGCGCGGTCGTTGCGTTCCATCGGCGTGGTGACAAAGCCGATCCGGCGATACCCGCAGCGGGCAAGATGCCGGGTCATCGCGTAGGCGGCGGCTTCGTTCGAATAGCCGACGACCATGTCGATGGAGCTGCGCACCATGACGTTGGTCTCGACCACCGGCACGCCCGAATTCTTCAGCAGCTCGCGGGTGCGCCTCTGGTGCATTCCCCCCGTCAGGATGACGCCCGCGACGCGCTGACCGAGCAGCGAGACGACGTGCTTCGTCTCCATGTCCAGCGAATCATCGGTCACGCCGAGCAGCACCTGGTAGCCTTCGCTGCCCAGCACGTCGGTCATGCCGCGGACCGAATCGGCGAAGATGTTGCTGAAGAGCGACGGAATCACGACGCCGATGGTGCGGGTCTGCGTCGAGGCCAGGTTGCCGGCCAGTCGATTCGGGATGTAGCCCAGGCGGTCGACCGCCGCCTGCACCGCCCTGCGGGTCGAATCGGCGACGATCTGCGGCTTGTTCAGCGTGCGGGAAACGGTGATCGCGGAAACGCCCGCCAGTCGCGCCACATCGCTGATGAGCACCGCTCCGTGGCCACGGCGTTTACGCGCGGGGGGTTCGCGTTTCATAAGCGTCCTGGCGACGGCCATGGTAGCGTTAACATGGAGAATAGCACCGGACCGGGTTCGCAGCCTGCGGGGGATGGCCTCCGGCGCTAGCTGCCAGCCGGCGGAGGCGGCGCCCCGCCGGTCGCGACACCGCCGCCGTCAGCGGCAGAGTCGGCGCTGACGACCTTGTTGCGTCCACCGTTCTTGGCCAGATACAGGGCGCTGTCGGCGCGTGCGACGGCCGCGTCGGCGCTGTCGTCGGCATCCTGGCAACACGCCACCCCGAAACTGGCGGTGACGGTGATCGCCTCGCCCCCCGCATCGACCGCAGGCTGCTCGATCGTACGGCGCATGCGCTCGGCGACGGCCGCGGCATCCGGCAGCGCGGTATGCGGCAGCATCACCAGGAATTCCTCGCCGCCGAATCGGCCGATGACGTCGTAGGGGCGCAGGGCCCCTTTAAGCCGCTTCGCCACTTCCTGCAGCACCTGGTCGCCCGCCAGATGCCCGTGAGTGTCGTTGATCGCCTTGAACCGGTCGATGTCGGTCATGATGAAGCTGATGAACTCGGTTGGCTTCCGGCGCCCGATCTGGCGTGCCATCCGCGAGGACTCCTGCCCGATCCGAACGAACAGATGGCGCCGGTTGTAGAGCCCGGTGAGCACGTCGATCGCAGCCAAGTCCCTCAGCCGGTTCTGCACGTGCACCAGTTGCGTCATCCCCTGGCGCATCGGGTAGTAAAGCGCGCCGAACACGACGACCAGCACCAGCAGCAGCACTGCGGTCGAATACTGGACCGTCCGCGAGATCTGTGCGTACGCCGGCGTGACGTCCATGTAGACCTCGAAACTTCCGGCGATCGAGCTGCCCACGCGAATCGCGATGTAGGTCTCCACCACGTCGGCGTCGAAGTGCTCCTGGCCCTGGAGATCCGGAATGCTTTCCTTGTGGACCAGTTCCGAATCGGTCTCCCCGTGACGCAGCACGCGATCGAGACGCGCGTTGGTGGCGTCCACCTTGCCGATGATCGTCCCGTCGGTGCTGTAGACGATCTTGCCGGTCGCGTCGTAGACCTTCACCTTGACGATCCCGAATGCCTTCACGAACGTGCGCATCCTTCCGTCGAGATCCGGAAGGTCTGCGGCGGACACCGTGACGGTGTATCCGCCGCCGGGCACCGACTCCAGGAGCTTCATCTGCTCCCGCTCGAAGATCGCCATCGCCACGGCCACCGAATTCCGCTTCGCTTCCTCGATCAGGTGCTGGCGCAGGATCAATCGCAGGTTCGCGCCGATCAGCACGAGGATGATCAGCACCGAGGCAACGGACAGCCAGCCGAATCGCCGCAGCAGTCGCCGCGGGTTGGCTTCCCGTCGGGGCGCAGCGGCCGGGAAATCCGGAACGAGACTCATGGAGGCACCGTTCTTCTTGCTGTGCGACAGGCGAACAACCCGGAATCCGGCAGCGCCACGCAGACGCCGAAGCGCACGGGCCGGCGTGCCGTTGACGCTTGCCGGGCCGAACCCGGGGCGGCGGTCGTTTCCGCTGGCCCAAAGTATAGCCCGGCGCCGTCCGTTCGTCGGCCGATAGGGACGCGGCGCCGTGGAAAAGCTGGCGCAGTTCGAACGCCGCCTCCGCGGCTCATTCCTTCTCGAACAGCGTCTCCCAGTTGAGCCAGAGCCTCACCGAATCCGGCGGGAGATCCGAGCGGATCTTGTGGTGTGGCAGTCCGGTGTCCCTGCGGACCGGAACGCCGTGGGGGATTCCCTGCCTGTCGATGACCGCGGCGACGACCGGTGTGATGCTGCTCGCGCCGCGACTGACCACGACCCCGATCTCGTTGTTCGCCAGCCGAACGAAACTTCCGGGCGGATAGATGCCGAACACGTGAATCATGGCCATGATGACCTGATCCTGGCGCTCCTCGTTTCGGAGGTACAGATCGCGCAGGGCACGGCTTGGCGAGAAGCCGCGCCGGTATTTCCTTGGACTGATTCTTGCGGACAGGACGTCGGCCTTGCCCACCAGGTCTGCCACCTCGGACGGCGGAACACCCCCCGGATAACCGGTGCCCTCGCTGTTCTCATGATGCTGACGGACGGCGTCCAGCCAGCTCGGGTCGCTCAGCCCGGCGCCCTGCAGAATGCGAACGCCGTTCGCCGGGTGAGTGCGGATGAGCGATCTCGCCCTGTCCGTCAGAGCGCCCTGAGCGCTCCACAGGCGCTCCTGCAGGTCGACCATGCCCAGGTTCATCGTCAACGCGGCGCAGATGGCGTGCATCCGCTTCTCGTCGTCCCATGCCAGGCGCCGGGCGACGACCGAACAGATGATCGCCGTGTGAATCATGTGGGAGATGGGATAGTCGGCGCCGCTCGATTGCGTGACGAAGAAGCAGGCCGCGTCGATGTTCTGGTTGGCCGAGGAATCGACGAGCGCGGCGAGTTCGCGAACGTCCTCGACGAATCCGGACTCGGGTTCGGCGATCGTCTTCGACAGTCGCTTGAGCCGCTTCTGGAGATTCTCCCAGATCCAGAACGGGCTGCCGCTTTTCCGGGTGGCGCGAGGCGAACGCACCCTGCTCCTGGAGTTCGGAAGATCGAATCCGAGCATCTCCTGCGTCACGACGCCGCGCGACGTCAGTTCCCGCAACTGGCGTTCATCCTCGACGGGCAGCCCCTTCTTCAGCAGGAGAAGGCCGTCCGCGTCGAAAATGCTCCACGGCACGGGTTCGCCGGTTCGAATTCTGCGAAAGGCAGGCGGATATTCCCTTATCCGATTTCCAAGCATGTTCCCACCCGTGGGAAGTTGGCCCGACGCAAGTCGGGCAGGCGATCGGGAACACTGCGAACGTGGCGCGCTTCCGGATCGAATTGTGCTCTCACGAGCGGGGCGGGTGATCGTTCGAAATGCCGAGCAATGACCGCCGCGGTCCATGGTGAGGTAATTGATGCCCAGGATCAAGTCGCTGCTCGGAAGAGCCGAGGCAGGCAGCTGCACAGCCGTCGCTGACTGTCCCGGGCGGGCCTGCCGAGCCCGGTCGCGGCAGGGACCGAGGTCCCGCCGGGCTAGCGGCGCGTTGCGGTCGTTCCCGGCGACCCAGGCCGTCTCGTCCCAGCCGGGGACCGTGTCGTTGCACGCCGCTGCCCACTGCGTCGACCGGTTCGCGGTCAGTTCGACGGCGTCGGTCTCGTGCCGGGCCTTGGAGAAGAAGCCGGCACTGATCGTCGGCGCCTGATCTTGCGCGATCGCGTTCCGCGCCGCGTCGGTCACGAACGCCCGCGGCGCCTCGATGCGGGAGGCGATCGTCGCCTCCAGTGCCGCGAGTTTGGCCGGCGACAGCGCTTCGGGCCGGGGCGGCAGCCAGGACTTCAGCACGTCGGCCGCACGCAGGCCGAGCGCCGTCTCCCCGACGCGACGCGCGTTGCCGATGCCGCCGAGCAGGACCTCGGTCGTCGCGCCGCGCAGGTGAGCCGCGTGCCGGCACCGGTGCCGCGCGGCGAAAAGCCGACCAGATCGCAGGTCTGCGCGAGCTCCTTGAACTGCGCGCCCGCGCCATCCGTCCTCACGTCGGACCACAGTCGTCCGAACAGCAACGCCAGGAACAGCCCGTCGTCGCCCGGGCCGCCGGGATTGAGCAGGATGGCGCCGCGGCGTGGCTGCGGCCCCTCGGCCGCTACGCGCAGCAGCGCGATCGCCACCTCGCCGCGCTCGGGGCTCGCGTAGTCCAGCGGGGCGCGCATCAACGCGCAGCGTGCGCGTTCGCCCAGCGCCTTGATGGTGTCGGCGTACGCGGTGCCGCCGTAGCCGCCCGGGACGATCGTGGCGTCGCAGGCCTTCCACTCGAGCTCCTGGGCGGTGAACCGCGCCATCGGATCGTGTCTGCCGTGTCTTGATGCTGGCCTTCGCGCAATTCGATCAGCGGCCCGGGCGCCGCGCCGTTGTAGCCCCACAGCCCGGTCGTGTGGCCCGTCACCGGGGAGGCGAGGTACGGCGCGGCGGCCAGCGCGCCCTCGAACTCGTCAGCGTACGGGCTGGTTGTTCGCGAGCACGTCGAGGTGCCGCAAGGGAAGCCCCGTCAGCCCGCGCGGGCGCCGTGGCCGCGGTGCATGCCGCCGCGGCCCATCATCCCGACGTTCTGATCGGCGATGGCCCTCTGTTCCGGGGTCAGGACGGCATAGAGCGCGTTGAGTGCGTTGGCCATCGTCGCCATCCCGGCAGCGCGCTGCTGCATCGCCGCCGCATGCTGGGCCATGCGCTCCGGCGCCGTGCCCGTGTCCTGCTGCGTCCGGGCGTGCATTGCCTGCATGCCTGCCGCCTGCGCTCTCGCCTGACCGGCGAAGGCCTGCCACGCGGCTTCCTGACCGGTCGTGATCTTCAATTGCGCCTTCAGGTCGGCGAGGTGAGACTCGGCCATGGCAGCGGGATCGACGCCGGCCATCGGCCCGTGGCCCGGCCCCATGCCCATGCCCATGCCCATGCCGGCGCCGCAGCCCTGGCCCATGCCGCCGTACGGTTGGGCATACGCAGCGGCGGCGACTGCCAGCGCGACACCGGCAACGGCGCCGGCGATGAGGGAGCGGGTTCTTTTCATGATGAGTCTCCAATATGCGGTGAGAGATCGGTTCAAAGGAGGTCCGGCACGTTTGCCGGATCGATCCCTGCAACGGTTATGATTTGACCACCCTCGTGTAAGCGCAGCATGTCACGAGCGGGGCTTTTGGTAACGCACTGCAACCGGACTGCCGGCTGACACACTGCGTTACTTTTCTCCCGCCCGGCGCGCTGCAAACCGCCCGACAATCGCCCCATGGAAGCGCCCGACCACATCCTTATCGTCGACGACGACGCCGAGATCCGGGATCTGCTGAGCCAGTATCTGGTGAAGAGCGGTTTTCGCGTCACGGCCGTGGCCGACGGCCGAGGCATGTGGCAGGCGCTCGACGCGGGCCGGACCGACCTGATCGTGCTCGACGTGATGCTCCCCGGCGACGACGGCCTGACCCTGTGCCGCAACCTCCGCGCCAGGTCCGACACGCCGGTCATCATGCTCACCGCGCGCGGCGACGAGACCGACCGGATTGTCGGGCTGGAGATGGGGGCCGACGACTATCTGGCGAAGCCGTTCAGCGCCCGCGAACTGCTGGCGCGCATCAAGGCCATCCTGCGTCGGGCGCGGAGCCTGCCCGAGAACCTTCAGGCCGAACGCGCCAGGCACCTCCACTTTGCCGACTGGGCGCTCGATACCGCCCATCGGCACCTCGTTTCGGCGACGGGTGTCGTCACGCCGTTGAGCGGCGCCGAGTACCGGCTGCTCCGGATCTTCCTCGGCCACCCGAACCGCGTGCTCAATCGCGACCAGCTGGTGGACCTGACGCAGGGCAAGGAGGCGGATCCGCTGGACCGCAGCATCGACGTGCAGGTGAGCCGGCTGCGGCATCGGCTGAACGACGATCCGCGTGAGCCGCGGCTGATCAAGACGGTGCGCGGCGAAGGCTATGTGCTCGCCGTGACCGTGACGGAAGCGGCCTGATGCGCCTGTTGCCGCGGTCGCTGTTTGGCCGGCTGATGCTGGTGCTGGCAAGCGGGCTGGTCGTCGCGCAGCTGCTGAGCACGGCGATCAACTTGGTCGAGCGCGATTCCGCGCTCGTCCGCGCGAGCGGCATGCAGCCGGCGCAGCGGATCGCGGACATCGTCACGCTGCTGGATTCGCTGAGTCCGGTCGAACGGCAGAGGATCGTCGCGATTCTGAACGTGCCGCCGCTGGTGGTCTCGCTGGATCGCACGCCCTCCTCCGAGGCATCGGAAGCTGCCGGAGGCGCCCACGCCGCAATGCTTGCCGCCGTGCTGCGCGCCACGATCGGCGACGACCGTCCGATCCGGGTCGCCATCGGCGGCACGCCGCCGGACTGGGTGCCCGGTGCCGGCCGAGGCCGTGGGCAGGGTCCGATGGGCGGGGGGGGCATGGGCGGACCGGGCATGCACCGATTTCCCCCGACCGGGATCTCGTTCCTGATCCAGGTCCGCCTGCAGGACGGGACCTGGGCCACCTTCGACACGCAGGTCGCCCCGGCGTCCGCCAGCCTGCCCTGGCGTGCGCTGCTCACCCTGGCGACGCTGCTCGCCGCGGTGCTGCTGCTCTCGTACGTTGCGGTGCGCTGGGTCACGCGTCCGCTGCAACTGCTCGCCACGGCTGCCGACGAACTCGGACGCGACATCAACCGCCCGCCGCTGCCGGAAAGCGGTCCCGTCGAGGTCAGCCGCGCCGCTCACGCGTTCAACACCATGCAGACCCGCCTCGTCCGGTTCATCGACGAGCGGACGCGCCTGCTCACCGCCATGTCGCACGACCTCAAGACGCCGCTGACGCGCATGCGACTGCGCGCCGAACTGCTGGAGGACGCGAATCTGCGCCGGAAATTCGAAGCGGATCTGCTGGAAATGCAGGCGATGGTGACGCAGACGCTGGACTTCATGCGGGGACTGACCCATCGCGAACCGGCGCAACCCATCGACATCATGGGATTGCTGGAGAGCGTGCAGGCGGACAACGAAGCGATGGGGCGGACCGTCACGCTGGTCGGTCGTGTCGTCAGGCCGTGGACGGGAGCGCCGCAGCTGCTCAAGCGCTGCCTCTCGAATCTGGTCGACAATGCGGTGCTCTACGGCAAGTGCGCGGAAATCCGGGCCGAGGAGCGTGCCGATCAGCTGGTGATCGTCGTACGCGACCAGGGGCCCGGAATACCCGAAGTCGACATCGAGAAGGTGTTCGAGCCGTTCCATCGCCTCGAAGGCTCGCGCAGCCGCGAGACGGGCGGGACGGGGCTTGGCCTCAGCATCGCGCGAAACATCGCGCAGGCGCACGGCGGCGATGTCCGCCTGCGCAATCGCGAAGGCGGGGGGCTGGACGCCATCCTGACGCTGCCGTGGAATCACGAGTCGCGAGCGCCTGACGGACCGGTGGCAGTCGGGCGGTAGATCTTCGCGGCAGTCAGTGCGGGAGGTTCTTGTAGATCTTCCCGTCCTTCATGATGACCAGAAAGTTCCTGGCCGGATCTTCGATCAACCTGATGTTGGCCACCGGGTCACCGTCAACCAGCAGCAGATCGGCGAGGGCCCCTTCCTCGACCACGCCCAGCTTTCCGGCGTAGGGGCTGCGCAATCCCGACAACGCAAGCAACCGGGCGTTGTCGCCGGTGGCCATCTTCAGCACGTCTTCGGGCGCGTACCAGCGCACCAGCTTGGCCAGCATCTCGCCCTGGCTGGAAGCCAACTCCGGACTGAAGATGATGTCGGTGCCCCAGGCGGTCCGGACGCCGTATTTTCTGGCCAGAGCGTAGGCGATGTCGGTTCCTTTCGCCACCGCGAGCTGCTTGACGCGCCTGTCTCCCGACAAAGGGGTCCAGTCCGCGTCGTCCAGCAGCGGTTGCAGGCACCACCAGATGCCCTTCTCGGCCATCAGCTTCACCGTGGCCTCGTCGATCAGCTGCCCGTGCTCGATGACCTTGACGCCGGCGGTGATCGCCACCCGGATGGCGCGCGGCGTGTATGCATGCACGGTCACGTACGTTCCCCAGTTGTCGGCGACCTCGACGGCTGCACGCAACTCGGCCTCGGAAAACTGCGTCACGTCGAGCGGGTCGTATGCGGACCCGACGCCGCCGCCGGCCGTGAGCTTGATCTGGCTCGCACCCTTCAACAGGTTCTCGCGCGCCCGGCGGCGCACCTCGTCCGGGCTGTCGGCGATGGCGGAAAGGCCGATTCGCTCGGTGTAGCTGAGCGGATCCGCGGCGGCCCTGGGGATCTCGGAAGGGGGGCGAAAGTCGCCGTGCCCGCCCGTCTGGGAGATCAAGGTCCCCGAGGGAAATATCCGCGGACCCGGGACGAGGCCGCTGTCGATGGCGCGCTTGAGGCCGAAGGTCGGCCCTCCGACGTCCCGCACCGTCGTGAAGCCGCGCAGGAGCATGGCCTCGGCGGCTTTTCCCGCCGCGAGGTGGACGTAGCCGACGTCGGCGTTGAGCGCGTCGGTCATCGACACCGCCATCACCGAGATGTGCGAGTGCGCGTCGATCAGGCCCGGCATCAGCGTTCGTCCGCCGCCGTCGATGCGGGTCACCGCAGTGGCGGGCGGGGCGGCAATGGGCGAGGTCGAGATGGTCCTGATGACGTTGCCGACCACCAGCACGTTCGACGGCTCCGATATCCGACCGGACTTGCCGTCGAAGATGCGAATGTTCTCGAAGAGCACGCCTGCGGCCGGAGGCTGCTGGGCGAGGGCAGGCTGCGTTGCGGCACAGCTCAGGATGAGCAACGTCTTCAGCACGTTCCTGCAGCGGATCTGCATGCATTCCCCCTGTGCGTCAAGTCGCCGGCGGGAACAGGGTCTTCAGCACCGCCATCATCTGCGGCGACAGCTGCTTGAACAGTTGCCCGTTGCACGAGCCGTTGACCGGCACCGGCAACGGGAACCGCGGCTGCGTCATGTCGACGAACTGGATGGTGGCGTCGTAGGCCGCAGCGATGTCCTGGTCGGTCTGGATTCGCGACGGATCCATCGTGGGCAAGGTGTTGCTTCCGCAGCCGAGGTTCTTCGTCTTCAGGTTCGGGTTGTTCAGGTTCACGTTGTTCTGGACGATCTGCTGCACCGCAATCGCATACTTGCGCGAAGCGGCGGCAGGCGTGCCTTCGGCGACCGACGGATCGACGTTGGTCGTCACGATCGAGATCGTGTAGTCGGAATTGAGGTAGATGTCGAAGGTCCGGAACTGCTGCGGCCAGTCGCGCAAGGACGAGGTCTCCACCTGCCAGAAAGCCTGCTCGGGCGCTCCCGGGGGATCAAACGGCTTGAAGGCCTTGACCACGTTCAGGTGGCGATGCCCGGCGATCCACATCAGCAGGTTCGGGGTGTTCCACAACGTCCTGACCAGATCCGTGAGCCCGACCGCATTCTGGTTTTTCTTGTCGATGCCGTCGGTTTGCGCCCACCACTCGGTCTCCGAGCCGACGGCGGATACGCCAATCGGGCAGTGGGCGGCGATGATCATGAGCTGGTTATTGGCCTGCCCCTGCGCCAGTTCCTTTTGCAGCCACGCCCACCGGGTGGCATCCAGATAGCCGTGGCCATGAATGTCGGTCGAACCGTCGTACTCGGACTGGGTGTCGTCGAGCACGATGATCTTGAGCGGAATCTTCGAGTTCGGCACGAAGCTGTAGCAGGCAAAGCCGTCGGTGTTCAGCGCCGGGTCCACCAGGTTGAAGCCGTGGCCCTTGGGGCCGGTGGTCGTGTTGAAGAACTCCTGCACCCATTCCTTGCGCAGCAACGAGCGCCGACCGGGATCGGCCGCGACCTTGGGCGCGCCGGCCGCATACGCGGAATCGGTCACCGGGCCGGTGTACATGACCGTGCCGTAAGGCGAGGCCCCGTTGAACACCCCGCCATAAAGCATGGGCGGCGGCGCTTTCAGTTCCTCCATGTCGATCATCCGGGGGAAGTTGCAGATGTTGGGCTTCAGCACGTCGCCCACGTTCCAGACCGTGCCGGCGACGTACGACTGGCGCAGGCCCATGGTCGGATCGGCATCGACCGGGAAGGAGCCGATGTAGAAGTGGTCGTGGTTGCCGAGCGCCTGGTACCACGAAATCGAAGGGTCAAGTCCGACGGCCTGGTACGGCTTCTGATAGTCGATACTGTCGGCGCCGATGTTGGCGCCCGAGCTGGGGTGGATGACCTTGCCGTCGATGACGTCGAGGTACCACCGGAGCTCGTTGTACGACGTGTTGTTGCAGGTGTCGCCCAGCGAGATGCCGAAATCGAAGGGGTTTCGCCGATGGAGGACGTTCACCGTCTGGATCGCCGCATCCAGCACCTGCGTGGTGCACATCATCACCGGCGAAAAGATCGACGTGTTGTTGTTCTGCGTCGGCTCGTACTGCTGCAGGTAGATGAGCTGGTTGGGCGCTTCCTTGTCCGTGATGTGGATGTCGGTGAAGGCGAAGAACCGCAGCAGCTTCCTGTTGTAGGTCGGCGACGGCACGTAACCGACCGGCATGATGTCGTAGCGAGGAGCCGAAGGCAGCCCCGAGCCGTAGGTCCAGGCGCCGTAGTTGTACGTGCTGTAGAGCTGGACCTGATTGAGCTGCGCCATCGTCAGCCCTGGCGACTTCGTCGGCGGGAACGCCAGCATCCGGTCGAGCGTGGTCCTGACGTCGGGATCGATCAGGTAGGGCTGCGGCAGGGGATCGCTGCCTCCGCCGCAGCCCGCGGTCCACGAACTCAAGGGCACCGCGGCGAATGCCCAGGCCGAATACTGGAGGAATCTCCGGCGGCTGATCTCGCCGTCGCTGGTTTCATCGCCGATGGGGGAGGGGTGGGTGCTGTTCATGCGGGATCCTTGCGCGAAGAAGTCGGGGCTTTCGCCGAACGACGGGACGACCGCAGGCAAGCCGGTCGTCGCCAGCCGCCGCCAGGCGCGGTGGAGACAACGGTGCGGTCAGTGACAAACGGTTCCTGGCGGCGCCCAGATCTGGCGCGTGATCGACTTGGTCTGCGACAAGCCGTTCACCGAGTAGCTGAGGCTCGCTGCGTTGCCGTTGGCAAACGTTACCGTCGCCGAGCCGATTGCCGTCTCGACAACCGTGCCCGGATCGAACGGAACGGCGTCGAACGGCGGGCCGGTGACCGTCGAGACCGGCCCGGCATACACGCCATCCGCGCGCTTGCGCAGTTCGGCGATCAGCCACCACGGGTTGCGCGCAGCGTCATAGGTGAACCAGGTGGCGAAGACGACGTCCCCCTGGTGGCTGAAATTGATGCCCCAGCCGGATTCGCCGGCGTTCCACCACAGGTCGGTGTAGTTGGTCGCCAGCGCAAGGTTGGGCAGCGTGCCCCAGGCGCAGGGCGGCCGCTTGGGGAAGTCCTGCGGCACGATCGCCTTGGTCTGCGCGACGCCGTTGACCGTGTAGTGAATCGTCCCGTGTGTCGCGTCGGCGAAGGTGGCCGTCATCGTGCCGACCGGCGTCTCGACCGCGCCGCCCGGACTGCCTCCCGGCGGAAACGGGACGCTGCCGAACGGCGGCCCCGAGACCGTCGACACGCTGCCCGCATAGACGCCCTCGGCACTCCTGTCGAGCTGCGCGATCAGCCACCACGGCTTGCCTGCCGCGTCGTAGGTGAACCAGGTGGCGAAAATGATGTCGCCCTGGTGCGAAAAATTGATCCCCCAGCCCGACTCGGACCCCGCCGGAGCGCTCCACCACAGGCCCTGGGCGTTGAGCGGAGCTGCTGCACCGTTGATCGTGCCGATCCACATGGCGGGCGGGTACCCGGTCACGTAGAGCCTCGTGCCGGCCCGGTTCACGGCCATTTGCGAATTGACGTCGGGAAGGCCGACGGCAGACCAGGACACTCCCATGTCCGGGGAGACCAGGATGCTGTCGCGCTGCGTGATCGACGGGGGAAGAAGGGTCGTGATTCGCGTTCCCCACAGCCGTCGCGTCGCTGCGGGATCGGTGACGATCCGGAGGCTGGGCACGTCCCTGCCCTGCGCGACCCGGATCCAGGTCCGGCCCTGGTCGGATGTCTTGTACAGCCCCGGTCCCTCGGTCAGGGCCAAGGTCTCCTTGTTGACGGCATCGTAGGCAAACGAAACCACGTGCCAGCCGATGGTTCCGCGGACGTCTTTCCACGTCAGGCCGCGGTCCGTGGAGAGGAACAAGGGCGGCTTGTAGGGCTGCGGATGGTCGGCGATCTCGGTGCCCGCATAAAGCGCCCCGGTGTCGGGATCCTCGAGCATGTCCCAGACGATCAGGTTCTTGCTGGTGGTCTCGAAAGAAAGGAACCGAAACGTCCGACCGTGATCTTCGGATCGAAAGACGCCGTGCTGGCTGACCGTGTTGCGGGGACCCACCCAGATGCTGCCGTCACGCGAACTGATCAGCACAAAAGCGAGGAACTCGCTCGTGTTCAGACTTCGCAGCGTCCAGGAATTGCCGCGGTCTTCGGAAATGTACAGGCCGTCGTAGCCGCAGGCGACCACCATGCGATTGGCATCGAGCGGATCGACCGCGGCACTCTGGCAGTAAGAGCCCTTGATGACTGGTGCGCCGAAGTGCTGGTAGGTGGCGCCGCCGTCCTGGGTGACGTGGAAGCCCGCGCCTGAACAGACGATCCACCGCCGGTCGTCGTCGGGATGCGGGACGAAACAGTACGCGTAGCCGTCGGGGGGAGCGATCGCCTGCCAGGAAACGGGAGCTTCCGGCGATGCTGCAGCGGCGGGAATCGCAAGACCAAGGAAACCCAGGCAAGCGCACAAGACTGCCGCCGTACGCAGTGCCGACATTGCATGGCCAAGTCGCATTCATCCCTCTGGCACCGGGCGGATATTCGCTCGCGGCCGTGATTGCCGTCACCTCAGTGTGTGCCGAAGTTCAATCTAGGCCGCGTGATCGCGTCGCGCAAGGCGCAGGCGTTGACCCTGATCAATAGCCGGCGGCAAATCGTCGGCGCGATCGGCGAACTTCAGGCAGCCGGTCGATCCGGAGCCTAAGATTGCCCGGATGGCGCCTCATGAACAGCGATAGCTCCGGAACAGGCCGCGTATGACCGCGAAGAAGACGAAGACCGCACCTTCGGTCGTGGACTACAGCCTTCACGAGCTGTCGGATGAGCTTCGGGCCCTCGGCCAGCTGTTGCGCAACGAGTGGAAGCTGTTCGGCCTCCTGCTCGCGGGACTGGTCGTGTTCTTCTCGTTCACCGACCCTCTGCCGCCGAGAGACGTGTACCTCGCGGTCGGTCAGGCCGGCTCGGAGTTCGAGAATCTCGGCCGCAAGTTCTTGCCGTACTTTGCCGACCAGGGCATCAGCCTGCACCTGGTGAATACCTCGGGCTCCGGTGCGAGCCTGATCGACGTCGCCGACGAGAAGATCAAGGTCAATGCGGCGCTGATGGCCGGGGGCGTCGCGAAGCCCGGCGCCTATCCGAATCTGTATTCGTTGGGAAGCATCGAGTACGTTCCGCTCTGGCTGTTCTATCGCGGGGAAGAGTTTCGCGGCCAGAGAGCATTCGCCCACTTCGCCGAGAGGCGGGTGGCGATCGGACTGGATGGCTCCGCGACCGAGATCATCCTGAAAGACCTGCTCGCCGTGACGGGCATTCGCCTCGGCGCGAGCGATCGCTTCCTCAGGATTCCGCATCAACAAGCCGTTCAGATGCTGATCGCCGGCGAAATCGACGCCGTATGCCTGATGGACGGTATGGAAAGTCCCAACGTCCAGATGCTGCTGAAACACCAGGACATCAACATCTACAGCTTTCCGTACGCGCCCGCTTACGTCAAGAAGCTCCGCTATCTCGACGTGGTCGTGATACCCCAGGGTGCGCTCGACCTGCAGGCGGTGCGTCCCGCGACCGACGTGCAGATGCTGGCCTCGACGATCACGCTCGTCGTCGAAAAGTCGATGCACCCCGCGGTTCAGCAGACGTTTCTCGTCGCGGCGGATCGCGTCAGCTCGAGGGTCGATCAGTTCTTCGCCAAACCCGAGTTCTTTCCCGCTTACGTGGATCATGCGGTCGATCTCAGCCCGGTGGCCAAGAAGTACTTCGAGCATGGACCTCCCATGTTCATCGACAGGTTGCCGCTGTGGGTGATGAACTATCTCGACCGGATCTGGCTGCTCGTGGTGGGGGCCATCGCCGTCATCTACCCGCTCGTGAAGCTGTTTCCCAGCTACAGGCGCATCTATTCCACGATGTTCATCACCGATGCCTACCAGCGCATCAAGGCCGCCGAGTTGGCAGGGTTGCGGGCGGATTCGTGTGCTGAACTGCAGACGCTCGTCGATCAGCTGGACGAACTCGATGCGCGGGCGCTGTCGACCTTCGTCGCGGCCGACCTGATCAGCACCATGTACGGCATGCGGACCACGCTGCGGTCGCAGAAAGTGGTGTTGCTCGAACAGATGGCCCGGATCGAGGCTTGAGCGGCCTTTCGACGCTCGCCCCGCGATTGGCACCATTCACCCGTCGATCGGCCCGGTGAGGATGCCGCTGCCCGATCCGGCTTCGGGAGACGCCGTCACGCGTTCGGCGACCCGGGGGCCATGCGACGCGTCGTCACGCCTTCCGCTCGTCGTTCGAGTGAGCCTTCGTCGCTTCCTCGGCCGTCCGCGTTGGCCGGGTGTCGGAGGTCAGGGTCACCTCGGCGTCGCATGGCGGATGGTCCGGACCGGCAGCGCGATGTCTGGCTTTGACCTGCGCCAGCAATACGGCGAATCGTGGATCGGTCGTCTTCATCGTACGTTGTCCTGCGTCGCCGAGGCGATGGCGCTGGATGAACGTGTCAAATAACCAGAAGCTGCGAGCGCAATCGGCGCAACGCGATCATCGGCTTGCGTGGCGGGGGTGTCAACGTACGTCAATCCAGAATAAACACTGGATGAGAGCTAAGGAATGGCCTGCTATTCGTTGCGCTGCAGCAAGAAATAGCTCGGGAAAATGCCAAGGCGACAGCATCGTGGGTCGCCCAGGATCTCGCCAGTTCCACGATCGGGATGCCGTCTGTCCGGACAGGGGCCGAGGTAGAATCGCGGCTGCAAGGGGTCGATTTCAGACGGCTGGATCGGGGGCGTGCTCCCGGCTCGCAAAAGGACGCTCAATCATGACCGTTGGTCGCTGCTCCCGCATCGTTGCGCTGTCGGCATTCTTCGGCCTCGCAAGCCTTGCCTCCGGCCAGGCGCCGGAGTCGCCCGACGGCCTGGTGAAGGTCACCCCGCGGCGGATGGAAGTGGCGTGGCTGCGGCCGGGAGCCGATTTTCGCCCCTACACCAAGGTGATCGTCGGCACGACGCAGGTCGCGTTCCGGCCCGACTGGCGCAAGGACTACAACCTCAACGCCACGGCGGGAAACTGGGTGTCGCAGGAGCAGGCCGACAAGATCATGGCCGCCGCGCAGACCAACTTCGACGACATCTTTCGGGACGCGTTTCGCAAGGCCGGGTATGAAGTGGTCAACGACCCCGGGCCCGACGTGCTGCGCGTGAACTCGGGCATCCTCGACCTCGACGTCAACGCGCCGCTTGGCCCGGGCAGCGTCGGGACCACGTGGATCATCAGCGCCGGTCAAGCCGCGCTGATCGTGGAAGTGCGCGATTCAACCACCAACGCATTGCTTGGCCGGGTCGGAGACAGGCGCGAGACGCAGGACATGGGCCGGCAGATCGCGACCGAAGCGGCCACCGTCTACGATTTCCGCCTGCTGTTCAGCCTTTGGGCGGGCATCTGCACCCGAGGGCTCGCAGAATTGAAGTCCGTGTCGCCGATACCGAAGGACCTGAAGCCCAACCAGCGACTTTGAGCGCCCCGGGGGCAGGCATCGGGATGCGCCGCATGCATTTCACGGCGCCCGGCCGGGCCTGAGCTTCGAAGCGGGTCCGGACGTCACCGCCCGCCGCGCTTGGCGATGGCGCCCGCATAGAACCCGAGGTTGGCCTCGACGCGCGGCCGTTCCGAGGCGGGCAGATGTCCCTCGGCCAGCAGGCGCCTGGTGGCCACCTGGCCTTCATCGAGGGCGTCGGTGTAGGACGCGGCTACGCTGAGTTCGTCGAGACTGCGCCAGGAGTAGACGGACGTGTCGACGAACAGGATGTCGGCCGGGAGCGGGATCACCGAGGCCTGCCGGGCGAACAGGTAGGCCAGCGCATGCTCGCCCCGCTCACGGTGAAAGCGGGCCAGCTGGTACAGCGGTTCGGCACGGCGCGGCCGGAACTGGTAGGCCGCAAGGTATGCGCCCTGTATCTCCGCCACCGGCGCCCTGATCTGCTCGCTCATGCGCCCGATCTCGTACAGCGTCTGCCATGTTTCTTCGTCCCAGCCCGGCATCGCGGCACGATGCCGGTAGGCCTCGAGCGCCTTCGCAGGCTCGCCGGCATCACGCCAGCTCTGCGCAAGATAGAACGCGTATCGGGCATTGTCCGGCTCTTCCCGCGATGCCCGTTCGAGCAACGCCGCATCCTTGCGGTACGTGTCCGGATCGCGGGCACGCGCGCCTTCGCGGGACACCACGATTCGCGGCCATTCGAGATGCTCCTTCGCGGCCTCGGGCGTCGATGTCAGGTACTCATGCAATACTCCGACCCAGCGCCAGGCAAGCCGGGTCGACACCAGCGCGCAGCGGCTGTAGATCGAACTGGCGTACTCGGTGTGCAGGAAGTAGGCGTCGGCACCGAGCGCGGGGCGTACGTAACCCTCGGGGGCGCGCAGCACTTCGTCGGCGTCGATGAACAGCAGGTAGTCGGCCTTCGCTCGCGCCAACTCCAGCGCCTCGCTGCGGTTGTGGGCGAAGTCCTGCCACGGTCGTTCGTGGAGGCTGCCTGGAATGTCGGCGAAATGGGCGCGGATGACGTCCTGAGTGCCGTCGGTGGACCCGGTGTCGACGATCACCCAGCAATCGATGAACGGCCGGACCGAATCGAGGCAGCGCCGGATGACGTGCGCCTCGTTCTTGACGATCATGTTCAGGCAAATTGTGGTGGACATGAATAATGCGAATGGATAACATTTGCGCCGCGGTGCCCGAGTTCGATTTCAGGGGCGGCGAGCGGCGCATCGGCCGCCGGCGCTGCCAACGGGACCCGACAATGCATTGAACGACCTTGCGAGGATAGCAGCCGCGGCCTGAAGCGGCATGCCCCGAGCGGGAATCCGACTCATGCCGCACCGCGGGAAGCTGCGAGATTCAGGGAAAATTCCGTGACGATCAAGGGGATACTCGCCGCTTTCGGCCTCGTGCTGATGTCGGCGGCGACGCAGGCCGACCAGCTGCAGATTGCGGCGGGCACCATTTACGGACTGGGCAGCGGCAGGACGCAGTTGAACTGCGGGACGCTGGCGGTGAACGGGACGCTGCTGGGCCAGACGGGGGTTGGGGCGGGTCTGGGCAACGTGCAGATCCAGGGCGGGCTGCTGCAGGGCGACGCGGCGACGTTCCTG
>CAIWHR010000556.1 GCA_903912485.1 uncultured beta proteobacterium | reverse complement strand
TTGTTGGGAATGATCACCCACTCGGCCTGGTCGAGCCGGTCGACGAGGCGCGCGCGCTTGGCGTCGTCGTCCTCGGGGACCATCGCCAGGTCGAGCGGAACGTAATAGCCCTCGGCGACGGGATCGACGGCCCGCGCACCGCGAGGCACGGTGCCGGACGGTCCGGCCAGGTCCAGCGTGTCGGAGGCTGCCAGCCACGGTGCGCGCGTCGGCACCGCGTCGGTCCACGAGCCCTCGTGCGCGATGCGCGAACCGGTCAGCGCGACGGCGCCGCCGGTGACTTCGATCTGCAGCCGGTAGACGTGGCCGCCTTGCACGACGAGCGGCGCGCGCAGCGGCAGTTCGAGGCCGGTCCAGCTGCCGTCGCCCGCGTCGGCTCGGGGCAGGGCGACGGAGCCCGTCGTCGCGAGCTGTGCGCCGTCGGCATCGAGGATGCGGGCGGTCAGCAGCGGCGACGGGTCCGCGGCCAGCGCTGCGACGCGGTGCAGCCTGAGGCGGTCGATGCTGCCGCTGGCGGGGGCCGCCGTGGCCGCCGCCACGCGCAGCGCAATCCCGTCGCCGTACTCGCCCGCCGCACCCCAGTTCAGCAGCACCGTGCTGCGCCCGGCCGTGGCGATGGGCGCCGAGACAGGGCCCGGGATGTAGCGCACGACCCAGTTGGTCGCCGCCACGTAAGGGTGCAGCGTCGTGTGCACCTGATGGAAGGCCAATGCCCACGCCGCGGTGGCGCCGAGGACCGCGAGGCCGACGGCGGCGGGCCGGTACCCGCGGCGGGCGCGCGAACTGCCGGTCGAGGGCAGGCAGGCGATGCGCTGCGAGCGCCACCACGGAACCAGCCAGGCGGCGGCGAACAGGCACAGCGCCGGATAGACCGGCAGCAGGTAGCGCATCGAGGCGACCCACTGCTGTCCCATCCAGAGGAAATAGCCGACGGCCCAGAGCCAGGGCAGCGCGCGCGCTCTCTCCATCGGTGTCCAGCGCAGCAGTCGCCAGCCGCGGCGGGCGAGACCCGCGGCGGCGGCGGCGGCGAGCGCGATCCCGAGGCCCCAGAGCGCCAGGTTGCGGCCGGCCCAAAGCCACGGCGTGCGTCCCAGCCACTGCCAGTTCGGCGGGGTGTCGACGATGCCGGAAGCGAGTTGCCGCGATTCCTGGATCCGATCGATGAAGGATTGCGCGGGAAGGAAGTCGTACCACGAGGTCCCGGCAAACGCGTACGGCGACGCCACGCGAAACGTCAGCAGCGCGGCCGCGCACCCCAGCAGCACGGCGGGAAGCCGGGTCGAAGCCCGGGTAAGCCAGTCCGGATGCCCCCGGAATTCGACCCGGTCGGGTGCCCAGAGCGCCGCCAGCGGAAGGATCGCCAGCAGCGGGGCGACGCTGATCTTGCTCGCCAGCGCCAGCGCGTACGCTGCACCGAACGCCAGTGCGTCCGCGCGCTGCCCGAAGCGCGCCAGGCGCACGGCGTAGAGCAGCGCCACGCTGGCGAAGAGCGCTGCGAAGCTGTCGACGGTCCAGAAATGCGCGATCTGGATGGGCAGCACGGCAACGGCGTAGAAGGCGGCGCCGAGCATGCCGACGGCGCGTCCCCACAACAGGCGTCCGAGCAGAAAGACGACCAGCAGCGTCAGCACGTCGGCGGATGCGGACAGTGTCCGGCCGACCAGATGAATGCCCCCGTAATCGCGGTAGCCGGGCCATCCGCTCAACGCGGCGCTCGCCTCGGCGACGATGCGGACCGCCGTCAGCGGGAACTGCCCGTAGGGATAGGCCCCGTGCCCGGCGTTGGCAGGATTGAAATCGCTGCAGTCGCTGTCGAACCAGTCGCCGACGCCTCCGGTCGCGGGATGGCGGGCAACGCAGGCCGCGAGGTGCGCGGTCCTGGCCGACGCTTCGCGATCGGTCGGGGCGAGCGTTCCCGAATGGACCGCGCTTGCCACCATGGTCATGAAGCGCTCGTCGGGATGCGGATAGGTGCCGTCGTCCCAGCGCAAGCCGTCGAAGCGCAGCGCGCAGGCGACGAGCACGATGGCGGCGAGCAGGCCCCAACGGCGCAGGAACGCGCGCGCTCGAGTCCGGTCGCCGCCCGGGTGCCCCGCGCCGCTCAAGTCGGGCCGCCGCGACGTCGGTGCGACGGGCGGGCGCGCTGCTTCGCCATGGGCGCACTCGTCTGCCGACACGACCGCATTGTCGCGTTCTCCGTTCTCGTATATCCTTCCCCGGGCGATTATACGGAAGCCGCGGCGCAGCGGGACGCAGGCGTTGCGCCGTATCGAACCGCGGTCGCGCTTCGCGCCGCCCTACCGGAGAAGGGCAAATGAGAGCAACGGTGCTGATCGGAACGGTCCTGGGTCTCGCGGCGATGCTGGCTGCCGGGACGGCGGTCGCGCAGATAACGATCACGCCGACACCGACCAATACGCCGACGGCGACGCCGACCGCGACGCCGACCGCGACACCGACCGCGACACCGACCAATACGCCGACCAATACGCCGACGGCGACGCCGACCAACACGCCGACGGCAACGCCGACCGCGACGCCGGGCCTGCCGAGCAACACGCCGACGGCGACCCCGACCGCGACGCCGGGCCTGCCGAGCAACACGCCGACGGTCACCAATACGCCGACGCTGACCAACACCCCGACGTCGACCAATACCCCGACGCTCACGCTGACCGGCGCGCTGTCGACGCCGACACCGACCATCACGCCGTATGCGACGCCGACGCCGGTCAACGTTCCCGGAGGCACCTCGGGCAGCCTGGTCGCCCTCGCGCTGCTGATGGGTCTGGTGGCTTGGCTTGCCGGCCGATCGACGCGCCGGCATTGAGCGGGCGCGAGCCGCTGCGGATCTCCCCCTTTGGCATCGCCGGCCGCGCCGCCTGGCGTCGCCCGGCCGCGGTTTCACATGCTCATGCGCAACGCCTGCCCGGCGAGAAAGCCGTCGCGCAGCGAGTCGGTGATTCCCTGGAAATTCCAGCGCGCGTAGCGTCCGGCAACGCGGATGTCGTGCCCGGCCAGCGCCGCCGTGGCTTCGCTCACCCACGCGCTGCCCGGGCGGTTCCAGGTGTACGCGACGTCCACCCACGACGGATCGACGACGTCGACGGCGCCGACGAAGCCCCAGTCCTGCAGCTCCTGCACCACGCCGGCCGAGTAGCGGGCGATGGCGGCGGCGTCGGGCCGTTCTCCGCCGCGGAACGAACGCTCGACGTAGAGGCAGGTCGCGCTGTCGCGGCCGCGGTCGGCGGCGGGGAGGAAATGCTCGGCGACGTTGCTGTAGAAGCCGACCCGGTGAAAGCCGCTGGCGGAGCGGGGCAGGTAGAGCCAATGGTCGGGCGGGCAATGCGGTCCGCGCCGCGCGCCGATGTTGAGCACCAGCACCGACGTGTGCGGCGCCGCCGCGGAGCGCGTGGCGAGGCCTGCGAGCTCGATCGTCCGGTTGAGCGGGAGCGTCGACAGCACGCGGCGATACGGCAGCGCCGCGCCGGTGGCGAAGACGATTTCGCGGCGCGCGAGGTCGATGCGTTCGACCCGATGGCCGCAGCGCAGGTCGGCCTGCGCCGCCAGCGGCCGGATCAGCGCGTCGAGCCCTGCGCGCGGGTAGAGAAAAGTGGCGTTGTAGCCGGCCGGCGCGGCCGGCTCCCGCGCGCCGCGCCTGACCTGTGCCAGGTCCAGCGGCGTCTTGTAGCCGTCCTGCGGCGCGATTTCGCGCCAGAGTCCGGCGGTGTAGGCGTCGTGGAACGGGCGAAAGAAGAGCTCGCCCAGCGTCGGACCGAACTGCGCGTCGAGCCACG
>CAIWHR010000555.1 GCA_903912485.1 uncultured beta proteobacterium | reverse complement strand
GGCGCCGGGCGCGCGGCAAACCGGGGATGCGAAGCGCAATGGTATGGATATTTCTGGAGGCGGGCGTCGCGCTGGTGCTGGCGATAGCCATCGTGTGGTGGACGATGGGGTCCAAGCTTCGCAAGCCGCCGCGGTCCGGTCCCCCGCCGCGCTGAAGCCGCGTCAATGCAGCACGCGCGGCACCGACAGCGTGAACACGGGGATCTCGACTTCAAAGACGTGGCCGTCCTCGCCCAGCATCTGGTAGCTGCCGCGCATCGTTCCCACCGCGGTCTTGATGCTCGCTCCGCTGGTGTACTCGAAGCTCTCGCCGGGTTTGAGCAGCGGCTGCTGGCCGACCACGCCCAGGCCCTTCACTTCCTGGACATGATGGTCGCTGTCGGTGATGATCCAGTGCCGCGACAGGAGCTGCGCCGTCACGGTGCCGGTGTTGGTGAGCGTGATCGTGTACGCGAACGCGTACTGGTTGCGCGACGGATCGGACTGCTCCGCGAGGTACCCCGCTTGAGGTACGACGGTGATCTCGTATTTCCTGCTCTCGGCCATCGGGGGCGGGCCATGAAATTTGTCGAAGGATTATAGCGCGATGCCCGATTGCAGGATTGCCCCCTCGTTGCTGTCGGCCGATTTCGCTCGCCTCGGCGACGAGGTCCGGTCGGTCGTCGCCGCCGGCGCCGACCTCATCCACTTCGACGTGATGGACAACCACTACGTGCCCAACCTCAGCATCGGGCCGCTGGTGTGCGAAGCGATCCGGCCGCACGCGACGGTGCCGATCGACGTCCACCTGATGGTGAAGCCGGTCGACCGGATCGTGCCGGACTTCGCCAGGGCGGGCGCAGCGATCATCAGCTTCCACCCGGAAGCGTCCGAGCACGTCGACCGCACGATCGGCCTCATCCACGACTGCGGATGCAAGGCGGGGCTGGTGTTCAATCCGGCGACGCCGCTCGACTGGCTCGACCACGTGATCGACAGGCTCGATCTGGTGCTGATCATGTCGGTGAACCCCGGTTTCGGCGGGCAGTCGTTCATCCCGCAGGCGCTGCCGAAGCTCGAAGCGGCGCGCGCGCGCATCGACGCCGCGAGCCGGCGCACCGGGCGGCGCATCCTGCTCGAAATCGACGGCGGCGTGAAGATCGACAACATCGCGGCGATCGCGCGCGCCGGCGCCGACACCTTCGTCGCCGGTTCGGCGATCTTCGGCACGCCCGACTACGCCGCCACCATCGCGCGCATGCGCGCCGAACTCGCCGCGGCGCGGGGCGCGTCGTGACGGCCGACCGCCGCATCCCCGTGTCGGCCATCGCGTTCGACCTCGACGGCACGCTGCTCGACACGATTCACGATCTCGCCGCCGCGATCAACGCGCTGCTCGCCGAGATGGAGCACGCGCCGCTGCCGCAGGAGACGATCCGCGCGATGGTCGGCAAGGGGATGGCAAACCTCGTCGCGCGCGCGCTCGCCGCCGCGCGCGGCGTGCCGGTCGCGGCGATCGACGCGGCCACCCGCGACGCCGCGCTGGTCCGCTACCAGGCACACTACGCGGCGATCCTCGGCCGCGGCACGCTGCCGTTTCCGGAGATGGTCGAAGGACTGGTCGCGCTGCGTGCGATGGGCTTTCCGCTGGCGGTGGTCACCAACAAGGCGTCGCGCTTCGTCGCGCCGCACCTCGACCACGCCGGCATAGCGCAGCATTTCGCGCTGGTGATCGGCGGCGACACGCTGCCGACGAGGAAGCCCGAGCCGGGTCCGCTGCTGCACGTCGCCGAGTTCTTCGGCATCCCGCCGGCGCGGCTGCTGATGGTCGGCGACTCGGTCAACGACGTCGAGGCCGCGCGCGCCGCCGGCTGCCCGGTGCTGGTGCTGCCCTACGGCTACAACGAGGGCCGGCCGGTGCAGGATCTGGGGGCCGATGGTATAGTTCCCACGCTCCTCGCGGTCGTCGACCGTGTGCGTTTCGTTGCCGCCGACAGCACGTGAGCTTCGGCCCCTCCGGTCCCGAACCCATCGTCGAGGCGCCATGACCGAAGCCGAATTCCGCGCGTTGGCCGCGCAAGGATACAACCGGATCCCGCTGGTCCTCGAGTCGTTCGCGGACCTCGACACGCCGCTGTCGCTGTACGTCAAGCTCGCCAACGCGCGCTACACGTTCCTGCTCGAGTCGGTCGTCGGCGGCGAGCGCTTCGGCCGCTACTCGTTCATCGGCCTGCCGGCGAAGACCCGCATCCGCGCGCGCGGCACGGCGATCGAGGTCGGCAACGACGCCGGCGTGCTCGAGCGGCACGAAGGCGACCCGCTCGAGTTCGTCGGCAAGTTCCTGCGCCGCTACCGCGTCGCCCCCGGCACCGGGCTGCCGCGCTTCTGCGGCGGGCTCGCCGGCTATTTCGGCTATGACACCGTGCGCCACATCGAGCCGAGGCTGGCCGGAAGGGGGCCTGGCGGCTCGTCGGGCATCGACGACCTGCCGGACATCCTGCTGCTGCTGACCGAGGAACTCGCCGTCGTCGACAACCTCGCCGGCAAGATCTACCTGATCGTCTACGCCGACCCCGGCGTTCCCGACGCCTACGCCGCCGCGCGCGAGCGGCTGCAGGAGCTGCGGCGCCGGCTGCGGCAGCCGGTGGCGATTCCCTTCGCGACGGGCAGCACGCCGACCCGGGCCGAGAGCGAGTTCGGCGCCGAGGGCTACCAGGCGGCGGTGCGGCGGGCCAAGGAGTACATCGCCGCCGGCGACGTGATGCAGGTCGTGCTGTCGCAGCGCCTCGCGCGGCCGTTCACGTCGCCGCCGCTGTCGCTGTACCGCGCGCTGCGCTCGCTCAACCCGTCGCCGTACATGTTCTACTACGACTTCGGCGACTTCCACGTCGTCGGCGCCTCGCCCGAGATCCTGGTGCGCAAGGAGGCGTCCACCGTCACGCTGCGCCCGATCGCCGGAACGCGGCCGCGCGGCGCCACGCGCGAAGCCGACGTCGCGCTGGGCGACGAGCTGCTCGCCGATCCCAAGGAGGTCGCCGAGCACGTGATGCTGGTCGACCTCGGCCGCAACGACGTCGGCCGCGTCGCGCAGACCGGCAGCGTCAAGGTCACCGACAGGATGCAGATCGAGCGCTATTCGCACGTGATGCACATCGTGTCGAACGTCGAGGGGACGCTGAAGCCCGGGCTCACCAGCATCGACGTGCTGCGGGCCGCGTTTCCCGCGGGCACGGTCAGCGGCGCGCCGAAGCTGCGGGCGATGGAGATCATCGACGAGCTCGAGCCCACGCGGCGCGGCGTCTACTCGGGCGCCGTGGGCTACGTCAGCTTCCACGACGACATGGACACCGCCATCGCCATCCGCACCGCGGTGGTCAAGGACGGCATGCTCTACGTGCAGGCCGGCGCCGGCATTGTCCACGATTCGGTGCCCGAATCCGAGTGGCAGGAGACGGGCAACAAGGCGCGCGCGGTGCTGCGCGCCGCGGACATGGTGCAGCAGGGACTCGACGCGGAGGCCTGACCGTGCTGCCTCCCGACGGGCAGAGTCGTCCGCGTGCGGCGCAGTCGCCGGCAGGCGCGCTGCGCGAAATCGAGCGGCTTGCCGCTGCGACGCCTTCGGACACGCGCCTCTGGAATGCGGCGCTGGCCGAACTTCGACAGGGCAGAGCGACCGACGCCGACGTCGGCGCCGGCGCCGCGACGATCGGCATGGCGCCGGTCGCCGTCGCGGTGGTCACGCCGTATTTCCGCGAGGACCTGGCGACGCTGCGACGCTGCCACGAAAGCGTGCTCGCGCAGACGCATCCGTGCCGGCACATCATGGTGGCCGACGGCTTCCCGCGGCCGGAAATCGGGACCTGGGACGTCGAGCACATCCGGCTGCCGGCGGCGAATGCCGATTACGGCGACACGCCGCGCGTCGCGGGCGGCGAGCGCGCGCTGGCGCAGGGCTGCGGCGCGATCGCCTATCTCGACGCCGACAACAGCTATCGACCGCGTCACGTGGAGTCGATGGTCGGGCGCAGCCGGAGCGCGCAGGCCGACGTGGTGTTCTGCGGCAGAACCCAGCACTTTCCCGACGGGCGGATGCTGCCCCGCGTCGATCCGCAGGACTGTCGCGGCCACATCGACACCAACTGCCTGCTGCTCGCCGGCAGGGCGCTGGCGATGACATCGGCGTGGCTCGCGTATCCGCGCCAGCTGGCGATGATCGACGACCGGTTCGTCGTGCGGATGCTGCGCGCGCGCGGGCTGCGCTTTGCCTGCACCGGGGCGCTGACGGTGCGCTACACGGTCAACTACGCGTCGGTGTACCGGGAACTCGGTCTCGCGGTTCCGCCCGGCGCGCGGGCCGATTTCGACGCGACGCCGATCGCCGCGCACTATCGCAGCCTCTCCGCAGCGCAATGGCAGGACATCGACGCGAGGCTGGGATTCCCGGCCGCGGCATTCGTGCGCAATTTCGTGATGAACTGGGGCATCGACCTCCGGCAGCCGGACTGATCGCGGGACGCCGGCGGAGCCTCTTGCGCGTCGGGCTGCCGGGTACAATGGCGCACGCTCCGCGACCGCCGCAACTCCGATCCGTCAACATGAATCTCGGTGCCGCCTGCATCGTCCGCAACGAAGCCGACGTCATCGAGGCCTTCGTTCGCCACAACCTCGCGCTGGTCGACCAGCTCGCGGTCGTCGACCACGGATCCTTCGACGGCACCACCGAGATCCTCGCCGCGCTGGTCGGCGAAGGATTGCCGCTGACCGTGCTGCGCGACGAGCGCGTCGGCTTCTTCCAGCCGGAGATCCTGACTCCGGTCGTCGGCGACCTGCTCCGCCGCGGTCGGGCCGATTTCGTCTTCATGCTCGACGGCGACGAGTTCATCAAGACGCCGTCGCGCAGCGCGCTGGAGGAAACGCTCGCGCGGGTGCCCGACGGGATGCACGCGCTCGCGCCGTGGCTCACGTACATCCCGGACTTCGACCGCACGCCTGGAGACGACGCGGTCGCGCTGCTGCGCAGCACCCGGCGACTCCCCGCCGAGCATCAGCTGCTGCGCAAGGTCGTCGTGAGCCGCCGCTTCCTCGACACGCCCGGCGCGTTCGTCGCGATGGGCAATCACCGTGTCTACGCTTCGCGCGACGCGCCTTCGACGCCGTGCCCGCACGCCGCGCTGCCGCAGGAATGCATCGCCGTCGCGCACGTGCCGATCCGCGACGCCGATCAGCTGACCGGCAAGATCGCGGTCGGGTGGCTGGCGCACCTGGTGGCCAAGCGCGTCGATCCCGCGCTGAGCTTCCACTGGGGCGAGGCCTACGCGATGCTGGCCGCAGGCCGGCGGTTTTCGGTCGACGACCTCAAGGCGATGGCGGCGAACTACAGCCTGAGGCAGACGGAATGGAAGGCTCCCGATCCGGCCCGGTGGGTCGACGACCCGTTCCTGGCCGCCGTCGCGCTGCGCTACGCGCAGCTCGCGCAGAGAGGCGCGCTGGCGACCGTGCTCAAGTTCGCGGAACGGCTCGCACGCCGCTGAGGTCGAGCATCGCATTTGCCGGGGAACGCCTCTTCCGTGATAATCGGCCGGCATCTGCCCGCACCGGGCAGGGTGAGACGAACGGCCAGCCATGCGGGCATCACGCCTCGCCCTCGGGAACGACGCCAATGAGTGACACGCAGTCAGCCGCGACATGCTGCTCCTGATCGACAACTACGATTCGTTCACCTACAACCTCGCCCAGTACCTCGGCGAGCTTGGTGCCGAGGTCAACGTCTACCGCAACGACGCGGTGACGGTGCCCGAGATCGCCGCGTGGCAGCCGACGCACATCGTCGTCTCGCCCGGACCCTGCACGCCGAACGAGGCCGGCGTCTCGGTGGCCGCGATCCGCGCCTTCGCCGGCACGATCCCCATCCTTGGCGTCTGCCTCGGCCACCAGGCGATCGGCCAGGCCTTCGGCGGGCGCATCGTCCGCGCGCGCGCGGTGATGCACGGCAAGCTGTCGGCGGTGACGCACGACGCGCGCGGCGTCTTCACCGGGCTGCCTTCGCCGTTCACCGTGACGCGCTATCACTCGCTGGCGATCGAGAGGTCGTCGCTTCCGGCGTGCCTCGAAGTCACCGCGACGTCCGAAGACGGCGAGATCATGGGCGTGCGCCACCGCGAGCTCGCGGTCGAGGGCGTGCAGTTCCATCCCGAAGCGATCCTGACCGAGCACGGTCACGCGCTGCTCTCGAATTTCCTGGAAGGCAGGCGATGACCATCACCCGACACCATCCCGAGGAACCGTCATGACGATCACCGTCCAGGAAGCGTTGCAGCGCACGATCGAGCACCGCGAGATCTTCCACGACGAAATGCTGTCGCTGATGCGCAAGATCATGAACGGCGAAGTCACGCCGGTGATGATCGCCGCGATCACCATCGGCCTGCGCGTCAAGAAGGAGACCATCGGCGAGATCGCCGCCGCGGCGCAGGTGATGCGCGAGTTCGCGACGCGCGTCGACGTTCCCGACCGCGAGCACCTGGTCGACATCGTCGGCACCGGCGGCGACGCGTCGCACACGTTCAACATCTCGACCGCGGCGATGTTCGTCGCCGCCGCCGCCGGCGCGCGCGTCGCCAAGCACGGCGGCCGCTCGGTGTCGTCGAAGTCCGGCAGCGCCGACGTGCTCGAAGCGCTAGGCGTCAACATCATGCTGAAGCCCGAGGCGGTGGCACAGTCGATCGCCGAGACCGGCATCGGTTTCATGTTCGCGCCGGCGCACCACAGCGCGATGAGGCACGCGGCGCCGGTGAGGAAGGAGCTCGGCGTGCGCACGATCTTCAACATCCTGGGGCCGCTCACCAACCCCGCCGGCGCGCCCAACCAGCTGCTCGGCGTGTTCCACCCCGACCTCGTCGGCATCCAGGTCCGCGTGCTGCAGCAGCTCGGAGCCAGGCACGTGCTGGTCGTCTACGGCAAGGACGGCATGGACGAAGTCTCGCTCGGCGCCGCGACGATGGTCGGCGAACTGAAGGACGGCGAAGTCCGCGAATACGAGATCCACCCCGAGGACTTCGGCCTGCGCATGGTCTCCAACCGCGGCCTCAAGGTCGTGGGCATCGCCGAGTCGAAGGAGATGCTGCTGGAGGCGCTCGACAACGTCGAGGGCACGCCGCGCGAGATCGTCACGCTCAACGCCGGCACCGCGCTCTACGCCGCCAACGTCGTCGACTCGATCGCAGCGGGCATCGAGCGCGCGCGCGACGCCATCGCGTCGGGCGCGGCGCGGGCGAAGCTCGACGAGTTCGTCGCGGTGACGCAGAAGCTCGGAGCGTAGCCGCCCCACGCAGCCCGCCATGACCGACATCCTCCGGAAGATCCTCGCCACCAAGGCCGAAGAGGTGGCCGCGGCAAAGCGCGCGCAGCCCTTTGCGAACGTCGCCGCCGCGGCGCGTGCGGCCCCCGCGCCGCGCGACTTCGAGGGTGCGCTGCGCGCGAAGATCGCCGCCGGCCGCGCGGC
>CAIWHR010000554.1 GCA_903912485.1 uncultured beta proteobacterium | reverse complement strand
TGCGGATTCGTCGCCGCGGCGGCCGGCAGCGCGTAGACCTGGTCGGCGCGCGCGACGAACGCGTCGACCATCGTGTTGGCGATGCGGTCGAACACCGGACCCGCGAGCCTTCCGGTGATGCCGCTCTTGAAGTCGTAGCGCAGCAGGAAATCGATCCGGCAGCCGTCGACGGCCAGCGGCGTCAGCTTCCACTCGCCCTCGAAACGGTGGAAGGGTCCGTGTTCGAGCCGGATCGCCATCCACTCCGGCGCGCGCTTCGGATTCCGGGTGCGGAAGTGGAAACGGACGCCATGGTAGTCGACGGTCACGTCGGCGCATACCACTTCGGAATCGCGCTCGACGATCGCCGCTGCCGCGCACCACGGCAGGAAATCGGGATAGCGCTCGGCCGCTTCGATCAAGTCGAACATCCGCTCGGCCGAGTGACCGACCAGCACCGTTTTGCGCACTTCCATCGGCGTATTGTATTCGCGCCGCGGCCACTATTTTCCATGGCGCATCCAGATCGCGTCTTCCTGCTCGAGTTCCTCGAGCCGGGTCTCGATGTCGTAGAGGACGTGGTCGAGCTCGGGCAGCAGCACGTCCTGCAGCGCGCGGGCGCGCCGCACCGCGCGCCGGTATTCCTGTTCCAGCCGCGTGAGGTTGCCCGCGACCGCCGCCAGCGGCGCCGCGTGGACGAACAGCTGCCGGAACGCCCGCCGGCAGGCTTCGGCCTCGGGCGAGCGTTCGACGCTGGGCGGCGTGGGCACCGGGTCGACGGCGAACTCGGCCTCCTGCAGCGCCACGCCCATCAGCGTGCGCGGAACGCGGCGCAGGGTCGCCGCGCCGAGGTCCGCCGGCGGGTAGACCTGCAATCCGTCCAGGCCGTGGCGCGCGACCGCCCGCTGCAGCGCGGTGACCGCCGCGTCCCAGCCGGCGAGGAAGGCGCGCTGCAGCCCCGCGTAGCGTTCGAGCTCGCGCAGCATCTCGCCGGCGAGCAGCAGGCACTTTTCGTCGAGGAAGACGTAGCCTTCCTGCATCGCCCGCCGCTCGTCCTTCAGCTCGAGCACGACGCTGCGGGTGGGGGTGAACTCGCTCATGGGAACCGTCGCGCGGCGATCGCTGGCGCCGGGTTACGCCTGCGCCGACCCCGCCGGCAGATGCGCCGCGATCTGCGCGTCGGACAGCCGCGTCAGCTCGCTCTTCGGCAGCCCGGCGAGCAGTTTCCAGCCGATGTCCATGCTCTGCTCGAGCGTGCGCGCTGCGGTCTGGCTGACGAGATCGCGCTCGAACGCGCCGCCGAAGGCGAGGTACCGGCGGTCGGTCTCGGCCAGGCCCTCCTCGCCGACCACGCTGGCGAGCACGCGCGCCTGCACGGCGCGCGCGTAGGCGGCGTAGAGCTGCGACGACAGCGCCGGGTGGTCCGGATGCGTGTACCTGCCGCCGGTGCCGTCCTTCATCAGCCGCGACAGGCTCGGCAGCACGTTGACCGGCGGATAGACGCCGCGCCGGTCGAGGTCGCGCGACAGCACGATCTGGCCCTCGGTGATGTAGCCGGTGAGGTCGGGAATCGGGTGCCCGATGTCGTCGGCGGGCATGGTCAGGATGGAGAGCTGTGTCAGCGTTCCCCTGGCGTCGCGCAGGCAGCCGGCGCGCTCGAACAGCGTCGCCAGATCCGAGTACATGTAGCCGGGAAAGCCCTTGCGGCTCGGGATCTCGCCCTTCGACGACGACACCTCGCGCAGCGCCTCGGCGTAGTTGGTCATGTCGGTGAGGATCACCAGCACGTGCTTGCCCTCGACGAAGGCCAGGTACTCCGCCGCGGTCAGCGCAAAGCGCGGAGTGAGCAATCGCTGCGTCGAAGAGTCGCTGGCGAGGTTCAAGAACAGCGCCGTGCGCTCCAGCGCTCCGCCCTGCTCCAGGCTGCGGCGGAAGAACTCGGCGCTGTCGTAGGGCACGCCGATGCCGGCGAACACGATCGCGAAATCGCCGCCGGCCTTTCCCCCGGCGGTGGCCGATCCCGCTGCGGGCCGCAGCCGTGCGTGGCCGGCGATCTCGACCGCCAGCCGGTCGTGCGGCAGCCCGCCGCCCGAGAACAGCGGCAGCTTCTGCCCGCGCACCAGGCTGTTCATCAGGTCGAGCGTGGTGACGCCGGTCTCGATGAAGTCGCGCGGCATCGCGCGGGCGACCGGGTTGATCGGCAGGCCGTCGATCGGGTAGGTCGCGCGCGCCGCGACCGGCGGGCCGCCGTCGATCACCTGGCCCACGCCGTTGAACACGCGGCCGAGGATGCCCGGCGAGAGCCCGAACGACAGCGGCTCGCCGATGAAGCGGACCACGGTGTCGGCGAGCGACAGGCCGGACGTCGACTCCAGCACCTCGATGGTCATGAAGTCGCGGTCGATCGCGGCGACGCGGCCCAGTCGCGCCACGCCGTCGCGGCCCCGCACCTCCACCGCGTCGTAGAGCCCGACCTCGAGCGTGCGTTTCAGGAACAGGAGCGGCCCCTCGAGCCGGGTCGCGGCGCCCTCAACCGTGAGCCGCATCGCTGCCCTCCAGCGCGTGAATCATCGAAGCGAACTCGCTCTCCATCTCGCCCTGCAGCTCGGCGAAGCGATGGAGCTCGGTGTCGCGGATCTCCTCGCCCATCCGCTGCAGCGGCCGCACGCACGCCATCTGCGCGATGCGGCTGCTGTGGATGCCGGCGGTCACCGCGCCTTCGGCGAGGTCGATGAAGCGGCCGATCAGCCGCATCATTGCGCCCTGCCGGCCCGGGCCGCAGACGCGGTCGATCTCCGAAAACGCCGACTGCCGCAGGAAGGCCTCGTTGACGAGGTCGGCGCAGAGCAGCGTCAGCTGCTGGCGCACCGGCAGCGCGTCCTTGCCGATGATCCGCGCCATCCGCTCGAGATGCGCTTCCTCGTCGAGCAGCGTGAGGAAGCGCCGCCGCAGCGTCAGCCACTGGCTGTTGCCCTGCTCGGTCCACCACGGCGCGAAGCTGCCTGCATCCTCGGCGTACGACTGCAAGGGGTGGATCGCCGGGTAGAACCGCGCCTGCGCCCGCTTGACGTCGAGCGCCCAGAACGCCTTGACGTAGCGCTTGGTGTGGCTGGTCACCGGCTCGGAGAAGTCGCCCGACGGCGGGCTGATCGCGCCGATCACCGTGACCGAGCCCACGCCGCCGCACAGCGGCTCGACGATCGCCGCGCGCTCGTAGAAGTCGGCCAGCCGCGACGACAGGTACGCAGGGTAGCCGCCCTCGCCCGGAAGCTCGCCGAAGCGCCCCGACACCTCGCGCAGCGCCTCGGCCCAGCGGCTGGTCGAGTCGGCCATCAGCGCGACCGAGAGCCCCTGGTCGCGGAAGTACTCGGCGACGGTGATCGCCGAATAGATCGACGCCTCGCGCGCCGCGACCGGCATGTTCGACGTGTTGGCGATGATCACCGTGCGCTCCATCAGCGGGCGCCCGGTCCTGGGGTCGGCGAGCTGCGGAAACTCGTCGAGCACGCCGGCCATCTCGTTGCCGCGCTCGCCGCAGCCGAGGTAGACGATGACGTCGGCGTTGCAGCCCTTCGCCAGCGCCTCGAGCAGCACCGTCTTGCCGGTGCCGAAGCCGCCCGGGACCGCCGCCTTGCCGCCCTGCGCCACCGGGAACAGGCAGTCGATGATGCGCTGGCCGGTGACCAGAGGCGCGATCGCCGGCAGCCGGCGCACCACCGGCCGCGGCGCGCGCACCGGCCAGTCGTGGCGCATCGACAGCTCGCGCAGGCCGCCGCCGGCCTCGCGCAGCGTGCACACGGTCGCGTCCTCGGCGCAAGCGCCGGGCGCGGCGACGGATAC
>CAIWHR010000553.1 GCA_903912485.1 uncultured beta proteobacterium | reverse complement strand
CTGGATCATGATGAGCGTGACGGCGGGGCAGCCGGCGCCGCCGCTGCCGGACACCGTCGCGCTCGACCGCCTGCGGGGCGGCGCCGGCGGCGCCCCGCGGGCGCGCGCCGTCTTCGAGGCGGGAGTGATGCTGGTCGCCGTCGCCGAACGGGCGGACGCCTGCGGCGCGGGCACGTTCGCGCGGGTGCAGGCGTTCGAGGAGCGCGTGCTGCGCGACGCCGATGCGCTGTTGCGCGCGTCGGGTGCGGCGCCCGACGTCGCCGCCGGCCTCCTGCGCCTGCTGGGCTCGGAGCGCGTGCGCTCGGAGCAGCGCGACGAACGGCCGTTCTCGTGCCGCAATCCGCAGGTCGCCGCCGACTGGCAGCGCTGGTCGCTCGCCGCGCAGGCGCCGGCGAACCTGGTGGAAGCGGCGCTCGGCCTGCGTCCGTCGCAGGCTCAGGCCGACGTGTTGATCACCTGGCCGAGCTTCTGGCCTTCCGCGTTGACGGTGGGAGCGACCGGCGGCGGCGGCGGCGGCGGCGGCGCCTTGCTGCCGCTGTCGTCCGTATCGCCGTCCGGCTCCGCCTTCCTGACCTCGGCGGACTCCGGCGTGCGCTGGGGCGGCGGGGGCGGAGCGCTGGAGTAGGAACTGCTGACCGAGTCGACGCTCATCGAGGAACCTCCATGGTGGGCGCGAAAAATCGCTCGCGTATCGTCGTCATCGGCACCGCGGCCGACAACTTTAGCTTCCGGTCGCGGGCCGGCGCCCGGGACGCCGGCGCGTCGTTCCACCACGAGGGGCCGATGCCTCGGCGTCGACGACGTTTCCCAGAGCCGCAACAGGGTTTCTACGGATCAACTTCGGCGAATCGCCCGATATCGAAACGCTGCCGCGTGCCGAAACAATGGCTGAGGACTGTGAAACCAACGATTCGCGGGTGCCGACGGCAGTGGCGAGATACCGTCGTTGGCCGTTGCCCCGATCGGTTCGCGGCCTCGCGCTCGTCGGGCGGCCGGCACACGCGACGATTGAACGGCGTCGGGCCTGCGGTCGCCGTTCGTCGCCCGGCCCACCCGGATGTTCCGATCCTCGACGACCGGGCTCCCGCTCCCGATTTTCGCTGACAAGGCTGCTCATGAAACGCACCACCGCAGGGATTCTCGCCGTTTGCGCGTCGCTGGCTCTCGCCGGCTGCGACAGCAAGCCCCCGATCACCAGCGTCGCCAAGCCCGCTGCCGCGCCTGCCGCCGCCGCGCCCGCCGCCACCAGGAAGGTGGCTCTGGTGATGAAGACGCTGACCAACCCGTTCTTCGTCGAGATGGAGAAGGGGGCGCGGCGCGCCGAAAAAGAGTTCGGCATCGAACTGCTGGTCAGGACGGCAGCGCAGGAAACGTCGATCGACCAGCAGATCGGCATCGTCGACGGCCTCATCGGCGAGAAGGTCGACGCCATCGTGATCGCTCCGGGCGATTCGCAGCGGCTGGTGCCGGTCCTGAAAAAGGCCGCCGACGCCGGCGTCAAACTGGTCAACATCGACAATCGCCTCGACCCGTCCGCGCTGCAGCAGGCAGGGCTTGCCCGCGTTCCGTTCATCAGCGTCGACAACGGGGCGGCCGCGTACCGGTCGGCGAAGTTCATCGCCGACACGGTGACGGTGCCGACCCAGGCGGCGATACTGGAGGGAATCGCCAGCGCCGACAACGCGCGCCAGCGCAAGGCCGGTGCCGAACGCGCGTTCGCCGAGAACAAGCTGATCAAGGTGGTCGCGTCGGAATCGGCCAACTGGCGCATCGATGAAGGCTACGCGGCCACCAGGAAGATGTTCGCCGCGCATCCCGACATCAGGCTGCTGTTCGCCGCCAACGACATGATGGCGCTGGGCGCGCTCCAGTACCTGAAGGAAGCCAACCGTTCGAACGTGAAAGTCGCCAGCTACGATGCGCTGGACGAGGCAGTGAAGGAAGTCGCGGCGGGGCGCCTGATGGTCACCGTCGACCAGCAGGCGGCGGAACAGGGTTATCAGGGGGTCGCAACGGCGCTGCGCCTGCTGGGCGGCGCCGCGGTGCCCGACGAACTGCTGATCGACGTCCGGCTGGTGACCGCTCCGGCCAAGAGCTGACGCGCCGCGCCGGACGGGTTCGGGTGAAGCTTCGATTCAGCATCACGCAGAAGCTGGTCGGCTACCTGCTGGTGGCGGGAATCGTGCCGCTCGGAATCCTCGGCGCCAGCGCATTCTTCCTGTCCCGCAGCGTCATCATCGACCAGGCCGCCACGCACAGCCGGCGCATGCTCGCCGACCAGCACGCCTACCTCAAGCTCTACGCCGACCAGATCGACGCGCTGGCCACCAACATCGCCGGCAACGAAGTGATCGTCGACACGCTGGGCCATCCTGCCGAGTCGGGTAGCTACGACACGCTGATGGCGCAGGCAAAGATCGGCGGGATCCTCGACAGCTACAGCCGGGTCAAGGGCCTCGTTTCCATCGACGTGCTGTCGGTCGCGGGACGGCACTTCCACGTCGGCGACACGCTGGGCAAGACCGGCGTGCCGTCGGGAACCGTGCAGGCGATGCTCGACGAGGCCACCGCGTCCGGCAGGTCGACGATGTGGCGCGGCATCGAGAGGAACATCAACGCCGGCTCGGCCTTCGGCAACGTCGTCACCGTGGTGCGGCCGATCCTGCGCTTCTCGAAGGCCATCGGCGCTTCCGAAACGGTGGGACTGCTGGTCATCAACCTGAGCGACGCGGTGCTGCGCGACTACGTCAGCGCCACGCAGGCCGACGCCGGCACGCGCGTGATGCTCGTCGACCGGCTGGACCGGGTGATCTACGCCGCCGACGCGTCGCTGATCGGCCAGTCGCTGGCGCCGCAGATGGTCGCGCTGGTGCACGATCGGGCAACGAGCCATCAGGTCCATCTCGACGGCGAAGACGTCATTCTCGGCAGCGTGGCGCTGCCTGAACTCCAGGGAACGCTGATCGCGATCACGCCGACGCGCGTGCTGACCAGGCCGGTGGACAAGATCGGGACCGCCGGTGCCAGCGTCCTGCTGCTGTGCCTCATCGGCATCGGCCTGCTCGCGCTCAGCTACCACCGGGCGGTGGTCGCCCCCATCCGCGCCGTTTCGGGCGCCTTTCGCCGGCTGGGCGAGCCCGACGGCGTAGCGGTCAGCCCGCTGCCGCTGCCCGAGACGCAGGACGAGATCCAGAGCCTGGTGCGCGGCTTCAACGCCCACCTCGAAGCCCTTGCCGCGCAGCGCGCCGGGACGCTCGACCTGCAGCGGGCGCAGGCTTCGCAGCGGCGCAGCGAGCACACGCTGCGCACGGCGATCGACGTCATCGACGAAGCTTTCGCCATCTACGACGAGGACGACAGGCTCCTCTACTGCAACGAGAAGTACCGTGCGCTCTACACGGTGTCGGCCGACCTCATCGTCCCCGGCAACTCCTTCGAGCACATCGTCCGCGAGGGGGTGCGGCGCGGCCAGTATCGCGAAGCGGAAGGCCGGCTCGAAGCCTGGATCGACGAGCGCCTGGCGCAGCACCGTGCGGGGGACACGGCGATCGAGCAGAAGCTCGACGACGGGCGCTGGGTGCGCGGGATCGAGCGCAGGACGCCGGCGGGGCTGACCGTCGGCTTTCGCGCCGACATCACGCCGCTCAAGAAGGCGCTGGAGGCGGCCGAGGCGAACAGCCGCGCCAAGAGCGAGTTCCTGGCCAACATGAGCCACGAGATCCGCACGCCGATG
>CAIWHR010000552.1 GCA_903912485.1 uncultured beta proteobacterium | reverse complement strand
GGCACGGCGTGACCTGCCTGGTCGCCCACCGGACCGCCGGGGACCTGGCGGCGGCGGCGCTCGCCGCGCTCGCGCTGCCGTCCGCGCAGCGCGATGCCCTGCTGGCTGCGGGACGACGCGAGGTGTCCCGGCATTCCCTCGCCGGTGAGCGGGCGGCCTTCCTGGACGTGCTGGATTCGCTGCGAAGCGCACGGTAGGGAAGGCAGTTCAAACGCCGCGTCCGGCGAACCCGACGACGAACTGCCGCGCGCGTTTCGCTGCCCATGGCGGCGGCCGTCAGCGTTTCCCGGCGGCCGGGGGAGCGCAGGTCCCCTTCCAGACAGCCCCCAACCCGTATTGCCGCGATACCGCGTCGGTGGACGTGACGACGGCGGTGCCGTGAACGCGATCAAGCTCGAATCTGAATTCATCGGCGGTGAAGCCCGACGCCAAGGCGTCGGTGATCTTCACCTGGGTCATCGCCACCGGGCGCTTGTCATCCTCCGTCGTCGTCATGGTCTGGCGCGGCGGGTCGAATTCGAAAGCGAATACCGTCGCCGCCCTTCTCGGTATCTGATCGCCATTCATGTCCAGAAGGAAACCCCTGCAGACGACGGTCACGGGGGCAGCAACGGCGCCGCCGGCGAAGACCGCAGCCACCGCCACCGTCGCCAATGTTCGCATCGACCTCCCGGGGGACGACTCGCCGAACGACCTGCGCCACGACGCGCATCTCGCGCGGCATCGGGCGAATCGGCCGTTCGATGAACCGATCGGACCCCGGGTGCGCATTTCCCGGGCAGCGATGGCGTCGACCCCGTACGAAGGGCTCGTCAAGTGAATGCCGGGGAGCGCCCGACGAAGTAGGGCTTCATCCTGAGGTCTTCGCCGAGAATGTGCTGGATCAGCCAATCCCGGCCAAGGGCGACCACCCGCTCGACGGTGGCCGGGTCGCGCCGGGGATCGATCGCCAGCGCCTCGATCTCGCGAATGATCGAAGCAAGCTGCACGATGAGCGCTGCGTGCTTCGCGGCGTGGTCGGCGTGGTCGGGGTAATCGATCTGGCGCTGCAGGCGTTCCTCGCGCTTGAAATGGAAGTCCGTGTATTCGGTCAGCCGTGTCAGCGCCTGCCGAAGAAGCGTTCCCGACGCGCCTTCGCCAAGCGCGGCCTCGATGTCGTTGAGCAGCGTGAGCAAGTGCTGGTGATCTGCGTCGATGGCGTCGTTGCCAACGGCCATCTGGGGGCGCCAGACAATCATGATGATTCCTCCGCTAAGGACGAGGTTTGCGCTGGTCACCGCTCCCGGCCGGTGTGCAAGGCGGGCCGGGGCGCTGGGCGACGCCGCTGCTCGGGATTATCCGCCAGGCCGCCGGATCTCCCGAGTCCGCCGGGCGAGGTCAACGCGCGACCAGCGTGTACTGCGCAACATCGGTGGACCCGCTCGCGAAGCCGGCGGCGCAGTACGCGAGATAGAAGCGCCAGCAGCGGATGAACCGCTCGCCGAACCCCTGGGCGCGCACGGCGTCGGCCTGCGCGTCGAACGCGGCGTGCCAGCGGATGAGCGTCTCGGCATAATCGCTGCCGAACGTGTGGACGTTCGCCGGCGCGAGCGCCGCGGCCTTCGCTGCGGCGGCGAAACGGGCCGGCGAAGCCAGCATGCCGCCCGGGAAAATGTACTGCTGAATGAAGTCGGATTGCGTCCGGTACCGTTCGAAGCGCTCTTCGGCGATGGTGATCGTCTGGATGCACGCGCGCCCGCCGGGCGCAAGCGCCTCGCGCACGGCGCGAAAGTACGCGGGCCACCAGCGCTCGCCCACGGCCTCGAACATCTCGACCGACGCCACGCCGTCGAAGCTGCCGCGCACATCGCGGTAATCCTGGATCCGGAACTCCACGCGGTCGGCCAGTCCGGCGCGCGCGAGGCGCGCGCGCGCGTACGCGGTTTGCGCGTCGGACAGCGACAATCCGGTCACGCGGTAGCCGGCGCGGGCGGCGACTTCGGCGAAGCCGCCCCAGCCGCAGCCGATCTCCAGCACCCGGTCGCCCGGCTGCACACGCGCCGCGGTCAGGGTGCGCGCCAGCTTGGCGTGCTGGGCAGCGGCAAGGCTGCGGGTGGGGTCACCCTCGAACAGCGCACTCGAATAGTTCATGCCGCCGT
>CAIWHR010000551.1 GCA_903912485.1 uncultured beta proteobacterium | reverse complement strand
GCGGTGCTGCTGGCGACGGCCGTGGTGCTGACCACGGCGACGGCGCTGGCCATCGTCTTCGACGGCAGCGGTGCCGACTGGACCGGCGTCGCGCCGCTGGCGACCGATCCGGCGGGCGACGCGCCCGCCGGCGAAGACCTCATGGCGCTGTACGCGGTGAAGGACGACACCCGCGTCGCACTGCGCGTGGACATGGTTCTGTCGCGCGACACGGTCAACCAGCGGCCGAACGTCAGCGCCGGAGCGAACCAGACGATCGCGCTGCCCGCGCACGCCATCCTTGCCGGGAGCGCAACCGACGACGGCCTGCCCAATCCGCCCGCACAGCTCACGACGGCGTGGAGCCTCGTCTCCGGCCCCGCTGCCGGCGTGATGTTCGGCAATTCCGCGGCGCCCGCGACGACCGCCACCTTCCAGGCGCCGGGAACGTACCTGCTGCGCCTGTCGGCCAGCGACGGCGCGCTCGCTTCCAGCAGCGACGTTCAGATCACCGTCAACGACGCGGGACCATCGCTGCTGCCGATCGCGGACCGCAGCATCGAGCTGGGAACGCGCTTCCAGCAGCTGCTGGTCGCCACCGACGCCAACGTCGGCGACACGCTCACCTACTCGCTGCCCACCGCACCCTCCGGCGCCGCGCTGAGCCCGTCGCCGCTGGTCGACTGGACGCCGACCTCGGCGCAGCTCGGACTGAACACCTTCACCGCCCGCGTGACCGACGCCGCCAATCACACGGCGACGACCACTTTCCACGTCACCGTCGTGCACAGCAATCACCCGCCGCAACTGGCGCCGCAGGCCAACGTGACGCTGCCCGTCGGCACCGCGTTCGCCAGGACGCTGCAGGCGACCGATCCCGACGCGGGCGACCTGCTCGCATTCGCACTGGGAACCCACCCGGAGGGGATGACGCGAACCGGCGCTGCGCTCAACTGGCCGACCGCCGGCAACGCGCCCGGCGACTATCCGGTGACGGTCAGGGTCACCGACGCGGCCGGTCTGTTCGACGAAAAGACGTTCACCGTCACGCTGACGCAGGCGCCGCCGCCGCCGGTGGCCAACGACGACAGCTACGAGGTCAGGGTAGGGACCACGCTCACGGTGCCGGCGCCCGGCGTGCTCGACAACGACTGGAGTCCGGCCGGCAAGCCGCTGTCCGCGATCAAGCTGACCGACCCCGACACGGGAACGCTCGATGCATTCCGGGCCGATGGCGGCTTCACCTACACCGCTCCGGCCACGCTGCCGCCGGCCCCGGGGCTCAATCCCGTCGTGAGCTGGCGTGGGGTGACAGAGCGAAGTGATCACTTCGCACTGGCGGCCGATGTCGACCACGACGGCGTGGTTGACTATGTGATTTCCGACTTGGGCGATTTCCGTGCCAAGCGCGGCAGCGACGGGTCGCAGTTGTGGCAATGGGACCGTTCGATCACCGCTCACGCAAACGTATCGGCTTGCGGCACGGCCTGGGACGAGTTCGCACTAGGCGATGTTACTGGCGGGGGCGACGTTTACCTGTTTTCCGCGATCAATTGCGACCAGGGCGGCTACGCCGGCTTCCCGGACCGCTTATTCGCCGTCAACGCCTCGCAAGTACTGACCGGCGGCAAAGTGGCAACGCAGTGGTTAAGCGAGCGCTTGTCGCGACCGCACCCCGGCGCCTATGCCACCGCCACGTCGTCAGCGCCAGCTGACCCGCCGGTCACGCCATTCTTCGGGGCGTCAGCGGACGGATCGGTGCCGACGCTGGCAAAACTCACGGCGGGCGGATCGACCAAGTTGTTGACACGCTTTTTGGCTACCGATGTCTATGGCCCCTACTTCTACAAGCCCAATTCCAGCGACTATGCCCGCGCCGCCTGCCGCACCTTGACGGGCCTGGCTGAGGATGAAGGCCGCCCCTGCAAGGCGACCTATGTGATCGATGCCACGACCGGCGCGATCGACCAGGTGCTCACGGCGCCGAATGCCGCCAACCAAGCGAACACGTACAACAATACGCCGACCAAGCAAAACGTTCCGATCGTGGCCGACCTCGACGGCGACGGCCAGGTCGAAATCATCTCCGGCGGCGACGTGTGGAAGCTGGTGGGCGGGGTGTGGACGCTCGCCTGGCAGGCGCAGTTCGATTCCGTGACACCGGGCGAGAAACTCGGGTTCGAGCCGACGTCGGTCGCCGTGGCCGACTTGGACGGCGACGGCAAGGCCGAGGTGATCATCCACATGATCGGTTACGACAACGGCCCGCAGAAAAATGCCGGGGGCATCCACATCTTCAATCACGACGGCACGCTGCGCCGCACGATTCCCATCGTCTTTACCTGGATCAACGGCCTCGTCAGCGTGGCCGATGTCGACGGCGATGGTGCGCCGGAGATCCTGCTTGCCGGCGACAGTTTCGTGTATGCCTATCGTCAGGATGGAACCTTGCTCTGGGCCAGGCTGCTGCCCGACATCACCAGCGATGTGGTGCCCGACCCCGGGCCGGTCGGCAGCACGCCGCGCACCACCGATTCGCCGCTCTACGTCTACGACCTCGATCTGGATGGCGTGCCCGAAGTCATCATCCAGGGCAGCCGCCGCCTCTTTATCCTCAACGGGCGCACCGGCGCCGAGCTGTGGAGCATCGACACCGAAAGCGACGGCTATTACAAGCGCGGCAATCCACTCCTGGTCGATGCCGACGACGACGGACACGTCGACATCATCGTGCATGGTGCCGATCGCTGGAACTGCGGCAACGTGAGTTGCAAGGGCAACGCCATGCGCATCAGCGGCGGCAACCACAACTGGGCACCGGGGCCGAAGGTGCAGAACCAGCTCAACTTCCGTCCTGCGGCCAGCGACGCCGCCGCGAAGATCGTGTACGACGCCTCGGTGCGCCGCGACTTCCGCCAGCAGGCCCAGCAGGGCACGGTGGTCGATCCGCGCATCGCGCAGAGCACGTCGTTCACGTACAAGGCGAACGACGGCGCAGGCGATTCGCCGCCCGCGACGGTGGTCATCGACATCAAGCCGCAGAACCGGCCGCCGGTGATCACGTCGATACCGCCCACCGCGCTTTTCCGAGTCTACCCGGATGGTTTCAAGACCATCTACACCATCACTGCGCTGGACCCGGACGCCGGCGACACCGTGCATTACGAGTTCGTCTCCAGCAATTTCGACACGACCTACTTTCCGCCCCCGACGGTCGATCCGGTCACCGGCAATGTCGACCTGTACAGTTGTCGGGCCTGCGGCTCCGCGCGCGTGGTGATCAACGTCGCCGCGGTCGATGCGCACGGCGCGCGCGCCGAGCAGTCGTTCATCGTCGACCTCTCCTCTGTTGCGGTCACCGTCCCGAACGTGATCGGACAGCTGCTGCCGGCGGCGAGCGCCGCGCTCGAAGCGGCCAGCCTCACCCCGCTGGTCGTCACCGAACTGTTCGCGCCGCAACCCGCCGGAACGGTCATCGGCCAGGACCCGCTGGCGGGCACCGCCGACGTTCCGCGCAGCGCCACGGTGAGGCTCACGGTGTCGAAGGGCCCGCAACCGTACGTGATGCCGTTCGTCGTCGGCCAGCAGCTGGCGCCGACCAACGCGCTGCTCGCCGCGGCGGGCCTGAGCGTGGACGTCACGACCGCGTTCTCGACCACGATTCCGGTCGGCGAGATCATGGCGCAGTCGCCCGCGGCCGGCGCCGTGCTGCAGCCCGCGACCGCGCCGCCGGTGGCGTTGACGGTGTCGGCCGGCGGACCGCTGCCGGCGCCGATCGCGTCGATCGTGCTGGAACCGGGCCCGGGGCCGCTGCTGCGCCTCGCCGGCGACGAATTGCAGTACAAGGCGGTCGCCATCCTCACCGACGGCACCAGCGCCGACGTGACCTTGAGTGCGGCGTGGGCGTCGACGACCATGGGCGTGGCGACGGTCGATGGCGCGGGATTCGCCAAGGCCATCGCCATTGGCGCGACGACGATCAGCGCCAGCCTCGGGGCCAAGACCGGGCAGGGAACGTTGAACGTCGCTTCGCGCGTGCCGGGCGACAGCACGCCGCCGGTGGCGCTGATCACGTCGCCGGCCAGCAACAGCGCCGTCACCGGCTCGACGCCGGTCACCGGCACCGCGACCGACGCCAACTTCCTCCGCTACGAACTCGCGATCGCGGCCGCCGGCGACACGGGGTGGACGCTGATCGGCGAGGGAACGGCGCCGGTGACCAACGGCGCGCTGGGGACCCTCGACCCGACGACGCTCGTCAACGATCTCTACACGCTGCGCCTGACCGTGTTCGACCGCGGCGAGAACGCGACCGTCGCGACGTCTACGGTGCAGCTGACCGGCAACCGGAAGATCGGTCTGTTCAGCCTCACCTTCAACGACCTCACCATCCCGATGTCGGGCATCCCGATCACGGTCAATCGAACCTACGACAGCCGCGACAAGGCCAAAGGCGACTTCGGCATCGGCTGGCGGCTGGGCCTGCAGACGCTGCGCCTGCGCACGAACCGCGTCCTGGGCACGGGCTGGGTGCGCATCGTCTCGGGGCCCACGGTCAGCCTGAACGCGACCGACGAGCACAAGGTGAGCATCACGCTGCAGGACGGCCGGGTCGAGGAGTTCGATATGGCGGTAGCACCGATGGCGGGCTTCGGTTCGCTCGACTGGACCAAGGTGACCGGCTTCGTCGCCCGGCCCGGGACGCTGGGCACGCTGCAGGCGCTGACCAACAACGACCTCCTGATCCTGGGCGGCGGCGCCGAGGACGAACTCGTCGACGACTCCACGCTCAATACCTACGACCCCGTGCTCTACCGCTACACGAGGGCCGACGGCACGCAGATCGAAATCGGCAGGATCGACGGGGTGAAGAAGATCACCGACCCCAGCGGCAACACGCTGACGTTCGGCGCGGGCGGGATCATCCACTCGGCAGGCAAGAGCGTCACCTTCACCCGCGATCCGCAGGGCCGGATCACGCAGATCACCGACCCGATGGGGAACGTGCAGAACTACACCTACGACGGGAACGGCGACCTGATCAACCACATCGACGCCGTCGGCGCCGTCTCGCGCTACGCCTACAACCGCAGCCATGGCCTGATCGACGTCCAGGATCCGGCCGGCAATCATCCGGCGCGGAACGATTACGACGCCTCCGGCCGGCTGACCGCCACCACCGACGCCGCCGGCAACCAGATCCTGTTCACGCACAATTCCGGCGTGTCGCAGGAAGTCATTCGCGATCGGCTGAACAATCCCACGCTCTACAGCTACGACACCGTGGGCAACGTGGTCGCGAAGACCGACGCCATCGGCGGAAACTGGGCCTACACCTACGACAGCCGCAACAACATGCTGACCGAGACCGATCCGCTGGGCCGCGTGGCGATCAAGACCTACGACGACCACAACAACGTGCTCACCAGCACCGATTTCGAAGGCAACACGACCACCCGCACCTACAACGCGCAGGGACGGCCGCTGACGATCACCGATCCGGAAAGCCGGGTCACCACCAACGCGTTCAACGCCAGCGGCACTCTCGCGCAGTCGACGGATCCCGAAGGCGGCATCACCAAGCTGACCTATGATGCCGCGGGCAACCTGCTGACGCGCACCAACCCGTTGAACCAGGTCACGACGTTCACTTACGACGGCACCGGCAACAAGCTGACCGATACCGATCCGCTGGGTCACACGACGACGTTTGCCTACGACCTCGATGGCCGGCTGCTGTCAACGACCGACGCGGCAGGCGGGATCGAGCGCCGCAGCTACGATGCCGCCGGACGCGTGACCAGCCTCACCGACAAGCTGGGCAACGCCACCACGATCGCTCACAGCAACATCGGTGGCGGGCAGAAGGTGGCCAGCCGGACCGACGCGCTGGGAAGGCTCACGCGCTTCGACTACGACGCGCTGGGCAACCTGCTCAGGACCACGCTGCCGGATGGCGCGGAAGACGCGACGACCTATGACGCGGAAGGTCGTGTCCTCACCAACACCAATCGCGACGGGCATACGACGGCGTTCCAGTATGACGCACTCGGCCGCAAGACGAAGACGACGCATCCTGGCGGCGCCACGGTCCAGAACACCTGGGACGCCGTCGGACGCATGCTCACGCAGACCGACGAACGCGGCAACACGACGACCTATGCCTATACCGCCAATCAGGAAGTCGTCACCGACGCGCTCGGCAACACGACCGTGCACAGGTTCGACGGCCAGCGGCGGCGCGTCCAGCTGACGGACGCGCTGTCTCACGTCACCACCTTTGGGTACGACAGCACCGGCAAACACATCAGAACCACTTTGCCCGACGGCTCGCTCAAGACTACGACTTACGATGCGGCGAAGCGAAAGGTTGCGGAGACGGATCAGGCAGGACGCGTGTCGCAATACGGTTACGACGCCGCGGGCCGGTTGATCCTGGTGACCGATGCGGCCGGCGGCGCGACCACGTACGGGTACGACGTCGTCGGCAACCAGGTGACGCAGACCGATGCCAACGGCCATGCGACACAACTCGCCTACGATGCGATGGGGCGAGTCGCCACGCGCACGCGTCCGTCGGGCAGGCAGGAGGCATTTGTCTACGACGCGACGGGCAGTCAGGTGAGCCACACCGATTTCAACGGCCAGACGACGACGTTCGTCACCGATGCGATGGGCCGCGTGATCACGACGAACTTGCCCGGCGGCGTCGCCGTCGGCTACGCGTGGACGCCGGGAGCGCTGCGCGCCCAGGCCGGCGGCGACAGCTATGCGTACGATGGACGCGGCCGCCTGGTGCAGGAGCACAAGTCGTCGGGCGAGACGCTGATCTATGCCTATGACGCGGCGGGCAACAAAGCCTCGGTCACCACGCCGCAGGGCACAACCAGTTACACCTACGACGCGCTCAACCGGGTCGCCTCGGTGATCGCGACCTCCGGCACGACCACCTACGGCTATGATGCCGTCGGCAATCTCGCCTCCACCGTGTATGCCAACGGCGTCACCGCGACGTATGCCTACGACACGCAGAACCGCCTGCTCCAGGTGGCGAATGCCGGCCCGGGCGGAAACATCTCCCGCTACGCCTACACGCTCGGGCCGTCCGGCAACCGCACGCAGGTCGTCGAGAGCGGACCGGCTACCGCGGGGCGGACCGTTTCGTATTCGTACGACGCGGTGTATCGCCTGACGCAGGAGTCGATCGCGCAGTCGCCCAACCCGATCGTTCCGGTCAGCTACACCTACGACGCCGGCGGCAATCGTACGCAGATGAATCGCAACGGCGCGGTGACGAACTACATGTACGACAGCAACGACCGCCTGGTGACCGAAGCAGGCCCGGCCGGAACGTTCACCTCCACGCATGACGACAACGGCAACCTCAGATCCCGCGGCAACGCGTCGGGAACCAGCTACTACAGCTACGACGCGCAGAACCGCCTGCTGGGCGCCACCGGGGCATCGGGCTCGGCCGCCTACACCTACGACGCCGACGGGATGCGCACCAGCCGCACCGTCGGCGGCGTGACGACGGCATTCCTGACGGACAAGGTCGGGCTGGAGAAGCCCTGCGGGTGCGCCAGGGACGCCGGCGGTCCGCTCGCCCAGGTCGTGGTGGAGACCCGCGCCGGCAACGTGACGACGTACACCTACGGGCACACGCTGATCGATCAGACACAGTCGGTGTTCGGAACGAGCGTCTATGTCGTCGATGGGCAGCTCTCGGTCCGGCAACTGGCGAACGCTTCGGGGGCGGTGACCGACGCCTACGACTTCGATGCCTTCGGCGTGATGCTCGGCAGCAGCGGATCGACGCCGAATGCCTACCTCTATGCGGGCGAGCAGCTCGACCCGAATCTCGGCTTCTATTACCTGCGCGCGCGGTATTACCAGCAGGCGAGCGGGCGCTTCATCTCGACCGATCCCGAACTGGGCAATGTCTTCGAGCCGATGTCGCTGCATCGTTACCTGTACACGCACTCGGATCCGGTGAACCATCGCGACCCGTCCGGACGCGAGGAATTCTCGCTGTCCCAGCTCACCGCGACCCAACTCGTCGTGATCTCGCTCGGCGCGGGGTTCCTGACGTTCGGGGGAACGCTGGCGCTGGGCATCACGAACGATTGGCGCGTCGCGCTGGGCTATGGCGCGCTGGCGACGGCCGGGACCGCCATCGCGCTGTTCGGCGGCCTTGCCATAGGCATCGAGGCCAATCTGGCGCGAGCCGCGACGAGCGTGTCGTCGTCCTTCCTGAAGGAGTTCATGCAGAACGTTGCCGCCGGCGAGTTGGCTTTCGCGCAGACGGTGCTCAGGAGCTACGTGCTGCGGACTTTCCTTTTCTCTGCCCCGGCGCGCTGCATCTTCATCGAAGGCCTGGTGGCTGCCGTGCCGGCTATCGTCATCGTCGGCGTCGGAGCGTCGGCGAATTACAACCAGGCGATCACCTTCGTGCAGGCATCCGATCGCGTGCCCCTGATCGCCGCCGCCGTGCAGCAGCTCAGGTCGTTCGGCGAAAGCCTGGGGTGCTCGTAGGCGTCGCCGATCCGGTCAGGTCCCGGAGCCCGGTTCCGGCGCCTGCCCGGATGGTGTTGCCGATGACCTGATCGAAGCGCCTCGAATCTGTCGCCGCCATGCTGTCCTCCGGGCTGCGTTCGGTACGGGCTGCGTTCGGTACTGGAGGCCCCCGTGAAGATCGCTTACGATCTGGCGTCCGACGTCCTGCGGATCATGTTCATCAGCGCATTGTCCGAAGCAAGCGAAATGTGCGGGCCGGATGGCTCTGGTAGGGCAGGACACGAGCGATAATGTGCCGGGTCGTCCAAACCCTGCCGCCATGAAGACCGAAAAAGCTCCCAGGAAGCCCCGCGCCTCGGCGCCCTCCCTGCCGCCCGCCACCGACTGGCGCACCAGCGACGCGGACGAGCTCGCGAAACGGCAGCTCCGCGCCTGCGAGGAACGCCACCGGATCACCAACCTCGATCCCGAACATCCGGTGTTCTCGAATTTCGAGGTCTGCTCGCCCAGCGGGATGACCTATCGCGCCGAGATCCGCGACGTCGCATCGCGACAGTTTTCCTGCAGCTGCACGGATTTCCGCATCAACGGCCTCGGCAGCTGCAAGCACATCGAGGCCATCCTGCTCCAGCTCGCGCGCCGCCAGCGCGCCGAATTCAAGGCCGCGCTGCGGGTCCCCTCGTCGCGCGTGGACGTCGTTGCGGACGCTGCCGCCGGAGGCCTGCGCATCGAGCGCAACGCGGCCAGGCTGCCGCCGGGGCTGCGCACGCGCTTCGACGGCGACGGGCTGCAGCTGAAAAGCCTCGATCCCGCGGAGTTGCTCGAGGCGATGGCGGCGTCGCGCAGCCCGTCGCTGCGGATTTCGCAGGATGTAGCGCCCTGGATCGAGGCGCGGTCCCGCGAGCGCGACCGGATTCTCAGCCGGCGCGAATACGAGACCGGCGTGGCGAACGGCAGCCACCCGGAACACGTCACCCGCAGTCCGCTCTTCCCTTACCAGCGCGTAGGCATGCTGCACCTCGCCTTCAACGAGCGCGCGCTGCTCGCCGACGAAATGGGCCTGGGCAAGACCATCCAGGCGATCGCCGCGTGCGCGCTGCTCCATCGCCTCGGCAAGGCACGGCGTGCGTTGATCGTCACGCCCGCTTCGCTCAAGGCCGAGTGGGAGGAGCAGATCCTGAAGTTCACCGACCTGCCGCTGCGCCTCGTCTTCGGGGGGCGCGCGCTGCGGTCGCGGATCTACAGCGAGACGGACGCCCCGTTCTTCACCATCGCGAACTACGAGCAGATCGTCGCCGACAGCCTCGACATCAACGCGCGGCTGCGCCCGGACATCGTCATCCTCGACGAGGCGCAGCGGATCAAGAACTGGTCGACCAAGACCGCGCAGGCAGTCAAGCGCCTCCAGAGCCGCTATGCGTTCGTGCTGACCGGCACGCCGATCGAAAACCGCATCGACGAACTCCGGTCGATCGTGGACTTCCTCGATCCGGCGATCCTCGGCCCGCTGTTCCGGTTCAACCGCGAGTACTACCAGCTGGACGACAGGGGCCGTCCGGCAGGCTACAGGAACCTCGACCGGTTGCGCGAACGCGTGCGGCCGATCCTCATCCGCCGCCGCAAGGCCGACGTCGAGACCGAACTGCCCGACCGCAGCGACCGCAACCACTTCGTCGCCCTCACCCCGGCCATGCGCGACGAATACGCAGCGGTCCAGAAGCAGGTGGCCGAACTGGTGGCGATTTCGCAGCGGCGCCCTCTCACGCCGAAAGAGCAGGATCTGCTGATGATCCTGCTCAACATGATGCGCATGATCTGCGACTCGCCCGGCATCATGAAGGGCAATCCCTCGCGCGACTGCCCGAAGCTAGACGAGATCGCACGCGTGCTGGACGATTGCCTCGCCGATCCCGACGTCAAGGTCATCGTCTTCTCGGAATGGATCGGCATGCTGGAGCGCGTCCGCGAATGGGCGGACGAGAACCGCATCGGCCACGCCTGGCACACCGGCAGCGTCCCGCAGAAGGCGCGGCGCGCCGAGATTCTCGCCTTCCGCGAGGACCCGGACTGCCGCCTGTTCCTCAGCACCGACTCGGGCGGCGTCGGGCTCAACCTCCAGAACGCCAGCGTCGTGATCAATTGCGACCTGCCGTGGAACCCCGCCAAACTCGAACAGCGAATCGCCCGTGCCTGGCGGAAGAACCAGCTGCGCCCGGTCACCGTCGTCAACCTGATCGCCGAGGACACCATCGAGCACGGCATGCTGGCGTCGCTGGCCCAGAAGATGGACCTCGCGCAGGGCGTTCTCGACGGCACGGGCGACCTCACCAACATCCCGTTCAAGAGCGGCCGCCAGGCACTGCTCAAGCGGCTCGACCAGATCATGTCGTCGGTGCCGGCGGAGGGGCCATCGGTCCGGGCGCCGCCTGCCGATCCTGCGGCGCATTTCGCCTCCCGCGCCAAGGCGGCGCTCGGTAACCGGCTGATCCATTGCGACGAGACCTGGGTGCCGGGCTCGCCGACGCCGGTGCTCATCGCAGTCGTCCAGGACCGTGCCGACGGTCCGCGCGTCGAGAAGATCCACGGCGAGACCGAGTGGCGCGGCGACAAGCCGACCCTCCAGATCCTCGACCCGCTGACCTGGCAGGCGCTCCAGAATCTGGCCGCAGCCGGCATGATCAGCATTCACACCCGCGCCACGCGCCCGTTGCTGCCGGTGGAAGGCCGGCCGACGCCACCGCCGCTGTCCGCGGAGACGCTCGCGCGCATCGAGGGCCTGCGCTCGCTCGCCGCCAAGAAGCGGCGGGTGGCCAAGGCGCTGCTCGCCGAGGAACTCACCGCCGAGGCCGAGGCGCTGACGCAGAGCGCCGGCCTCGCCGAGGCGGAAGCGGACGAAATCCAGGCAGGAAGAAGCTGACGGACGGCTGGCGGTCCCGCGAGCGCGGGCCTTCCCAATTTGACCAAAATGGTCAATTGGTCCAGACTGAAGCTTTGCTCAACCACGCTCCGCGGAGAAGCTCATGGCCGGTGCCGTTCGCGTTCGCAATCGCCGCGGCGAGGTGGTCGACGCGCCGCAATACACGGCCAGCGAAGCCAAGCACCGGTTCGGCCAGCTGCTCGACGCCGTCCTGCGCGCCGGTCCGGTAACGATCACCAAGCAGCACAAGCCAACGGCGGTGCTGATCTCGATCGACGAGTACCAGGCGCTGACGCAAGCCGACGATCGCAGCCTCGCGGTGCTGTCGGCGGAGTTCGATCGCCGCTACGACATCATGCAGGCGCCCGGCGCGGCGGCCGCGATGCAGCGGGCGTTCGACACGCCGGAAGATCAGCTCGGTGCTTTCGCGGACGCCTCGCTGCGTACGCCGGCAACCCGCAAGGCCCGGGCGAAGCGGAACCCGCCCAGGCGTGGCTAGACGGAAGGCGGCGGCTGCCGTCGCCAGGCCGCAGATCTTCGTGCTGGCCGGCTGCAACGGCGCGGGCAAGAGCAGCATCGGCGGTCAGGCGTTCCAGGCCGCGGGAATTCCCTGTTTCAACCCCGATCTGGCCGCGCGCGAGGCGATCTCCGCCGCGGCCGCGCTGGGGCGGATCATGACTCAGGGCGAAGCCAACGCCTGGGCGTGGGAACAGGGCGTGGGCCGCTTGCGGCGCGCCATCGCGCTGCGCGGCAACTACGCGCTGGAAACGACTCTGGGCGGCGACACGATCGTCGGTCTGTTGATGGAGGCGGCGGCAGCCGGACTCGACGTCAACGTCTGGTTCGTCGGCCTCGACTCGGTGGAACGGCACGTCGCGCGCGTGCAGCAGCGGGTTGCCAGCGGCGGACACGACATTCCGCGCGCCGACATCGAGCGGCGCTACGTTCGCGGGCGCCTGAACCTGATCCGCCTGCTGCCCAAGCTCGGCCAGCTGCTCGTCTACGACAACAGCGCGCAGGCCGACGCCGATGCGCCGGTGAAGGCGCGGCCCCGGCTGCTGCTGCGCTGGATTGGCGGCGCCATTGCCGGACCTGCCGATCTGTCGCAGACGCCGGCGTGGGCCAAGCCCATCCTCGCCGCCGCGCTCGGAATGGATCAGCGCCGCCAGCGCGTGCCTTGAACGGGGCCGCAGGCGGCCCGCAGACTGCCGCCGCCCCCCCATCCGTCCGAGCCCAGCGACATACGCCGGCGGCGTTGCAACCGAACATGCGGCGCCTCAGCCCAGTTGGCGAATCACCTCCAGCGGCGGCCGCCGCACGGTGCCGCGCGTGCCCAGCCAGCCGGCGAGCGTCACGCAGCCGGCGCCGCCGACGAGGCCGTACAGCCACACCAGCGGGTTTGCCGCGAACGGGATCTGGAACACGCGGTCGGCGAGCAGGTAGCCGACCGCGGTCGCGCCCGCCGCGGCGAGCAGGCCCGCGAGCGCGCCCAGCACCAGGAACTCGGCGACCTGCGCGGCGGTCAGCTGCGCCTGCGACGCGCCCAGCGTGCGCAGGATC
>CAIWHR010000550.1 GCA_903912485.1 uncultured beta proteobacterium | reverse complement strand
GCGGTGCTGCTGGCGACGGCCGTGGTGCTGACCACGGCGACGGCGCTGGCCATCGTCTTCGACGGCAGCGGTGCCGACTGGACCGGCGTCGCGCCGCTGGCGACCGATCCGGCGGGCGACGCGCCCGCCGGCGAAGACCTCGTGGCGCTGTACGCGGTGAAGGACGACACCCGCGTCGCGCTGCGCGTGGACATGCTGCTGTCGCGCGGCGTGGTCAACCAGCCGCCCAACGTCAGCGCCGGAGCGAACCAGACGATCGCGCTGCCGGCGACCGCCACCCTTGCCGGCAGCGCAACCGACGACGGCCTGCCCAATCCGCCGGCCGCGGTGACCGTGTCGTGGGCCAAGGTGTCCGGGCCGGGCACGGCAACCTTCGGCAACCCGGCTGCGGCATCGACCAGCGCAGCGTTCAGCTCCGCCGGCACCTACGTGTTGCGCCTGACCGCGTTCGACGGTCTCCTGTCGACACCGTCCGAGGTGACCGTCACCGTCGCCGCGGCGGCAACGGTCAACCAGCCGCCGTTCGTCGTCGCCGGCGTCGACCAGGTCGTCACGCTGCCCGCTACGGCGACGCTCCTCGGCGCCGCCTCCGACGACGGGCTGCCGAAGCCGCCGGCGTCTTTGAGCTTGCTGTGGACCAAGGTCTCCGGTCCCGGCACCGTCACTTTCGGCGATGCAGCCGCGGCATCGACGACCGCGGCATTCGGTGCCGCGGGCACCTACGTGCTGCGGCTCACGGCCAACGACGGCCAGCACGCTTCCGCTTCGGACCTGACGGTCAGTGCGAGATTGGCGGCGCCGGTGAATATGCCGCCTGCGGTCAGCGCCGGACCCGATCAGTCCGTGAAGTTGTCGGCCGGCGCGGTACTGTCCGGCAGCGCCGCCGACGACGGTTTTCCGGTCCAGCCCGGCGCGATCACCTACGCCTGGGCCAAGCAATCGGGCACCGGCGCCGTCACCTTCGCCAATCCGGCGGCAGCCGCCACGACCGCGACCTTCGGCGCCGTCGGAACCTACGTGCTGCGGCTGACCGCGAGCGACGGCGTGCTGACCTCGGGCAGCGAAGTCTCGATCATCGTCGGAGCCTCTCCGGCGGCACCGGCACCGGTGGCGATGGACGACAGCTACACGGTGAAAGTGAGCAGCGTGCTCACGGTGCCGGTGCCGGGCGTGCTCGGCAACGACATCCATGCGGGCGCCGGCGCGCTCACGGCCGCTCGCCTGACCGATCCCGGCGTGGGAGCGGTCACTGCGTTCAATGCCGATGGCAGCTTCACCTACCACGCACCGGCAACGCCTCCGGGAGATCCGTTCACGGTGGCCAAGCTGTGGAGCGCAGGCACGGGCGCCGATCGCGTCCACGAGCTGGTGGCGGACCTGAACGCAGACGGCTATCCGGACATCGTCACCTTCGACAACAACGCCGGCATCCGGGCGCGCTCCGGGCTCGATGGCAGCCTGCTCTGGAACTACGACAAGACCGGCGCCACGGACTGCGCGACGAACCCGGGTGGCTATGGCGCGATGGAGCATCGGGTGCTGGCGGACCTCGACGACAGCGGGCATCCGACCTTGGCCCAGGTGACCCTTTGCACCCGCGAAGGCAGCCCCTGGCACGACAGCGTTCTGGCTTTCGATCACCTGGGCAAGGTGAAGTGGGTATCGCCGCCGCTGTCGAAGCCGCATCCGGACATCCGCCATGGCGCAACGGCGGTGCCGCCGGGGGGATTTAGGCCCGGTGGGGTCGCCTACAGCAGCGGGTTGAGCGTTGCCCGCCTGACCGCCGGCGGCGCGCCCGTGCTGCTGATGAACGCGCAAATCCCCCACAACTCTGCCTACACCTACTACGCGGATGCGGCCAACGTCGGCCACTACGCGGACTGCCGCGCGGTGACGGGCCTCGTCGCCGACGAGAACGTCGCGTGCCGCGCCACGCTGATCCTCAGCGGCACCGACGGCAGCGTCCTGCAGGCGCTGATCACGCGCGATCCGGCGGCCAGCCCGGGGCGTCCCGGCGGCCCCAATGCGCTGTGGCAAATGCCGCCGATCGCGATGGACATCGACGGCGACGGCCGCGTCGACCTGGTGTCGGGCACCGACGTGTGGATGCAGAACGCGGGCGGCGGTTTCGACCTCGCCTGGCACCTCTCCAAATCGGTCAACGACACCGCGGTGGCCGATCTCGACGGCGACGGCAAGGCCGAGATCATCCATCTGCGAAGCAGCGGCGAACCGGACCCGAACAGTCGCGGCATCTTCATCTACAGCTACGACGGCCAGCTCAAGCGGCACATTCCTTTGCAGACGTACTGGTTCACGCCGTTGACCATTGCCGACGTCGACGGCGACGGCCGATCCGACATCGTTCTCGGGGCCGACGGCACCGTGTACGCGTTTCGCGACGACGGGCAGCCGATCTGGGCGTACAAGGTTCCGCCGGACGTGCCGGACAATCCGGTGATCGCGCCTTTTTACACTCCGCCGGCCCAGAGTTTCTGGGTTCAGAACGTAGCACCGCAGGTATACGACCTGGACGGCGACGGCGTGGCGGAGGTGGTGTTTGCCGGGTACAGCCGCATCATGATCCTCGATGGACGCACCGGCGTGCGCAAGGTCGATCCGTACTGGACCTACAACTGGAGCTACAACGACGTTTCGGCGCTGATGCTGATCGACATGAACAACGATGGCCATGTCGACATCGTGCAGAACTCCATATTCCAGTTCAATTGCGACTTTACCGGCGCCGATTTCGCGACCGAATGCCTCCACCTGATCGGACCCACGGTCCTGAAGGGCGGCGGCAGCAACCACTGGCTGCCCGGACCGAAGGCTTTTCCGAACATTCAATATCGTTCGACGGCGATCGACGGCAACGCGCACGTATTGCACGACACCAAGGTATCGCGGGTGTTCCGCACGCCCGAGCAGCAGGGCACCGTCCGCGACCCGCGCCTGGCGCAGGCGACGAGCTTCACCTACACCGCGAGCGCCGACGGAGCCACGTCCGCGCCGGCGACGGTCATCATCGACATCGTCCCCGACAACCGGCCGCCGGTGTTCACGTCCACGCCCCCCACGAGCCTGCTGGAGAAGACCGGAATCGACGGCTGGCCGGCGCCGAATTTCTACGACGCCTCGGCCTACGATCCCGATCCGGGCGACACGATCACCTTCTCGCTCAAGACGGCGCCGGCCTACGTGAGCATCAACGGCGCGAGCGGGCGCGTCCGGTTCGAGTCGAGCTGCGCGGCGGGCTACCCTGCGTTCTGCAACTGGGGCTGGACGACGGTCATCGTGACGGCGACCGATTCGCGCGGTGCGAGCACCGACCAGATCTTCATCGTCAACCTCACCAGTCAGGCGCGCACGGTGCCCAATGTGGTCGGGCTGACCTTCGACGCAGCGCTGCCGGTGCTGATCGCGCAGGACCTGCAGGGCCTGCGCTGGATCGAGCAGTTCTCGGCGCAACCCGCCGGCATCGTGCTTGCGCAAACCGCGGTGGCCGGTGCCGTCGTCGGGCAGTTCGACGCCATCCGGCTGACGGTGTCGAAGGGCCCGCAACCCTTCGTGATGCCCTTCGTCGTCGGCCAGCAGCTGGCGCCGACCAACGCGCTGCTCGCCGCTGCGGGCCTGAGCGTGGATGTGGCGACCGCGTTCTCGACCACGATTCCGATGGGCGAGATCATGGCGCAGTCGCCGGCGGCCGGCACCGTGCTGCAGCCCGCGACCGCGCCGCCGGTCGCGCTCACCGCATCGGCCGGGCCGCCGCTGGCGGCACCCATCGCGCAGATCGTGATCGAGCCGGGGCCGGGGCCGGCGCTGCGTCTCGCGGGCGACGAACTCCAGTACAAGGCCGTGGCAATTCTCACCGACGGCTCGGGTGTCGACGTCACGCTGGCCTCGACCTGGACCTCGTCGATCCCGGCCACGGCGCGCGTCGACGCAGCCGGACTCGCCAGCGGCGTCGCCGGCGGCAGCACCGTCATCGCTGCGGCGCTGGCAGGCAGTTCGGCCGCGGTCACGCTCAACATCGCCGCGCGCGTGCCCGGAGACATCACGCCCCCGGTCGCGACGATCGCCTCGCCCGCCGACGGCGGCACCGTCACCGGTCCGGTGGCCGTCATCGGAACGGCGAGCGACTCCGATTTCCTGCGTTACGAACTGGCGATCGCCGCGGGCGGCGACGACGTCTTCACGGTCATCGGCGAAGGCACCGCGCCCGTCGTCGATGGAGCGCTCGGGCAGTTCGATCCGACGCTGCTGCAGAACGGCATCTACACGCTTCGACTGACGGTCTTCGATCGCGGCGACAACGTCAGCAGCGCACAGAACGCGATCGTGGTCGAAGGCAATCAGAAGATCGGCCATTTCACGCTGTCGTTCGCCGATCTGACCGTGCCGCTTTCGGGCATCCCGATCCAGATCACCCGCAGCTACGACAGCAGGGACAAGCGGACCGGAGAATTCGGCGTCGGCTGGAGCCTCGGGTTGAAAGCGCTGCGCGTCGCCACGGCGGGGACTCTCGGCGCCGGCTGGCAGGTGGTCAAGCAGGGCAACGACTACACGCTGATCCCCGGCAACGACCACATCGTCAGCGTCACGCTGCCCAACGGCAAAGTCGAAAGGTTCGAACTGCGGATCACACCCTCCGTCTCGCCGCTGTTGCCGTTCGAGACCGTGCGTGCGAGCTTCACGCCGCGCCCAGGAACGCTGGGCACGCTGCAGACGCTCGACACGGCCGACCTGCTGATTGTCGAGCCGCAACCGGGCCCGGTCACGCTGATCGACTTCGCGACGCTGAAGACATTCCATCCCGATCGCTTCCTGTACACGCAGCGCGACGGGTCGGAGTACGTCGTGACGCGCACCCGCGGCGTCGAAAGTGCCAGGGATCCGAACGGCAACCAGATCACGGTGACCGCCGGCGGCATCACGCATTCGTCCGGAGTCAGCATCGTGTTCGCGCGCGACGCGCAGCAGCGGATCACCCGCATCACCGATCCGATGGGGCTGTCGCGAACCTACGCCTACTCTCCGGCCGGCGATCTCGCCGCAGCCACCGACCGCTCGGGGAATACCACGCGCTTCCAGTACGACCGCTTCCACGGCCTGCTGCGCATCGAGGACCCGCTCGGGCGCGCGGTATCGCGCACCGACTACGACGACGAGGGCCGCGTCACCGCCATCACCGATGCGAACGGCAGCGTCACCCGCTACGTCCACGACCTGGCTGCGCGCCAGGAGCAGGTCGAGGATGCGCTGGGCCGCATCACGCTGTACGGCTACGACAGCCGGGGAAACGTGACCTCGGTCAGCGACCCGCTCGGCCACACGACGACGCGCAACTACGACGCCAACGACAATCTCACCGGTCAGACCGATCCGCTCGGGGCGACCACCGCGTTCGCCTACGACGCGCAGAACAATCTGACTTCGATCACCGATCCGCTCGGGCGCACGACGGCGTTCACCAGCGATGCCGCCGGGCGGCCTTTGACCGTCACCGATCCGCGCGGAAACACCACGACGTCGCAGTACGACGCGACCGGCAATCTGGTCCACGTCGCCGGCCCGCTCGGTCAGGCGCTGAGTGTGGGCCACGACGCTGCCGGCAACCCGAATGCGCTGACCGACGCGCTGGGCGCGATCAGCGCCAACGGTCACGACGGCGCTGGCCGTCGGCGGCAATTGATCGATCCCGCCGGTACGGTCGTCGCGTTCCAGTACGACGCGAACGGCAATCTCACCTCGCAGCAATCGGGGACGGGACCCGCGGCCGGCCTGGCCTACGACCCCGAAAACCGCGTCACGGCCACGTCACGCGGTGGCGTGCAGCGCACGTTCGCCTACGACGCGGCCGGGGTGATCAACAAGGTCACCACCGCGGCCAACCGGGAGATGGCGATCGCGACCGACCCGGTCGGCCGTCCGACCGGCGTCGTCGATCCCGTCGACGGCAGCGTGCTGCAGCAGACCTACGATGCCGTCGGCAACCTGCTCACGATCACCGATTCGCTCGGCAACACCAGCGAGCGGAGCTACGACGGGGCGGACCGGCTCACCGCGTTGCGCTCCCCCGGCGGCGCCATCGAACGGCGTTCCTACGATGCGGTCGGCCGCCTGACGCAGGCGGTCTCGGTCACCGCGAACACCACCGGATACAGCTACGACGCAGCCGGACAGCTCACGATGATCACCGATGCGCTGGGCGGCAGGACCACCTTCACCTACGACCCGAGCGGCAACAGGACCAGCGACACCGACCCGGCGGGGCAAACGACGCTGTACGCGCATGACGCGCTCAACCGTCTGGTCCAGACCACCTTCGCCGACGGCAGCGTCGCGATCCGCGGCTACGATGCCGAAGGCCAGCTGACCAGCGTGGTGGACGAAGCGGGCGCGGCCACGCTCTACGCCTACGACCTGCTGGGACGCCTGACGGCGGTCACCGATGCCCTGGGCGGGATCACCCGCTACACCTACATCGGCGGCGTCGGCAACCCGGCCGCCAGCACCGATGCCAACGGCAACACCACGCGCTTCGGTTACGACAGCTCGGGGCGCCTGACCACCATGGTGTTTCCGCTCGGCGCAACGGAAACGCGAGCCTACGATACCGCCGGCAGGCTGGTCTCGGTCACCACCGGCAAGGGAGAGACCATCCAGTACCAGTACGACGAGCGCGGGCGCCGGATCGCAACGCTGTTGCCCGGAGCCGCGGCGCAGACCTATGCCTACACGGCCGACGGACTTCCGGCGACAATCGTCGACGCGCGCGGCACGACCACGCTGGCGTATGACGCGCAGACGCGCCGACTGACGCGGGTCACCGAGCCCGGCGGCCGCTACGTGCGCTACGCCTACGCCCCCGGCGGCAGCAGGACGGTGGTGGCGCACGGCGACGCCAACGGCGAACAGGTGACGCAGTACGGTTACGACGCGCTCGAACGGCTGGTGCGCATCACCGATCCGGCCGGCGGCGTGACGCTCCAGTCATGGGATGGCGCCGGCAACCTGATCACCGTCACGCGGCCCGGCGGCGTCACGACGACGATGACCTACGACCCGCGCAACCGTCCGCTGACCGTCGTCCACCGGGGCAGCGGGGGCGCGCTGCTGGCGGGTGAGACCTACACCCTCGACGCGGTCGGCAACCGCAGACGCGTCGACCGCCATGACGGCTCGCACGTCGAGTACCAGTACGACGCGCTGGGGAGGCTGACCCGCGAGCGGCACTTCGATGCTGCGAGCCAACTCGGCTTCGATTCGGCGTATGGCTTCGACGCCGCCGGCAACCGCGTCAGTGCCGGTCCGCCGGCCGCGCCCACGCTCTTCACCTACAACGGCGACAACCAGGTCGTCGCCGGCGGCGGCGTGACCTACGTCTACGATGCGGCCGGCCGGCGCATCCGCGAAGACCGGATCGTGGCCGGCGTGCCCCGGTCCGTCCACTACGGCTGGGATGCGCTCGACCGGCTGGTGAGCTACCAGGGCACGAACGGCGTGACCACCACCTACGCCTACGATGCCGACGGAGTGCGGCAGGCCAAGAGCAGTCCCGCCGGGCCGACGACGCAATGGGTCGACCGGGACGGCGCCAACGGCTTCTCGCGGCTGCTGCGGCAGACCACGCCGTCGGCTTCCGAGTCGTTCGTCTGGGGCACCAAGCTGCTGCAGGACGTGCAATCCGCGACGCCCCGCTTTCCGCTGGGCGACGCGCTGGATTCCATCCGCCTGCTGGCCGCCGGCGGCGGAGCGGTCACCGACACTTTCGACTACGCGGGATTCGGCGAGGTGCTCGCTCACGCGGGAGGCGCGACGGTCGCGCACGGCTTCGCAGGCGAGGAAACCGATCCGGAATCCGGCCTGATCTACCTGCGCGCCCGCTACTACGACCCGCGCTCCGGAATGTTCCTGACGCGCGACCCGATGCTGGGGGACCGCCGCGACCCGCTGTCGCTGCACCGCTACCTTTACGCGGCGGGCAATCCGGTGAACCGTACCGATCCCGGCGGACGCGAAACGCTCGCGAGCCTGCTGGTCGCGTCGTACGAGCGCCTTCGGGTCCAGGGACAGAACGTCGTCAACGCGCAGAAGGGTCTGAACAAGGGCAAGGAGGTCACCGTCGATACGATGCGTGCGATGGGCGGGGTGATGGCGATCGAGTCGGTGATCGAGGACTTGAGCAATCACAGTCGCGTCAATCGCTGGTTCGGCGGCGGCGTCGCCGGTCACGCCACGCTGGGCAACTTCGGCGAACTGGGCGTCGCGGTCGACACCGGAGTGCACATCGCGGCCAGCGTCGCCATGTTGGCGACCGCCTTCGACATGCTGGGCGGGCGTGCCGTCTCAATCGAAATCGAGGGCCTCGGCGTTCTCGCGAGTTCGGACCTGACGAATGCGGGCAAGAATTTCACCTCCAACTGGGCCATTTCGGGCGAGTGCGGCAAGAACGCGGATGCGTATGCATTTGCCACCCGAAGCACGCCACGTGGGCTGCTGCTCTGCGTCAAATTCTTCTTCCAGCCGGTGAAGCCCACCGTGGAAACGTTCACCCAATGGAAGAAGGCGTCGATGGCGGGCATCATGCTCCACGAGTTCACGCATCTCGCGGTGGGCACGCGGGACGAGGCGTACGAATGCGCGCCGAAGTCGGTGGTCGCCCTGATCAAGTCGGGGATCCCCGGGCTCGCGCTGTTCAACGCCGACAACTACCGGTGCTGGGGCGAAGACACGGTCCTCGACTGGAGCGGGCACTAGCATGCTGCCGTCGCGCACGCCTCAGCCGAGTTGGCGGATCACCTCCAGCGGCGGCCGCACGGTGCCGCGCGTGCCCAGCCAGCCGGCGAGCGTCACGCAGCCGGCGCCGCCGACGAGGCCGTACAGCCACACCAGCGGGTTTGCCGCGAACGGGATCTGAAACACGCGGTCGGCGAGCAGGTAGCCGACCGCGGTCGCGCCCGCCGCGGCGAGCAGGCCCGCGAGCGCGCCCAGCACCAGGAACTCGGCGACCTGCGCGGCGGTCAGCTGCGCCTGCGACGCGCCCAGCGTGCGCAGGATC
>CAIWHR010000549.1 GCA_903912485.1 uncultured beta proteobacterium | reverse complement strand
TGATTCCATCACTCCCTCCGCCGCCGCAAGCTACCAGGACGGATGTCAAGAGTGCTATCAAGCCACCTCTGACTATCGTGCGCTTCATTTGTGAACCTCGCTGACTGTTTTGTTGCAAGCCGAAAAATCGCATCGAGCCGCGGCCCCGGCGCATCCGCAACGACCGTGGGAGGGCGGTCCTGCACCGGGAGCCGCGCCACACCGTCGACAACCCGATGAGATCACGGCGTCAACACCAAGTGAAGAGCCGGACTTTTGTCATCCGGACTATTTCTTTTGGCATCCGCACTTTCGGCGGCTCGGGCCGCTCCCGCAGCCGGCCGCATGCCGACGCGGGACGGTGTCGGCGATACCTTGCCGCTCGGCCAACGCTTCCCTTTGGCGGGCGGGCAGAGGACTTCCGCCTCCAGGTACGCGCGCTAGACGTCGAGATTTCTCACGCCGAGAGCGTTGCTCTCGATGAAAGCGCGGCGCGGCTCGACGAGTTCGCCCATCAGCGTCGAGAAGATCTCCTCGGAGCTGATCGCGTCTTCGATCTGGACGCGCAGCAGCCGCCGCACCGCCGGATTCATCGTCGTATCCCAGAGCTGTTCGGGGTTCATCTCGCCCAGGCCCTTGTAGCGCTGGATCGACACGCTGTTGCGCGCCTCGTCGAGCAGCCAGTCGAGCGCGGCCTTGAACGTCGCCGCCGGCTGCTGCTTTTCCCCGCGCTTCACCGTCGCGCCGGGTTGCATCAATCCCTGCAGCACCTCGGCCGCCGCGCGGATCTGCGCGTAGTCGCCGCTCGCCAGCAGGTCGGCGTCGATCGCGCTCGCGTGCGGCGTGCCGTGATGCGTGCGCACGATGACGAGGCGGTGCGTTTCCGCCACCGCGTCGTAGCGCGCCTCGACGCGCACGTCGGCGTCGTTGATCGCGACCTGCAGCGCGCGCGCGCTTTCGCGGGCGGAGTTTTCGCTGCCGAGGTCGATGGTCCCGCCGGTCAGCAGCGCGTGCATCGCGGCCGGATCGACCAGCCGCGCGAGGCGGTCGATCACCGCTTCGGCCAGCAGGTACTCGCGCGCGACGTGCTCGAAAGTCTCGACGGCGAGCGGCGGCTTGCCCGCGCCCGGCGTGAGCTCGGCGCCCTTGAGCGCGACCTTGAGCAGGTGCTGCTTCAGGTCGTGGTCGTCCTTGAGGTAGACCTCCTCGCGGCCGAGCTTGGCCTTGTACAGCGGCGGCTGCGCGATGTAGATGTGGCCGCGCTCGATCAGTTCGGGCATCTGCCGGTAGAAGAAAGTCAGCAGCAGCGTGCGGATGTGCGAGCCGTCGACGTCGGCGTCGGTCATGATGATGATGCGGTGGTAGCGCAGCTTGTCGGCGTTGTACTCGTCCTTCTCTTCCTTCTCGCCCGCCTGCCGGCCGAAGCCGGTGCCCAGCGCGGTGATCAGCGTGATCAGCTCCTGCGAGCTCACCAGCTTGTCGAAGCGCGCGCGCTCGACGTTGAGGATCTTGCCGCGCAGCGGCAGGATCGCCTGGAACTTGCGGTCGCGCCCCTGCTTGGCCGAGCCGCCGGCCGAGTCACCCTCGACCAGGTAGATCTCGCACAGCGCCGGGTCGCGCTCCTGGCAGTCGGCGAGCTTGCCGGGAAGCCCCATGCCGTCGAGCACGCCCTTGCGGCGCGTGAGTTCGCGCGCCTTGCGCGCGGCTTCGCGCGCGCGCGCCGCCTCGACGATCTTGGTGCAGATGATCTTGGCGTCGTTCGGGCTCTCGAGCAGGAACTCGGCGAGCTTTGCCGAGACGATCTCCTGCACCACCGGCATCACCTCGGACGAGACGAGCTTGTCCTTGGTCTGCGACGAGAACTTGGGCTCGGGAACCTTCGCCGACAGCACGCAGCACAGGCCCTCGCGCATGTCGTCGCCGGTGGTCTCGACCTTCGCCTTCTTCGCGATCTCTTCCTTCTCGATGTAGTTGTTGAGCGTGCGCGTCATCGCCTGGCGCAGCCCGGTCAGGTGCGAGCCGCCGTCGCGCTGCGGGATGTTGTTGGTGAAGCACTGGACGTTCTCGGCGTACGAGTCGTTCCACTGCATCGCCACCTCGACGGTCATGCCGTCCTTCTCGCCGATGGCGTAGAACACCTTCGGATGCAGCACCGACTTGCTGCGGTTCATGTACTCGACGAAGCCCTTGATGCCGCCGGAGTACGCGAAGTTCTCGCTCTTGCCGTCGCGCTGGTCGACGAGTTCGATCTTGACGCCGTTGTTGAGGAAAGACAGTTCGCGGATGCGGCGGGCGAGGATCTCGTAGTGGAACTCGATGCGACCGAAGGTCTCGGTCGAAGCCATGAAGTGCACCTCGGTGCCCCGGCGGTCGGTCGCGCCGTCGGCGGCGAGCGGCGCCACCGCGTCGCCGTGGCGGAACTCCATCTGGTGGATCCTGCCGTTGCGCCAGATCCGCAGCTTCAGCCACTCGGACAGCGCGTTGACGACGGAAACGCCGACGCCGTGCAGCCCGCCGGAGACCTTGTACGAGTTCTGGTCGAACTTGCCGCCCGCGTGCAGTTCGGTCATCACGATCTCGGCTGCCGAGCGCTTGAACTCGTCGTCGTCCTTGATGTCGACCGGGATGCCGCGGCCGTTGTCGACGACAGAGACCGAGTTGTCGGTGTGGATCACGACCTTGATGTCGTCGCAGTAGCCGGCCAGCGCCTCGTCGATGGCGTTGTCGAGCACCTCGAACACCATGTGATGAAGGCCGGTGCCGTCGGAGGTGTCGCCGATGTACATGCCCGGGCGCTTCCTCACCGCCTCGAGCCCCTTCAGCACCTTGATGCTGCTGGAATCGTAATCGTCGCCGTTCAACGTCGACGGGGAACTGGCCGGGGAATTGGCTGGAATCATCGCTGCTTTCGGTTGACTTCCTGAATGCTCAAAACGCCGGCGCCGACTGCTACGTCGGCGCCGCGAGGCTCGCTGCCTGACCGGCCGCCCGGTCAGATCCGCATCGGCATCACGACGTACTTGTAATCGTCGCGCTCGGGCACCGTGATCAGCGCGCTGGAATCGGCGTCGCCGAACCCGAGTTGCACCTGGTCGACGCTGAGGTTGTGCAGCACGTCGAGCAGGTACGTGATGTTGAACCCGATGTCGAGCGCCTCGCCCTGGTAGGCGATCTCGAGCTCCTCCTCGGCCTCTTCCTGCTCGCTGTTGGTGCAGACGATCTTGAGCGTGCCGGGTGCCAGCACGATGCGCACGCCGCGGAATTTCTCGTTGGACAGGATCGCCGCGCGCTGCAGCGTGGCGAGCAGTTCCGGCCGCGACAGCACGATCGCCTTGGTGTGCCCGGTCGGGATCACGCGGTTGTAGTCGGGAAACTTGCCGTCGACGACCTTGCTCACCAGTTCGACGTTGCCGAAGCGGAAGCGGACCTGCGTGGCGAGGATGTCGATGGTGACCGGATCGTCGACGTCGGCGAGCAGCTTGCCCAGTTCGAGCACGGTCTTGCGCGGCAGGATGACCTCCTGCCGCTGGTAGTCGCCGGCGACCGCGAGGCTCGCCCACGACAGCCGGTGACCGTCGGTGGCGACCGCCTGCAGCGAGCCCTGGTCGGCGACCAGCAGCATGCCGTTGAGGTAGTAGCGGATGTCCTGCTGCGCCATCGCGAACTCGGCGAGACGGAAGAGGCCCCGCAGATCGCGCTGCGGCAGCGTCAGCGTCTGCAACTGGTCCTGGCCGACGCCGATGCGCGGGTAGTCGACCGCGGGCAGCGTCTGCAGGTTGAAGCGCGAGCGCCCGGCGCGGACGACCATCTTGCCGCCGGAGGCCGCGATGTTGAGCACCGCGTCGTCCGGCAGCGCGCGCAGCAGATCCTGCAGCTTGCGCGCGGCGACGGTGACGGCCTGCTCTTCGCCGCCCGGCAAGTCGGAATGCGCGGTGATCTGCATTTCGAGATCGGTGGCCGTGACGTAGAGCCGCCCGTCCTTCTGTTCGAGCAGGACATTGGCGAGAATTGGCAGCGTATGCCGACGTTCGACGATGCCGGACACCGCCTGCAACGGTTTCAACAGCGCATCGCGGGCTATTTGCTTTAGTTGCATTATTTAAACCGAATAACAGCTAATAGGCGCGGGGCCAGGACCGGGACATCCCCGTTTGGTCCTTTGGTATCAGCGGGTTGGACTGGCGAAAGGCTTGTGGATAAGTGCTGTCGTCGGCGTGGGTCTTTTGGGGATGGTTTCGGGACCTCGGCCAATCCCGGTGTAATCCACAAATTATAGACCGTAAAGCCTCGTTTTTGTACCCCGGCGCGGGCGCCTCAATTGCGCAGCACCTGCAGCAGGAAATTCACGTCGTGGTTGAGCTGGGGAAGCGTTTCCCGCAGCTTGGCGATCTGGCGGCAGGCGTGGAGGACCGTCGTGTGGTCGCGGCCGCCGAAATTGCTGCCGATTTCTGGCAGCGACAGCTGCGTGAGTTCCTTGGTCAGCGCCATCGCCACCTGCCGCGGGCGCGCGATCGCGCGCGATCGCTTCTTGGAGTGCATGTCCGAGATCCGGATCTTGTAGTAGTCGGCCACGGTCTTCTGGATGTTCTCGATCGACACCTGCCGGTTCTGCACCGCCAGGAGGTCGCGCAGCGCGTCCTTGGCCACGGGAAGCGTGATGTCGTGGCCGTGGAAGCTCGAGTACGCGATTACGCGCTTCAACGCGCCTTCGAGTTCGCGCACGTTGGAGCGGATGTGCTTGGCAATGAAGAAGGCGACCTGCTCGTCGAGCGCGACGCGCGCCGACTGCGCCTTGGCGAGCAGGATCGCGACGCGCATTTCGAGTTCGGGGGGCTCGAGCGCGACGGTGAGTCCCCAGCCGAAGCGCGAGATCAGCCGCTCCTCCATGCCCTCGATCTCCTTCGGATAGGTGTCGCAGGTGATGACCACCTGCTTGTGAGCCTCTATCAACGTGTTGAAAAGATAGAAGAATTCCTCCTGCGTCCGGTTCTTGCCGTTGAAGAACTGGATGTCGTCGATCAGCAGCAGGTCGAGCGAACGGTAGTAGCGCTTGAAGTCGTCGAACGCCTTGTGCTGGTAGGCGTGGACGACGTCGGACACGTAGGTCTCGGCATGGATGTAGCGGATCTTGGCGCCGGGCTCGCGCGCCAGGATGTGGTTGCCGATCGCCTGCACGAGGTGGGTCTTGCCGAGCCCCACGCCCCCGTACACGAACAGCGGATTGTAGGACGTCGGATGGTCGGCCACCTGCATCCCGGCGGCCCGCGCGAGCTGGTTGGCCTTGCCGGAGACGAAGGTGGCGAAGGTGAAATTCGGATTGAGGCTCGTCTGGTCGTGGCGACGCAGCGCCAGCGGGGGAGCCGTCATCGTCGACGGTACCTCCGGCGTGGGCGCCGGCGCGGCGGCGGACGTCGTAGCGGCGGCGGCAGGCGCCGCTGCGGGCTGCGGCTGCGCCGGCGTCTCGGACAGCCTGACGGCGTCGGCGACGGCCAGCGTGACCGGGACCGGCGCGCCGTCGGCGCCGGCGGCCAGTTCGCAGATGCGGCCGGCAAAGCGTTCCCTGACCCACTGCAGGACGAAGCGGTTGGGTGCAACCACGCGGAAACCGGCGTCGGAATGCTCGACCGCGAGCGGCCGGATCCAGGTGTTGAACTGTTGCGGCGTCAACTCCTGGCGGAAGGCATCCAGGCATTGTTGCCAGAACAGGGGGACAGTCGTCATGCCGCGGGCCCTTCCTTGCGGGTTGTGCCGCCGGAGCGGGACCTGCGGCGCCCGGCAAAGCGGGCGCCGTCGGCACGGTCGGCGGAGAAAACGGAAGATGTTGCTGCAACGGCGGATGGTCGCGGCGCGTTCTCGTTCCGGGTGCCCGCGCGGCGGCGCGGTACGCTGCGTGACCCCGTTGCGAGCGTCGAGTATAGCGCGGGCGACCCGAGTTATCCACAGCCCGGATCGGCGCAGGGGAACGGCGCACGACCCCCGCGGGCGGCAGGCATGAATCGCGGAGCCGTTGACAGTACGGGGCATAACGCGCTCTAATGTAAGGCTTTTTCATTCTAGGCAGCCGATCATGAAACGCACGTACCAACCTTCCGTCGTCAAACGCAAGCGCACGCACGGCTTCCGCGCCCGGATGAAAAGTGTAGGCGGCCGCAAGGTGCTCTCGGCGCGGCGCGCCAAGGGTCGCGCCCGGCTTACCCCCTGACGCCGGAACCCATCGCGGTTCGCGCGCAGCCCGCGCCCCCCCGGGGCGCGCGCCGCTATCGGCTCGCGGGAACGGGTGTCTTCGAGACGCTGTTTCGCGCCGGCAAGCGCGGCGACGGCGCTTGGCTGCAGGTCGTCGCTGCGCCGGCGCGGTCGGCTCCGGGCCGCGTGGGTTTCGTCATCGGCAAGAAGGCGTTGCGCAATGCGGTCGACCGCAACCGGGTCCGGCGCGTGCTGCGCGTCGCGGTGGCGCGCGTGCGCCCGGCGATCGAGGTGTTCGACGTGATCCTGCGGCTGAAGCGCGGATGTGCCCGGCATGAAGTTCCGGCGGTCGCTGCGGAAGCGGCGGCGCTGCTGGCCGCGCTGGTCGCTGCGGCGGGCCGGGACCAGGCGCGATGAAGGCGCTGCTGCTCGCGCTGATTCGCGGCTACCAGTACTTCTTCCGGCCGCTGCTGGGGTCGAACTGCCGGTTCTATCCCAGCTGTTCCGACTACGCGAAGGAAGCGGTCGAGAAGCGCGGAGCCCTGACCGGTTCCTGGCTTGCGCTGCGCCGCGTCCTGCGCTGTCACCCGTACCATCCCGGCGGTTTCGACCCGGTGCCCTGACCCCTCGCACCGCGCAACGCCCAATCGCAATCGCCGTCCCGCAAGGCCGCCATGGATACCCAACGACTGATCCTCTTCGTCATCTTCTCTTTCTCGGCGCTGTTCCTCTGGGAGGCATGGCAGAAGGAGCACCGGCCGCCGCCGCCGCCGATCGCCGCCGCGAAGCCGGCAGCGAACGCCGACCTGCCCGTTCCGGCCGCCGCGCCCGGGCAGGGCGCCGCCCCCGGGGCGGTCCCGGTGCCCGGCGCGCCGGCGATCGATGCCGGCGCCCCCGCGGTGGCGCAGCCGATCGTCGTCAAGACCGATCTCTACACCGCCGAGATCGACGCGGCGGGCGGGGTGATCGCCCGCGTCGCGCTGGCGTCGCACCGCGACGTCGAGAACATGGAACTGCCCTACGACGCGCTGATCAAGACGGCGGAGCGCACGTTCGTCGCGCAGTCGGGGCTGCTGGGTGCGGGCCTGCCCAACCATCGGACCGTGTACGAAGTGCTGCCCGGCCCGCGCGAACTCGCTCCCGGCGCCGACAGCCTGGAGCTGAGGCTGCAGGCCACCGCCGCCAACGGCGACAAGGTCGTCCAGGTGCTGACCTTTCACCGCGGCACCTACGTCATCGACGTCGCCTACGACCTCACCAACGCCGGCAGCGCGCCGATCGCGCCGTTCGCGTATTTCCAGCTGACGCGCGACACCAAGACGCCGGGCGTGAAGAACTCGATGGCGCCGGCGTCGTTTGCCGGCCCGGTCGTCTACAACGACGCCGACAAGTACAAGAAGCTCGAGTTCGGCGACCTCGACAAGCTCGCCGCCGATCCTGCGCGCAAGCTGCCTTACACCAAGAGCGCCGACAACGGCTGGGTCGGCATGGTCGAGCACTACTTCGTCGCCGCGTGGCTTCCTTCCGACGAGAAGAAGACGCCGCGCGAGTTCTACACGCGCAAGCAGGACAACGGCCTCTATTCGGTCGGCGTGATCGTGCCGGTCGGCAGCATCGCCCCCGGCGCGACCGGCGAGGTCCGCGTGCCTCTCTACGTCGGCCCGCAAGAGCAGGACATCCTGGCCAGTCTCGCCAAGGGGCTCGACCTCGTCGTCGACTACGGCATTTTCACCGTCATCGCCGCGCCGCTGTTCTGGTTGCTGAAGTGGCTGCACTCGTTCGTCCACAACTGGGGCTGGGCGATCATCCTGCTCACCATCATCCTCAAGAGCGCGTTCTATCCGCTGAACCACGCCAGCGCGCGGTCGATGGCGAAGATGAAGGTGATCGCGCCCAAGATGAAGGCGCTGCAGGAGCGCTACGCCGACGACAAGCAGCAGCTGCAGGTCAAGATGATGGAGATGTACAAGGAGGAGAAGATCAACCCGCTCGGCGGGTGCCTGCCCATCCTCGTCCAGATCCCGGTCTTCATCGCGCTGTACTGGGTGCTGCTGTCGGCGGTCGAGCTGCGGCACGCGCCGTGGATCGGCTGGATCCACGACCTGTCGGCGCCGGACCCCTGGTACGTGCTGCCCGTGATCTACGCGATCACCGCGTACCTGCAGGTGAGGCTGTCGCCGACGCCGATCTCGGACCCGGTGCAGGCGAAGGTCATGCAGATCATGCCGGTCGCGTTCTCGGTGATGTTCCTGTTCTTCCCGTCGGGCCTGGTGCTCTACTGGCTGGTCAACAACGCGATCCAGATCTTCCAGCAGTGGCACATGAACCGCGTGCTGCAGCGCGAGGCGGCGACGCTCGCGGCCAAGCGGCGGTAGGACGACGCGAGCAGACCGATCCGCGCCGCGCGCTGCGGCGCTGACGGATGAAGCCCTCGCCCGACACCATCGCGGCGATCGCGACGCCGCCGGGGAAGGGCGGCGTCGGGGTCGTGCGCGTCTCGGGCAGCGCGGTGCCGGACATCATGGCGGCGCTCGTCGCGCGGCGGCTCGCGCCGCGGATGGCGACGCTGGCGACGTTCCGCGGCGCGCAGGGCGAGCCGATCGACCAGGGGCTCGTCGTGCATTTTCCGGCGCCGGCGTCGTACACCGGCGAACACGTGCTCGAACTCTCCGGCCACGGCGGCCCGGCGGTGCTGCAACTGCTGCTCGCGCGCTGCGTCGAGCTCGGCGCGCGGCTGGCGGAACCCGGCGAGTTCACGCAGCGCGCGTTCCTGAACGGCAAGCTCGATCTCGCGCAGGCGGAAGGGGTGGCCGACCTGATCGCCGCCGCGACCGCGACGGCGGCGCGCGCCGCAGCGCGCAGCCTGGTGGGCGCGTTCTCGGACGAGATCAACGCGCTGGTCGAAGCGCTGATCGAGCTGCGGATGTTCACCGAGGCGACCCTCGACTTTCCCGACGAGGACGTCGACTACCTGGTCGCGGCCGACGCGCGCGGCAGGCTCGATGCGATCCGGGCGCGCCTGGCGGCGGCGCTGCAGCGCGCGCGCCAGGGCATGCTGCTGCGCGACGGGCTCGCCGTCGCGCTGGTCGGCGAGCCCAACGTCGGCAAGTCGAGCCTCATGAACCGTCTCTGCGGCAGCGACGTCGCGATCGTCACGCCGATCCCCGGCACGACGCGCGACGCGATCGCGACCGCGATCGAGATCGGCGGCATACCTCTGACCGTGATCGACACCGCCGGGCTGCGCCCGACCGACGACGCGATCGAGCTGGCCGGCATCGAACGCACCTGGGCTGCGGTGCAGCGCGCGGATCTCGCGCTGGTGCTGGTCGACGCCCGCGCCACCGGCGGCGGGCTCGGCGCGGCGACGACCGCAATCCTGGCGCAACTGCCGCCGGCGCTGCCGCGGATCGTCGTCCACAACAAGATCGACCTGTGCCGCGAGGCAATCGAATGCGCGCCCCGCGTCGGCAGTGACGAGGAGGGCGCCGCGGGCGACGCGCCGAAGCGATGCGCCCGCCATGTCTGGCTGTCGGCCAGGACCGGGGCCGGGATCGACGCGCTGCGCGGCGAAATTCTGGCGGTCGCCGGAGCGCAAGGCGACATGGAAGGATCCTTCCTCGCGCGGGAGCGGCATCTCGTCGCGCTGCGCGAGGCCGACGCGCATCTCGCGGCGGCGGCGGGTCAGCTGGGGCAGGAGGCGCCGCCGGTCGAGCTCTTCGCCGAGGAGCTGCGGGAGGCGCAATCCGCGCTGGCGGCGATCACCGGCGAGTTCAGCGCCGACGATCTCCTGGGCGTCATCTTTTCGCGCTTCTGCCTCGGGAAGTAGACGCCGCTCGGTCCGGGTCCGGCGAGCGCGCCGGCACCCCGCCCCCTTTCGCCGGCGGAGTCCCGGGTCGGGCAGGACTCCGGCCGGGACTATCTCGGGATCACGGCGGCGAACTCGCCGGCGGTGCTGCAGCCCCGATTGGAGCTGACGAGGCGCAGCCGGGCGGTGAACATGAAGGGGACGTTGCTCATCTCGACGATGGACCCTGCGCCGGACTCTCCCGAGACGCAGGCGTAGGTGCCGGTGACCTGCCCCATCCGCCCGAGCTGGGAGTAGGTGCCGTCGAGCGTGCAGCTGTCGCCGCTGGGATAGGTCATGTACACGACCATCGACCGGCCGACCTGGGTGACGCTGACGCTTCCCGGCCCCGACGTCGTCCTGTTGCTCCCGGCGTCGAGGCATCCGGTCGCCGACTGCGTGAAGCCGGCAATGTAGGTTCCGTCGTAGTTGTCCGGAGTCAGCGGTTGACGCTGCACCGACTTGCTGACGGTCACCCCGTCGACCGTGTACGCGATCTCGGCGGTGGATATCGAGGTCAGGACAAAGGACATGATGCCCGCATTGCGCGTGGTCGCAGCGGCATTGAAGGGCCCGCCGTAGTACGGTCCCGTCGCCACGTACAGGGGGCCGGAAAAGAAGACCCCGACAGCGTGCATCTCGGCGATGAACCAGGTCGGCTTCCCGTCGGGGCCGTAGGCGAACACCGTCGCGAAGGCGAACGAGCCGGTGTTGTTCAGCTGCATTCCCCAGCCCGATTCGGCGGGATTCCACCAGAGGTCGGTTACGTCGGTGTTGGCGGATGTTGCCCCGGCGCCGGCGATCAGCATCAGGCCGGAAAAGACGAAGGCCGCGAGCCTGGCAGCGATCCGGCGGTGGTCGTGCGTTGCGTGCATGGTGTTTCTCCTGGATCGCGAGGGTTGCGACGCGCTTCGGCTGGCGAGGGTTGCCCGACGCCGGTTCCCGTCCGCCGCTTGCGCACGGGTTCCAGATGCAAAATTACCCGCAGCGGCGGGCGCGGTCTGTGCGGTCGACAACAAAGCGCCAGGTGCGGGCGCGTCCCGGTCAGTCGCCGCGCGCAGCGCCGATCGCGGCTCCCGGCCGGCCTTTTCGGCGCTTGCGCGCGAGCGCCGCTGCGCGTCCCCGTGGTAGGCTTGACAGCTGCCGCGCGAGGCGCACTGCCGGGACGCGGATCCACCTCCTCCCCTTCGACTCCGACGCCGCCGACCCATGAACGAACACGACTCGCTGCTCTCCCTCGCCGCCGCCGTTTCCGCGCCCGCCTACGTTCGCCATCCGCGCCTCCTGGCGTGGGTGAGGGACGTCGCCGCACTCACCAGGCCCGACCGCATCGTCTGGTGCGACGGCAGCGACGACGAATACAACCGGCTTTGCACCGAGATGGTCGCGAGCGGGACGATGAAGCGGCTCAATCCGGCCAGGCGGCCGAACAGCTTCTGGGCGGCGTCCGACCCGTCCGACGTCGCGCGGGTCGAGGACCGCACGTTCATCTGCAGCGCGCGCGAGGAGGATGCCGGGCCGACCAACAACTGGGTCGCGCCGGACGAGATGCGCAAGTCGATGAACGCGTTGTTCGACGGCTGCATGCGCGGCCGGACGATGTACGTGGTGCCGTTCTCGATGGGCCCGCTCGGCAGCCACATCGCGCACGTCGGGATCGAGCTGTCGGACAGCCCCTACGTCGTCGTCAACATGAACCTGATGACGCGCATGGGGCGCGCCGTCTACGACGTCCTCGGCGGCGACGGCGTGTTCGTCCCCTGCATCCACTCGGTCGGGATGCCGCTCGCCGCGGGGCAGGCCGACGTGCCGTGGCCGTGCAACAAGGACCAGAAGTACATCGTCCACTATCCGGAGTCGCGCGAGATCTGGAGCTACGGTTCCGGCTACGGCGGCAACGCGCTCCTCGGCAAGAAGTGCTTCGCGCTGCGGATCGCCTCGGTGATGGGGCGCGACCAGGGCTGGCTCGCCGAGCACATGCTGATCCTCGACGTCACGTCGCCGGCCGGCGAGAAGACCTACGTTGCCGCGGCGTTCCCCAGCGCCTGCGGCAAGACGAATTTCGCGATGCTGATCCCGCCGGCCGGATTCGAGGGCTGGCAGGTCTCGACCATCGGCGACGACATCGCGTGGATCAAGCCGCACGACGACGGCAGGTTCTACGCGATCAATCCGGAAGCCGGGTATTTCGGCGTGGCCCCGGGGACGTCGGACGAATCCAACCCGAACGCGATGCGCATGCTGCACGCGAACGTGATCTTCACCAACGTCGCGCTGACCGACGACGGCGACGTCTGGTGGGAGGGCATGACCCGCGAGCCGCCGGCGCACCTCACCGACTGGCAGGGGCAGTCGTGGACGCCGGGTTGCGGGCGCAAGGCGGCGCATCCCAACGCCCGCTTCACCGTGTCGTCGATCCAGTGCCCGTCGCTCGACCCGCACTGGGACAGCCCGGACGGCGTGCCGATCGGCGCCTTCATCTTCGGCGGGCGGCGCAGCGACACGCTGCCGCTGGTGGTCGAAGCGTCGTCGTGGGAGGAGGGCGTGTACAAGGCGGCAACGATGGGCTCGGAGACGACGGCGGCGGCTGCCGGCAAGGTCGGCGAAGTCCGCCGCGACCCGTTCGCGATGCTGCCGTTCTGCGGCTACCACGTCGGCGACTATTTCGATCACTGGCTGAAGATGGGCAAGGCCGTCGCGCAGCCGCCGCGGATCTTCAACGTCAACTGGTTCCGCACCGACGAGAACGGCAAGTTCGCGTGGCCCGGGTTCGGGCAGAACATGCGCGTGCTGCAATGGGTGGTCGAGCGCTGTCATGGCCGCGGCCACGCGACGGCGACGCCGCTCGGCCTGGAGCCCGGGTACGAGGACCTCAACTGGAGCGGCTTCGACTTTCCGCCGGACCGCTTCGCGCAGGTGATGAACGTCGACTACACGCTGTGGCGTCAGGAACTGGCCGCGCACGACCAGCTGTTCGCCAAGCTGGGGGCCAAGCGGCCTGCCGCGCTGGCGTACGAGCGGACGCAGCTGGGCTCCAAGCTAGGGCTGTAAGCGCTCACTGCCGGTGCGTCGATCGGCCGGTCTTCGTCGCCGGAAATTGCCGTCCGACGCCCAGCGTAGGCGAAACCCGGGGCAGGCGCGCCGCTGCGCCAAGCCCCCGGTTTGCGCGGGCTCCGGCCCGACGCCAGGCCGGACCGTGCGCGTCAGCCGGTCGCGAGCAGCGCTTCGACTTCGGCGCGTGCCGGCGCGCCCTGCCGGCCGCCGAAGCGGGTGCACTTGATGGCGGCGGCGGCGTTGGCGAAGCGGGCGGCGGTGCCGACGTCCTGCCCCTCGCCGAGCATGACGGCAAACGCGCCGTGCCAGACGTCCCCGGCGGCCAGCGTGTCGACCGCGGCGACCGTCGGCGCGGGAATCCACCGCTCCTGCGAGCCGTCGCGCCAGAGGAAGCCGTCCGCACCGAGCGTGACGCCGACGATCGCCGAGGTCGCCGCCGCGATGCGGCGCAAGCCCTCGCCCGGCGCCGGCGTTCCGGCGACCAACGCCAGCCCCGGCTCGGAAAATGCGGCGTGAGTCGCCCGCCGGGCAAGATCGCTGATCGCCTCCGGCGCGCCGACGTCGCCGTCGAGGATGGCCGGAAGACCGGCGGCGCGCGCGGCGTCGAGCACCGCCGCCGCGCCGGCCGGCCAGCGGACGTCGGCGAGGACGGCCGCGAAAGCCCGGACGCGTTCCAGCGGCAGCCACGACGCGTCGTGATCGAGCCGCGGATCGTTGTAGATGCACACGAGGCGCTCGCCGGCGCCGTCGATCAGGATGGCGGTCGAGGGCGAAGCGCAGCCCGCAACGCGACGCACGCAGGTCGTGTCCACCTGGTCGGCGGCGAGTTGGGCGAGGATCCGGGAGCCGAGTTCGTCGTCGCCGAGGCGGCCCCAGTAATGCGCGGCGCCTCCCAGGCGGGCGACGGCGACGCTGGCGTTCGCGGCCATGCCGCCGCCGCACTCGGCGAACGCGGTGGCCAGCACCTTGGTCGGTTGCGACGGGATCGCCGGCACCCGGTAGATCGCGTCGAGCGCCGACATGCCCAGGCAGAGAACGTGGATCATGAACGGGAGCCGGCGTGCGGGCGGATCGGGGTCGAGGCTGGGGGGAGGGTGCGCCGATTGTACGCGCGCCGGGGTCGCGAGCGCGCGCCCGAGGTCGTTCGCGCGGCGGGAGTCGGCGTGCGCGGAGGCGACGGGGGTGCGCGTCGGCGCGGCGGGAGCCGCCGGGTGCGGGCTTCGGGTGCCGCCAGGCGTGTCGGTGCAGCGCGTGTCGATCGTCCCGGGCGGTCAACACACGACCGCCCGGGACGAGCCGCACGCGCCGCCCCGACGGCGGCACAGGCGCCCGCACCCGGCGGCTCCCGCCGCGCCGGGATTGTGCCGATCCATCCGGGAACAGCGCGACGTGCAGCCGCCGTGCCACGAACACCTGCCGGCGGGGTCGTCGCTTTTGGGCCCGCGTCGCGGGCCGGCATGCACGGCTCGGTCGCAGCCGCGCCGGGATCCAGGGGGGCGCGTGGGCGACCCCCGGCCGCCGGCGCAGGGCAGGACCGCCATAGGCATCACCTTCACGCCCCGCAAATCGACGAAGCGCCCGATGTTTCACGTGGAACCCCAACCGGCCCCGGCGGCGGATGTTTCACGTGGAACAATCCTCGTCGCCGCGCTGCCGAGGCTTCTCCGCGGCAGCGGATTGCCGTATGATTCGCCCCTCCGCTGCCGGCTGCCCCGGGCGTCGGGAACAAGCAAAAAACCAATATAAATCATGATCTTCGAAAGGCATTTCGACGTGATCGTCGTCGGCGGCGGTCACGCCGGCACCGAGGCGGCGCTGGCCTCGGCGCGGATGGGCGCGAGCACGCTGCTGCTCACGCACAACATCGAAACGCTGGGGCAGATGTCGTGCAATCCGTCGATCGGCGGGATCGGCAAGGGACATCTGGTCAAGGAGGTCGATGCGCTGGGCGGGGCGATGGCGCTCGCCGCCGACGAAGCCGGCATCCAGTTCCGCGTGCTGAACTCGAGCAAGGGCTCGGCGGTGCGGGCCACGCGCGCGCAGGCCGACCGGCTGCTCTACAAGCAGGCGATCCGGTCGCGGCTGGAAGGCCACCCGAACCTCACGCTGTTCCAGCAGGCGGTCGACGACCTGACGCTCGACGGCGACGGCGACGGCGCGCGCGTCACCGGCGTCGTCACGCAGCTCGGCATCCGCTTCGAGGCGCGCGCCGTCGTCCTGACCACGGGCACGTTCCTGTCCGGGCTGATCCACGTCGGCCTGTCGAACTACGCCGCGGGTCGTGCCGGCGACCCGCCGGCGGCGACGCTGGGCGCGCGCCTGCGCGAACTCAAGCTGCCGGCGGGTCGACTGAAGACCGGCACCCCGCCGCGGATCGACGGCCGCACGATCGACTTCAGCGTGCTCGCGGAACAGCCGGGCGACGATCCGGTTCCCGTCTTCTCGTTCATGGGCACGCGCGAGATGCATCCGCGCCAGGTGCCGTGCTGGATCACGCAGACCAACGAAAGCACGCACGACATCATCCGCGCCGGGCTCGACCGCTCGCCGCTGTACACCGGCGTCATCGCCAGCGTCGGCCCGCGCTACTGCCCGTCGATCGAGGACAAGGTCACGCGCTTCGCCGAACGCGGGAGCCACCAGATCTTTCTCGAGCCCGAGGGCCTCACGACCCGCGAGATCTATCCCAGCGGGCTGGCGACGTCGCTGCCCTTCGACGTGCAGCAAGCGCTCGTCCGCTCGATGAAGGGCTGCGCGGCGGCGCACATCCTGCGCCCCGGCTACGCGATCGAATACGACTACTTCGACCCGCGGGCGCTGTTCTCGACGCTCGAGACCAAGTCGATCGCGGGGCTGTTCTTCGCCGGGCAGATCAACGGCACGACCGGCTACGAGGAGGCGGCGGCGCAGGGGCTGCTCGCCGGCATCAACGCTGCGCTGCGGGTGCGCGGCGAACCCGGCTGGTGCCCGCGGCGCGACGAAGCGTATCTGGGCGTGCTCGTCGACGACCTGATCACGCGCGGGGTGAGCGAGCCGTACCGGATGTTCACGTCGCGCGCCGAATACCGGCTGCAGTTGCGCGAGGACAACGCGGACCTGCGCCTGACCGACACGGGGCGCCGGCTCGGTGTCGTCGACGACGCCCGCTGGGACGCCTTCGCCCGCAAGCGCGACGCCGTCGCGCGCGAGATGGAGCGGCTGAAGTCCACCTACGTGAATCCCGCAGTCGTCGGCGTGCCGGAGGCCATGCGCGTGCTCGGCCAGCCGATCGACCGCGAGTACTCGCTCGCCGAACTGCTGCGCCGCCCGAACGTCAGCTACGCGACGCTGCTGACGCTGCCCGGCGCCGGCGAGCCCGTCGCCGACGCGGCGGTCGCCGAACAGGCCGAGATCGCGACCAAGTACGCGGGCTACATCGACCGGCAGCGCGATGAAATCGCCCGCCACCGGGGCCAGGAGGACCTGCAGCTGCCGCCGGGTCTCGACTATCGCGGCGTGCACGGTCTTTCCACCGAGGCGCAGCAGAAGCTCAACCTGCACCAGCCCGAGACCATCGGGCACGCGGCGCGCATCTCGGGGATGACGCCGGCGGCGATCTCGCTCTTGCTGGTGCACCTCAAGCGCGGCTTCGCGGGGCTGGCGTCCCCGGGCGCGGACCCCACATCGGCACCCTCGGCCGAACGGAGGACGGCATGACGGCTTCGCACGGCCTGGTCGAAGGTCTGGCCGCACTGCAACGGCTCGACCCGGCCGGCCCGGCGCTGCCCGCGGACGCCGCCGACCGGCTCGCGGCCTACGTCGCGCTGCTCGCCAAGTGGAACCGCACGTACAACCTGACCGCGATCCGCGAGCCGGAGCGGATGATCACGCATCACGTGCTCGACGCGCTGGCGGTGCTCCCCCACCTGCCGCAGCGGCCGGGCGTTCGCGTGCTCGACGTCGGCAGCGGCGGCGGAGTCCCGGGCATTCCGCTGGCGATCGCGCGGCCGCAGTGGCACGTCGTCATGCTCGACAGCAACCACAAGAAGGGTGCTTTCGTGCAGCAGGCGCTGATCGAGCTCCCGCTCGCCAACGCCGAAGCGGTCGTGTCCCGCGTCGAGGACTACGCGCCGGCGCTGGCGTTCGACGTCGTGATCTCGCGCGCGTTCGCCGACCTCGCGACCTTCGCCACGTCCAGCGCCCGGCACCTGGCGCCGCGCGGGCAGCTGGTCGCGATGAAGGGCGTCCACCCCGACGAGGAGATCGCCGCGCTGCCCGCCGGCATCCGCGTGGTCGCGACGCACGCGCTGGCGGTGCCCGGCCTCGACGCAAAGCGCCACCTGATCGTCATGGAGCGCGACGGCGGCGAATCGCCGGACGCCCGCGGCGGGCCCGGGGCGGCGCGATGACGCGGATCATCGCCGTCGCCAACCAGAAGGGCGGCGTGGGCAAGACCACGACGACGGTCAACCTCGCGGCCAGCCTCGTCGCGATGAAGCGCCGCGTGCTGCTGATCGACCTCGATCCGCAGGGCAACGCGACGACCGGGTCGGGCCTCGACAAGCGCAAGCTGCGCGAGACGGTCTACCAGGTGCTGCTCGGCGAGAAGCGGATCGGCGACGTGCGCGTCGCCTCGCCCACCGGCGGATTCGACGTCGTTCCCGCCAACCGCGACCTGGCCGGCGCGGAAATCGAGCTGGTCGACCTGCCCGAGCGGGAGACCCGCCTCAAGGACGCGCTGGCGGACGCGCTGCGGCAGATGCACGCGGCGATCTCCGAGGTCACCGCCGACTACGACTTCATCCTGCTCGACTGCCCGCCGTCGCTGTCGCTGCTGACGCTCAACGGGCTGTGCGCCGCCGATTCGGTGCTGATCCCGATGCAGTGCGAGTACTACGCGCTGGAGGGGCTGTCGGACCTTGTGCAGACGATCAAGAAGGTCCGCGCGCACCTCAACCCTCGGCTGGAGATCGAAGGGCTGCTGCGCACGATGTACGATCCGCGCAGCACGCTGGCGCAGAACGTCGCCGCCGAGCTCGAGAAGCACTTCGGCGCCAAGCTGTACCGCACGGTGGTGCCGCGCAACGTGAGGCTCGCCGAGGCGCCGTCGCACGGCATCCCGGCGCTCCACCTCGACAAGACGTCCAAGGGTGCGCAGGCCTACCTCGCGCTCGCCGGCGAGATCCTGCGCCGGATGGAAGCCGCCACCGGGGCGAGCGGACCCGGCGCAGCAACAGGGGAGAGCGCAGCATGATCCGACCGAAGGGACTGGGCCGCGGCCTCGACGCGCTGCTCGCGCGTTCCGACGACGGCGGCGGCGACTCGCTGCAGATGCTGGCGCTCGACCGCATCCAGCCCGGCAAGTACCAGCCGCGCACGCGCATGGACGAGGCGTCGCTCGACGAGCTCGCGCAGTCGATACGCGAGCAGGGGATCATGCAGCCGATCCTGGTGCGGCCGGTCTCCGGCGCGCGCTTCGAGATCATCGCCGGCGAACGGCGCTGGCGCGCGGCGCAGCGCGCGGGGCTCGCCGAGATCCCGGCGCAGGTGCGTGCGGTGCCCGACCAGGCGGCGCTGGCGATGGCGCTGATCGAGAACATCCAGCGCGAAGACCTGAATCCGCTGGAGGAGGCGCAGGGGTTCGAACGCCTGATCGGCGAATTCGGCCTGACGCACGAAGCGGTGGCCAAGGCCGTCGGCCGCTCGCGCAGCACCGTCACCAACCTGCTGCGGCTGCGCGAGCTGTCGAAGCCGGTGCAGGAATACCTGTTCTCCGGCCAGCTCGACATGGGCCACGCACGGGCGCTGCTCGGGCTGCCGGCCGGGCAGCAGGTCTCGGCCGCGGGGCGGGTCGTCGCGCAGGGGCTGTCGGTGCGCGAGACCGAACGGCTCGCGCACACGCTGGCGGGCCCGGGAAAGCGCCGCGCGAAGCACGCCACGTCGCGCGTCGACACCGATCTCGCACGGCTGATCGAAACGCTGGCCGAGGCGCTGGGCGCGAAGGTGGCGATCGAGCCGACAAAGGGCGGCGCCGGGCGCGTCGTCATCACCTACGCCAGCCTCGAGCAGCTCGACGGGATCATCGCACGGCTGCAGTGACCGGGTTGCGCTCGACGGCGCGCAACCCGGGGTACGACGGGCGGCGAGGCGGCGTTTACCCCAGCTGCTTCAGCATCGTCGCTGCATCCGAGACTTCGTACTTGCCGGGGGCCTCGACGTTGAGCAGTTTGACGACGCCGTCGTCCACGACCATCGAGAAGCGCTGGCAGCGAACGCCCATGCCGCGCGTGGTCAGGTCGAACTCGAGCCCGAGAGCTTTGGTGTACGCGGCGCTGCCGTCGGCCATCATCCGGACCTTGCCGACGGCCTTCTGGTCGCGCGCCCACGCGCCCATCACGAACGCGTCGTTGACCGAGACGCAGATCACCTCGTCGATGCCCTTCGCCTTCAACGCGTCGAGATGCGCGACGTAGCCCGGCACGTGCTGCCCCGAGCAGGTCGGCGTGAACGCTCCCGGCAGGCCGAAGATCGCCACCTTCCTGCCGCGCGTGAGATCCTCGACGGCAAACGCGTTCGGGCCGAGGGGGCAGCCCTCGGTCTCGACATCGATGTATTCGGACAGCGTGCCGGGCGGCAGCTTGTCGCCGATTTTGATGGTCATGCTTGCTCCTTGTGGGTTGTCCGGGAACGGGACCGTACAGAATCGCAGTCCTGCGTGCGGATTTCAACCCCAACGGCGGCCGGGTCGGGACCGCGGCGGCGGCCGTTGGTTTGCAATGCAGCATTCCTCATTGCGGGAGACCGGCGTTCGCGGCTATAATCCTTCGGTTTGATTTTGCCGGAGTCGCACGAAGTCCTTTCCTGCCTCGCGCGCCCGATTGATTCCCCCGCTCAAGACCAAACCCATACGCACCGTACTCCGGTGGCAGGTCATTGCCACGGTGGCCGTTGCGGCGATCGCCGGCGTGGCGGTCGGGCGGCACGGGGCGCTGTCGGCGATGCTGGGCGGGTTCATCAACGTGGCGGCGGGCGTCGCGTACGCGCTGCTCCTGGGCCTGGGCCTCGGAACGGCGGGCATACCGAGCGCCGGGACGTCGCTGCTGGCGATGGCGCGGGCGGAGGCCGGCAAGGTCCTGCTGATCGTCGGCGGCCTGTGGCTGGTGCTGTCGATCTACGGGGAAGTCGTTCCGGTGGCGTTCTTTTCCGCCTTCGTGATCACCGTCGTCATTTTCAGCATGGCTTTTTTTGTCCGTGACTGAAAGTTTGTAACAGGGAATCGGGGATGGCTGCCGCAAGCGAACTCAATCCGACGTCGTACATCCAGCACCACCTCACGTTCCTGACCAAGACCGGGGAATCGGGCGGGTTCTGGAGCGTCAACGTCGACACCGTGGTCACCTCGATCGTCCTCGGGGTCATCGCGTTCGGCCTGATGTGGCTGGTCACGCGCAAGGCCACCGCCGGCGTGCCGACCAGGACGCAGGCTTTCGTCGAGCTGCTGATCGACTTCGTCAACGAGCAGGTCAAGGGCATCTTCCACGGCGAGATCAAGACCATCGCGCCGCTGGCGCTGACGGTGTTCGTCTGGGTGCTGATGATGAACGCGATGGACTTCCTGCCCGTCGACATCATGGCGCTGTTCTACGAGCACGTGCTGCACCAGCGCACCTGGCGCGGCGTCCCGACCGCCGACGTCAACACGACCTTCGCGCTGGCGCTGTCGGTGTTCGGTCTGATGATCTTCTACAGCATCAAGGTCAAGGGGCTGGGCGGCTGGATCCACGAGCTGTTCTGCTCGCCGTTCGGTTCCAACCCGCTGCTGTGGGTGTTCAACCTCCTCTTCAACGCCGTCGAGTACCTGTCGAAGCCGCTGTCGCACTCGCTGCGGCTGTACGGCAACATGTACGCCGGCGAGATCATCTTCCTGCTGCTCGGCCTGTGGGCCGCGACCGGCGCCGTCGGCGTCATCTTCGGCGCGGTGCTGAGCCTCGGCTGGTCGATCTTCCACATCCTGATCGTCGCGCTGCAGGCGTACATTTTCATGATGCTTACCATCGTCTACGTGGCGATGGCGCACGAGCACCACTGACGTTCCGTTCCGTTAAACCGTTCAACCGTTCACCCCGCTCAAGAAAGGAAACCACATGGACAAGATGCAAATGCTGGCGATGATCCAGGCCTCCACCGGAATCGGGATCGGTCTCATCATCGGGCTCGGCGCCGCCGGCGCGTGTATCGGCGTGGGCATCATGTGCTCGCGCTTCCTCGAAGGCGCGGCGCGGCAGCCCGAACTGATGCCGCAGCTGCAGGCGAAGGTGTTCCTGCTCCTCGGCCTGATCGACGCGTCGTTCATCATCGGCGTCGGTCTCGCGATGCTGTTCGCATTCGGCAACCCGCTGCTCGCCGTCATCAAATAGCGGCCCTCGGCTCACAGCGACATTCGGCAGGAACTGCCATGGACATCAATTTCACGCTGGTGATGCAGGCCGCCGCGTTCGCGGCCTTCGTCTGGTTCACGGCGAAGTTCGTCTGGCCGCCCTTGATGGGCGCCATCGAGACGCGGCAGAAGCAGATCTCCGACGGCTTGGCCGCCGGCGAAGCGGGCAAGCAGAGCCTCGCCAGCGCCGAGCGCCGGATCGCCGACCTGCTCGCCGAAGCGAAGACGCGCTCGTCGGAAATCATCGCGCAGGGCGAGAAGCTGAAAAGCGAAACCGTCGACGCGGCGAAGCAGCAGGCCAGGGCCGAGGCCGACCGCATCCTGGTCGCCGCCAAGGCGGAGATCCAGCAGGAACTCTCCCGGGCGCGCGAGACGCTGCGCAACCAGGTGAGCGACCTCGCCGTCGCCGGCGCCGCGCAGATCCTGAAGCGCGAAGTCGACGCCAAGGCGCACGCCGACCTGCTGGCCGCGATCCGGCAGCAGCTCTAGGACCGCCGCGCCATGGCCGAACCCACCACCATCGCCCGCCCGTACGCGGAAGCCGCTTTCCGGATGGCGCAGGAACACAACGCCTTTCCGGCATGGTCGCGGATGCTGGGCCTCGTGAGCCAGGTGGCCGCCGACCCGCAGATGGCGGTGGCGCTCGACAACCCTAAGCTCACCGCGGCCGACAAGGAAGCGCTGCTGCTCAAGGTCTGCGGCGACCAGATCGATCCGCTCGGCCGCAGCTTCGTGCGCGTGCTGGTCGAGGCCGACCGGGTCGTCGTGCTGCCGCAGATCTCGCTGCTGTTCGAGGGGCTGAAGGACGACGCCGAGGGCGTGGCCAAGGCGCGCATCGACACCGCGTTTGCGCTTTCCGATGCCGATCTCGCGGGCATTGTGGCGGCGCTGGAAAAGCACTTCGGCAAGAAGATCGAGGCGACGGTTGTCGTCGATCCCGAACTCATCGGCGGCGCCCGGATCACGGTCGGCGACACGGTGATCGACGGCTCGGTGCAGGCGAAGCTCCAGGCGATGGCGACCCGGTTACGGGCCTAATTTCGAAACTACCGTGACGCCGGCACCCTGAACGCCGGCGCGACGCGAGGACCACCACCATGCAGTTGAATCCTTCCGAAATCAGCGAACTCATCAAGAGCAAGATCGAGAACCTGGACACCGGCGCCGAAGTTCGGACGCAGGGGACGGTCGTCTCGGTGACCGACGGCATCTGCCGCGTCCACGGCCTGTCCGACGCGATGGCCGGCGAAATGCTCGAGTTCCCGCGGAACACGTTCGGCCTCGCGTTGAACCTCGAGCGCGACTCGGTGGGCGCGGTGATTCTGGGCGAGTACGAGCACATCAGCGAAGGCGACACCGTCAAGTGCACGGGCCGCATCCTGTCGGTGCCGGTCGGTCCCGAGCTCATCGGCCGCGTCGTCGACTCGCTCGGCCAGCCGATCGACGGCAAGGGCCCGATCAACGCCAAGGAGACCGACGTCATCGAGAAGGT
>CAIWHR010000548.1 GCA_903912485.1 uncultured beta proteobacterium | reverse complement strand
CTTTGGGGACTGAGTCAACCCGTCTGAGCGCTGCCATTGATCGGGAGCAGACGCGACTGGACTCATACGCCGAGTCGTTGCGGAAGCGATTCACCCAGATGGATACATCGGTTGCGCAGAGCAAGGCGGTCATGTCGCAACTGACAGGCTACTTTGGCACTACGAGCAGTTCGTCTTAGCGAAGAAAGAGACAAAAGGAAACGAACATGGTCGACTCGGCAGTTGCGCGCTATCAATCCGTGAGGATCACGACCGGGAGTCCCGGCGACCTTCTCGTCGCGTTGTACGACGGTCTTTTCCGGTTCTTGCGCGTGGCGATCCTCTCTTTACAGAACAAGCGGCGCGCGGAGGCGGGCCAGGCGATTTCTAAGGCGCATGCGATTCTTACGGAATTGTACGTGTCCCTTGACCCTCGCCACGCTCCGGAGCTCTGCACCAACCTGGAGAATCTGTACGCATTCTGTCTTGAGCGTATCGTTCAAGCCAATCTGCGGAGCAACCACGAGCTGTTGGAAGACGTGTTGCGTGTTTTGGCGCCCGTGCGGGATGCCTTCAGAGAGGCCGTAGCGATCGTGGCCCGTTCAGGCCAATCAGCCGTCTCCATGAGTTCAAGTTCATGAAGCGGATTGGAGCGCGAGGCAAGGGTTCCTCCCCGGTGGTGACGCCGAAGTATTCCCAATCGGTGGTCCTGGGAGCCGTGGAGGTTCGGTTTCCTGACGGCAAGTCTGCGACCGTGACTCCCGGTCGCGACAGAGCTTACCCGCACCTGCGCTCTCAGGCACCCGACACGGTTCCCTACTATCGTTTCGCGGCTACGCTTCTGGCCGGTGCGCGTCGGGTGCTGGATTTTGGTTGCGGTAGCGGGCTCGGAACTGTAGCTTTGAGGGGGGCCATGCCGGAGGCGGAGGTCACCGCCTTTGATACGGACCCGGTCGCCATGCAGTTTGCGGCCTGTGCAGTTCCCACCGCAAGACAAGTTGCTGCTACGGTACCTCCGTCCACCTTTGCCGCCGCCTTTGACGGGGTTGTCCTGGTCGACGTTCTGGGGCATAGCGGGTTTCCACTCGCTCTGCTGCGAACCGTGCGAGATTGCATGGAGCTGGGCGGTAAGGTGGTTGTTGTGGAGCCTCGGGTACACTCCTCACAGGTACTCACTGCGCCGGCATGCTGCGCAGCGGCTCCGAATCAGCTTGCGCGCGCCCTCAAGGCTGCGGGCCTGTCGCCTGTGGCTTGGTTTGACGCCACGGAAGCTTTCGTGTGTTGTCTGGCTGAGGCTGTGCAAGAGCCTGGGGTCCACGAGCTTGGTGCTGCTTCTGATGCACTGGGTAGGGGTCAGATCGACGAGGCTGTGAAGTGTTATGAACGCGCTCGCCACGCCGAATGCCGAGAGGTAAGAAGCGAAGCGTTGGTGGGGCTCGCTGAGGTGTTTGTGGCGCATGGCGACGGGGATGGCGCGACACAATGCCTGCTCGAAGCGGCTCAAGACGCAACGGATGCAAGGCCGCCGGCGTTGCTGTCGCGTTTTCTGTTAGGGATGGGCGACTACGCCTCGGCGTTGGAGCTTGCTAGGCGAGCGGTTCACATAGATCCGTTAGATCCCTCTGCTGCGTACGCGGTCGCTCAGGCTAGCGAAGCGATGGGATGCGAGGATGCTGACGCGAGGTGGTCGGTAGCGTGGCGTCTTGCGCCGGCGGACCCGTCGGTGGCGTCGGGCTACGCGGTCTTTTGTTCAGAGCGCGGGCAGCACGACGACGCGATACGCGCGCTTGAGCGGCTCAGGTCGTATGGCGGCGGCATCGGAGTCCCGTTCCACCTGACGCTGGCGTTGGTTTTGGATCACGCGGGGCGGCATGAGGACGCTCGGTTTGAGGCGAAGATAGCGCACAAGCTAGCTCCTGATGACGAGACCGTTCTGGAGATGTGCAAACGGCTCGAAGCTGCTTGATTCGTCCGGTGTGCCGAGCATTGCTGTGGGGCGGCTGGCGCCAGTAGCACGGAAACGGCTCGGCTCCGTCTTGGTACTCAGCTTGTGCCGCCCCTGTTCATAGATTCCGTGCCGGCGGTTTGACGTTGAGGGGGTCACCGCCTTGACGGCGCACAGCGCGGCCAGTGGGAGTGCGCCGATCGCTGTTGCCGTTCGGG
>CAIWHR010000547.1 GCA_903912485.1 uncultured beta proteobacterium | reverse complement strand
GCGTCCGCGAACGCAGCGCCGCCGCCCGCACCGGGCGCCGGCGCCCCGAATGCCGCCGCTCCCGCCGCTTCGGACGGGAGCCCCAACAGGAGTGAACCACCATGACCGACCAGAATGCCTTCGACGCGCTGCGGGGAACCAAGCTCGCCGCCGAGCTCACCGACGAGCAGTGCCGGACGCTCTCGGAGCTCGTCACCTTGCGCGACCTCAAGCAGGGCGAAATCCTCGCCAGCGAAGGCAGCGTCGACAACCACCTCTACGTGATCCTTGCCGGGCACCTCGGCGTCGTCAAGCACGCCGGCACCAGCGACGCGATCACGATCAACACGCTCACCCCGGGCGATTTCGTCGACGAGATGGGATTCATGGACGGCACCGAGGCCTACGCGTCGAAGATCGCGCTGGGCGACACCCGCGTGCTCGGGCTCGAGCGGGAGAAGCTCGAATCGCTGCTCGCCACCGAGCCGCTGATCGTCTACCGCGTGATGCGCGCGATCATCCGCGTCGTCCACCAGATCCAGCGCCGGCTGTCGATGCACCAGATGGAATTGTCGAACTACATCTACAAGCAGCACGGGCGGTACTGAGCCCCGGCGCCGCGTCCGGCGCGCGTCAGGGGGCGCGGGGCCTGAAGACGATGTCGCCGTACCAGGCCTCGACGGTCTCGCCGGTGTTGTCGGTGTCGGTCAGGACGCCGTAGGCCAGCATCCGTCCCGGATCCTCGCCGAAGGCGCGCCGGTAGTCGTCGCGGACGTTGCGCGTCAGCGACTGCCAGGCGCCGACGCCGGCCGCTCCGCTCGAAGCGACGACCATCTGCACGCGGTTGGTGCGCGGATTGGGGATGACGCCGTCGACGGGAACCTTGTTCGACCAGATGTACATCAACGTCGCGTACGGCGACTCGTGCCCGGAAAGCGATTCCGCCAGCGAGTACGCCGCGCGGTCGCCGAACGACAGCTTCTTCTTGTCGCCGTCGAACTCGAACACCAGCCGCACCGGCGAGTCCTCCTTGCCGGCCCTCGAGTTGTCGGCGCTGTCGATGAGCCGGCTGATCTTCCAGCGCCAGGCGACAATCGGCCACTTGTCGACGTCGATGGGCATCCGCTGCGCCAGCCCCGTCGCCGCGGCGTCGGCACGAGCCCAGAGCACCGTGCGCCCCTCGCTGTCGACGAGTTTGTATTCGGTCGGCTTCTTCTGTTCGGTGATCTTGACCGTCTCCCACCCGCCGGGCATCGCCGCGCCGGGTTTCCCTGCCGAAAAGTGGACGATGCCGGGCGGCTCCTGCGCCGCGGCGGTCAGCGTCCAAGCGAGCCACAGCGAAGCCGATGCGAAGGTGCGAAATCGCGACATGGCGGTAGGATGCCGGCATACGGGGCGGGAGACAAGGGCCGCCCGCGCGGCCCGGGGCTCGATGGGGGGGCCGCGTGCCGGATTCGATGCCGCTGCCGGACGCGCATCGCGCCGCCGCGGGTGGCCGGGATCCTGGCGACCGGAACGGTACACGCGACGCCTGCCTTGGCGCAGAATGTGGCCGTGGCCATGGCCACTGGGGGCGTCCGGCGCCGCCCGGGCGGGGGAATTCCCGTCCGCCCGCGCAGCATCGGACCGCAGGCGGCGACGTGCAGCAAGAGGAGGAAGTCGTCATGACGCAGGCGCTACTGTCGGTGCTGGAGAAACATCCCTTTGTCGCGGATCTCGACCCGAGCCATGTCGCGCGACTTGCGACGATCGCCAGCGAAGTCCGGTTTCCGCGCGATCACACGATCTTTCGCGAGGGCGACCAGGATCCCGAGCTGTACCTGATCGTCTCGGGCATGGTCGCGCTCGAGATCGACGCGCCCGAGCGGGTCGTGCGCGTGCAGACGCTGGGCGCAGGCGACGAGTTCGGCTGGTCGGCGGTGCTGATGGGCAAGGGCAAGCACTTCCAGGCGCGGACGCTGGAACCGGTGGTCGCGCTGATGTTCAACGGTTCGGAACTGCTGAAGGCGTTCAGGGAGGACACTCCGTTCGGCCTCGCCTTCACGCTGCGGCTCCTCGGCGTCGTGTCCGAGCGCTTCCAGGCGACGCGGCTGCACCTTCTGGACAAGTATTC
>CAIWHR010000546.1 GCA_903912485.1 uncultured beta proteobacterium | reverse complement strand
GATGTTCATGCACATCGGCCCGTAGAGCACCGTTTCGCGCGGCTCGCCGCGCGGCGGCGAGGCCAGCCTGACGCGATGGTTGTACCAGAGCGCGGTGAACAGCAGGTTGATGCCGGCGTCGAGAATGACCGCCGGGACGCCGCCGGGCAGCTGCTTGCGTCCGACCACCGAACTGATCAGCAGCTGCGCGTCGTCGATCACGGCGCGGCCGCTTTCGAACACCAGCGCCGGCGGCGCGTCCCCCTTCCGGTGTCGATACGCGGTGCCTTCGACGAAGGCGCTGCAGATGGCTTCGACGTATTCCTCGACGTCGGGCACCGCCTGCTCGGGCGGCAGATAGATGCCCTGCAGCGCGTTGCGCGACGGAAACCCGCCGCCGATGTCGAGGTAGTCGAGCCGCGACTCGCCGTCGGCCTCGATTTCCTGCATCAGCGCGCACAGCGTCCGCACCTGCGCTCCGTACGCGCGGGGGTCGAGGATGAAGGTGCCGATGTGGCTGTGCAGCCCGACCAGCTTCAGGTGGGGGCTGGCCTTGACGGTGGCGATGGCTTCGCGCGCCTGGCCCGATTCGAGATTGAAGCCGAAGCGGCTCCACGGCTCGGTGAAGCCGGTTTCGAAGTTGATGCGCAGCGCGAGCGGCACCGGCGCGCCGCGGCGGCGGCCGATGTCCTCGATCGCCGCCAGTTCGTCGAAATGGTCGACGTGCAGATGCGCGCCCTCGACCACGGCGCGCTCGAGGATTGCGCGCGGCTTGTTGGGGCCGTTGAACAGGATGCGGTCGCCCGGAACACCGAGGCGGCGCGCCTTCTCGTACTCGAAGCGCGACACGACCTCGGCCCACGAGCCTTCCTGGTGCAGCACGTTGCAGACGGCGCCGTTGTAGTTGGTCTTGTACGACCAGCCGTGGATCGCCTTCACCCGGCGCGACGCAAAGGCCCGCAGCAGGCGGCGGATGTTGGCGCGCAACCGTTGCTCGGAAGTGACGAACAGCGGCGAGCCGAAGCGCTCGACCAGCGCCGCCACGGCGACGCCGTCGATCTCGTCCGCGATCTCCGTGGTGCGCCGGCGCTGGCCGAACTTGTTGAGCTGGTTGAATTCCAGCGGCGTGATGCGCGGTGCTTCCCAATCGTTGTCGTTCATGCGGTCCTCGGCGTTGCGGCGTTCGGTGGGCGGGCCCGGGCGCAGCCCGGCCCGGCGTGGCTCGTGGTTTCAGGCCAGCAGGCGCGCACGCGGCGCGACTGCGCCTCGGCGCGGCAGCGTCGCGCCGTGCAGGCTGACGCTGACGATGTCGTCCATCCCGACGATCAGTTCGCGGGCATGGCGGATGAAGCTGACGCCCGGGCGCGGCGCCGCAAGCGGCAGGTCCGCCGCCGCGACGCCATGCATCAGTGCCAGCAGCGCGGCGGGCAGATTGCGGCCGACGCCGTGCGACAGGTAGATCCACGCCGGGAAGCGCGGGTTGATTTCGATGAGGTGCAGCGTCCCTTCGGCGTCGCGCAGCATCTCCAGCTCGAGCGGCCCTTTCCACGCCAGCGCCTGCATCAGGCGCTCGCCGGCGGCCAGCAGGTCGCGATCGTCGATGGCCACGCCGGCCCACGCCTTGCCCTTGTCGGTGACCGCCTGCTTGCGCATCATCACCGGGCCGATCAGTGCGCCGCTGCCGTCGCCGAGCGCCGTCAGATTGACCTCTTCGCCCGCGACGTGCGACTGGACCAGCACCGGGTAGCCCCAGTCGCGGGCGATCTGCGCGAAGCGGCGCGCCGCCTCGTCGGCGTCGTGCACGACGAACGCGTCGTAGAACACTCCCTTGACCACCAGCGGATACGCCCAGCCGCCCTCGTCCGCGCGGGTGCAGCGCCCGAAGAAGCGCGCGTCGCTGACCTGCCGCACGCGCGGCGTCGCCACGCCGGCTCGCGCGCACAGCGCCGGCAGGCGATCCTTGTCGCGGCGGCGCAGCTCGGCGCGTCCCGGCAGCAGCATGCGCACGCCGCGCCTGGCCAGCGTCGCCTGCAGCGCGATGAAATTGGGCAGCTCCGCGTCGAGGCCGGGAATGATCGCATCGATGCGATCGCGGTCGAGGACTTCGTCGAGGCGTTCCATCAGCGCTTCGCTGCCCGCGGCCGGATACGGGAGCAGGTAACCGCCGTCGAGATCCTCGCGGTGGTACAGGCCGGCGTCCAGCGTCTCGTAGCCCAGTCCGACGACGCGCCCGCGAAAGCCGCCGGCCTCGCACAGGCACCGCGCCACCGCGCAGCCGGGACCCGGGTTCTCGGGCCTGGCGTTGATGCCGGTGACGGCGACCGTCCAGCGCGACCAGTGATTCCGATCGGTGCCGGCGCTCACGGCAGGTAACGCCTGAGCTGGCCGAAGAACGCATCGGTCCCGGCGGCGACCACCGCCGGGTGCTGCTCGTAGCGAGCGGCGAGCCGGCTCGCGACTTCCGCTTCGGACCGGCCTTCCTGCGCCAGCCGCAGCGCAAGCTCTCCGCTCGGATTGACGCGATAGCTGCGCCCGGTTCCGCCATCGAAAACGTGGCCGTCGCCGCTCAGGACCAGGTCTTTCAGGCGCTGCGGCGCGATGCCTTTGCATCCGCTCGCGACGTTCGCTTCGGCACGGGTCGTTCTGGTCATCCCTCTCTCCGGCGCTGGTGGCGACTTTGCCAACGTCGATTCTGCCGAAGGATCTTGCGCACCCGAGGGAGGAAGCCGGGAGGAATCTGGGAGGCCCGCCTGCGGCGCGTCGCCGCCCGGTGCGCCGGGGGTCAGCCGTGCCGGCGCTCGAACTCCTCCATGTACGCGACCAGCGCCTGCACGCCTGCCAGCGGCATCGCGTTGTAGATCGACGCGCGCATGCCGCCGACGACGCGGTGCCCCTTGAGCTGCACCATGCCGTTGTCGCGCGCGCCGTCGAGAAACGCCGCGTCGAGCGCCGCGTCGGCGAGCCTGAACGGGACGTTCATCCGCGAGCGGTCCTGCGCGCGCACGGGACTCACGTAGAAGGCGCTGCGGTCGATGGCGTCGTAGAGCAGCTTCGCCTTGGCGACGTTGCTCCGCTCGATCGCCGCCAGCCCGCCCTGCGCCAGCAGCCACTCGAACACCAGTCCCGCGATGTAGATCGCGTAGGTCGGCGGCGTGTTGAGCATCGAGCCGGCCTCCGCCTGTTCCTTCCAGTGGAAGGCCGACGGCGTGATCGGCAGCGCGCGGTCGAGCACGTCGTCGCGGACGATGACCAGCGTGAGGCCCGCGGGACCGATGTTCTTCTGCGCGCCGCCGTAGATCACGGCGTACTTCGAAACGTCGAGCGGCCGCGACAGGATGTGCGACGACATGTCGGCGACCAGCGGCACGTCGCCGGTGTCGGGGACCCAGTGATACTCGACGCCGCCGATGGTCTCGTTGGTGCAGACGTGGACGTACGCCGCGCCCGGGTCGAGCCGCCACGTCTCCTGCGCCGGCACGTAGGTGAAGTTCCGGTCCTCGGCCGAGGCGGCGACGTTCACCGTGCAGTACTTCCGCGCTTCCTTGATCGACCGCTTCGACCACTCGCCGGTATTGACGTAGTCCG
>CAIWHR010000545.1 GCA_903912485.1 uncultured beta proteobacterium | reverse complement strand
GCCGGCTCGACGCGGAGACGCTGCCTTCGGTGTGGGAGGCTGCGCGCCGCGCGGTCGCCGACGTGCCGGCGCGCGCCGTCGTCGTCGACGCGGCGGCGGTCGACTACTGCGACGGCGCGGGGGCCGCGCTGTTCGTCGACCTCCTGCGGCACACGCGCGAAGGCACGATCGAGGTGGTCAACCTCAAGCCGGCGTACGAAACGCTGCTGAAGCAGTTCGACCCGAAGGCGCTCGAGCACGACCTCGACCCGCAGCCGCCGCGCGGTCCGGCGGTCGAGGAGATGGGCCGCGAGGCGTACAAGGTCTGGCACGACATCAAGATCCAGGTCAGCTTCATCGGCGAAGCGGCGTCGGCGCTGGCCTACGCCGCCCGCCATCCGGGATCGGTGCGCTGGCGCGACGTCTGGCACATCTGCGAGCGCGCCGGCGTCGACGCGCTGCCGATCGTCGCGCTGATCTCGTTCCTGCTGGGCATGATCCTCGCGTTCCAGTCGGCGGTGCCGATGAAGCGCTTCGGCGCCGAGATCTTCGTCGCCGATCTGATCGGCCTGTCGATGCTGCGCGAACTGGGCCCGCTGATGACGGCGATCCTGCTCGCCGGCCGCTCTGGCGCTGCGTTCGCCGCCGAAATCGGCACCATGCGCGTCAACCAGGAGGTCGACGCGCTGACGACGATGGGGCTCGACCCGGTCCGCTTCCTGGTCACGCCGCGCATCATCGCCGCGGTGCTGATGACGCCGCTGCTGACCATATTCTCCGACCTGGTCGGGCTGTTCGGCGGCGCGATCACGATGCAGACTTTCTCGATCCCGTTCTCCACCTTCCTCAAGGAGGTCGACAGCGCCGTCAGCATGACCGACTTCATGGCGGGCTTCGTCAAGTCGTTCGTGTTCGCGACGCTGGTCGCGGGGATCGGCTGCCTGCGCGGGCTGCAGACCGCGGCGGGGGCGTCGGCGGTCGGCGATTCGGCGACGCGGGCGGTGGTTTCGGGCATCATCCTGCTCGTCGTCGTCGACGGGCTCTTCGCGCTCGCGTACTACATGCTGAACATCTGAGCCCATGAACGCGGACGACATCATCATTCGCGTCGAGAATCTCTACGCCGGCTACGACGACGTGGCGATCCAGGAAAACGTCAACTTCGACGTCCGGCGCGGCGAGGTGTTCGGCATCCTCGGCGGCTCCGGCTGCGGCAAGAGCACGCTGCTGAAGCACATGATCGGGCTGAACGACCCCATCTCCGGCCACGTCTACATCCACGGCGACGACATCGTCACCGCCGACGACGCGAAGCGCGCGACGATCCTGCGCCGCTTCGGCGTCATGTACCAGTCGGGCGCGCTGTTCGGTTCGATGACGCTGCTCGAGAACGTCCGGCTGCCGCTCGAGGAGTACACCGGGCTGCCCGACGACGCAATCGACCTGATCGCGCGGATGAAGCTCGAACTCGTGGGCCTCGAGGCGTTCACCGGGCATCTGCCGGCCGAACTGTCCGGCGGCATGCAGAAGCGCGCCGGCATCGCCCGCGCGATGGCGCTCGACCCCGAGATCCTGTTCATGGACGAGCCGTCGTCCGGGCTCGACCCCATCACCGCGGCGTCGCTCGACGCGACGATCCGCCGCCTTTCCGACAACCTGGGCGTCACCTTCGTGATCGTCACGCACGACCTCGGCAGCATCTTCGTCGCCACCGACCGCGTGATCCTGCTCGACCGCCGGGCCAAGGGTATCATCGCGCAGGGCGACCCGCGGAAGCTGCGCGACGAGACCGACGATCCGCGCGTGCGGGCATTCTTCCGCCGCGAAGTCGAAGCGCAGGCCGCCTGACCGAACCGCCCCTGGACGCACGCCGATGAGCCTCAAAGCCAACTACTTCAAGCTGGGATTGTTCGTGATCGGCGCGGTCGTTTCCGCTGCGGTTCTGCTGATCATCATCGGTTCCGGCCGCGCGTTCCAGCAGAAGATCACCATCGAGACCTACTTCAACGAGTCGGTGCAGGGCCTCGACATCGGGTCGAAGGTCAAGTACCGCGGCGTCGTCATCGGCGAGGTGACCAGGATCAGCTTCACCTACGTCAAGTACCAGCAGGAGAAGCCGATGAGCGAGCGGCTGCGCTACGTGCTGGTGGAGGCGCAGCTGCAGCCGAAGCTGCTCGGCGGCCGCGTCGCCTCCGAGATCACCGGCGCCGAGAGCATGCCGGCCGAGGTCGAGCGCGGGCTGCGCGTGCGCAGTGCGCCGCAGGGGATCACCGGCACCAACTACCTCGAGATCGACTACGTCGACCCGCCGCCGGCGCCGCCGCCGATCGACTGGACTCCCGACCACGCGTACATCCCGAGCGCGCCGTCGACGGTGACGGCGCTCATCAACTCGGCCTCCGAGATCATGGACCGGCTGCACAAGCTCGACGTCGAAGGCACGGTCGCCAACCTCAACCGGCTGATGGTGACGACCAACGACCGGATCGCCGCGATCGACACCAGGACGCTGTCGCAGCGCGCCGACCGCGCGCTGGCCAAGATCGAGTCCACTCTCGACAGCATCGCGGCCAAGAAGCTGTCCGACGAAGCCGTCGGCCTGCTGGCCGAACTGCGCGAGACCAACGCCAGCCTCAAGAAGACGCTCGCGAATCCGGCGCTGCAGAAGCTGCCCGACGACGCCGCGGCCGCGGTGGCGAGGGTGCGCGCGATCGTCGACGATCCCAACCTGCCGAAGACGATCGGTCACCTGTCGCAGACGCTCGGCCGGCTCGACCGGATCCTCGGCGCGGGCGAGTCCGACATCGCGGTCACCGTCGAGAATCTCCGCCAGATCACCGACAACCTGCGCGACCTTTCCGAGGACACGAAACGCTATCCGGCGAACGTGATCTTCGGGGCGCCGCCTTCACCGCCGGAGCGCGTCAAATGAAGCCGTGGTCCTTCCATCTGCCGCCCGGAGCGGGCGTGCGCCCGCTGGCCGCGATCGCGGCGGTCTCGCTGGTCGCGACGCTCGCGTCGTGCTCGATGTCGCGCCCGGCGCCGGTCAAGCACATGTATCTGCTGGAAGCGGCGGCGCCCGCCGCCGCCGCGGTGCAGAAGACCGCGTCGCTGCGCATCGGCGCGATCAACGTCGCCGCGGCCTTCCGCGGCCGGGCGCTCGTCTACCGGCGCGACGACATCACCTTCGAAGCCGATTTCTACAGCGAGTATTTCGTCGCGCCGGCGGCGATGCTGGGCGAGGCGACGGCGCAGGCGCTGACCGCGGCGAACGTGTTCCGGCGCGTGATCCCGCCCGGCGCGGCGCCCGACGACGCCGAGTACGTGCTGGACGGCTTCGTGACCGAGCTCTACGGCGACATCCGCGAGACGGGCAAGCCGGCGGCGGTGCTTGCCGTGACGTTCTACCTGTCGAGCGCCAGCACGCCGACGACGCGGGTGCTCTGGTCGCGCGAGTACCGGCAGCGGGTGCCCGTGAGCGAAGCCGGTTCCGACGCGCTGGCGCGGGCCGCGAGCGCGGCGCTGTCGGCGGTGCTCGCCGATCTCGCGCGCGACCTCGCCGCCGCGCAACTCCCCAGGCCGTAACGAATCAAAACCGGTAAGTCAGCCGCGCGTTGATGAGGTAGTTGTACGCGGGATTGCTCGGATTGCCGAGCTTCACCGCGCCGCCGAATCCGTATTCGAGCGTCCTGTCGACGCGGCGGACGAGCATCAGATCCAGCGGCACGAACCACGTATTCTTGCGCGTGTTCCAGGTGATCGCGTTCTCGGGGTAAAGCGAGAGCGACCAGCGCTCGGCGAGTCCGAAGCTCATCTCGGGGAAGAGGTCGAGGTTGCGCGCCGTCTTGACGTTGTCGTAGCGCGGATCGAAGCCCCAGAAGTAGCGCGCGAGAGGCGCGAGAGTCACCCCGGCCAGCAGTTCGGGCATCCTGTAGATCACGCCGGCCGAGGGCGCCAACTGGTACTGGCCCGAGCCGAACGGCGATTGTCCGCCCGTCGGGAAGACCAGGCGCAGGCTGCCCTTGAGCGACAGGTTGTTCGCGATCCCGGGCGCGACGAAGATCTCCTCGACGTACGCGTCGCCGATGCCGCCCGAGTAGCCGCCGCCGGCATTGCCCGCGCCGGCGGCGTTGGTGTCGACCAGCGGCACGGCGATCTTTTGCGTGAAAGTCCAGCCGCTGTCGAAGCGGTACGGCAGGTACAGCTTCGGCGTGTCCTTCCACTGGCCCGAACCGTTCCCGTTCCTCTGGAAGCCGAGCAGGTTCTCGACGTAGGGCGCCTCCCATCCGGTCTGCGCGGCAGCGCACGACGCGCCGAGGAAAGTCGCCAGCGCGCAAACTTCCGCGGCGACCCGCAGGCGGTAGTTTGCGCGGCTCACTGGCGCAGCCTTGGCGCTGCGCGCCTTCCCTCCGGGATGGAGCCATTCGCGCTCGGGGCGGCCCTTCGCGCGAACGGGTGCACCCTTGGCGCTGCGCGCCTTCCCTCCGGGAGGGAGCCATTCGCGCTCGGGGCG
>CAIWHR010000544.1 GCA_903912485.1 uncultured beta proteobacterium | reverse complement strand
TATGGCGGCGGCGCCCACGGCGGCGGCTACGGGGGCGGCGGCGCTTACGGCGGCGGCTGGCGCGGCGGCGGTTCCGGCAACGGCTGGTATGGCGGGTACGGCGGCTATCGCGGCTACGGCGGGTACGGCGGCTGGCGGGGCTACGGGTACGGCTACGGCAGCGGCTGGTACGGCGCGCCCTACTACAATTTCGGGCTGGCGCTCGGCGCGCCGTTCGGCTATTGGGCTCCGTGGTACTACCCGTACTGGGACCTGCCCTATCCGTACGGGGCGCCCATCTACTCGGGGCCCGGCGTCGTCTACGCCGATCCGGGGCCGACGACCTACGTTCAACGCGATCCCGGCTACCGCTACTACTGCCGCAATCCGGCCGGTTTCTACCCCGACGTTCCGAATTGCACCACGCGGTGGCTGAAGGTCGTGCCCGACGCTCCCGGGCCGGCGGCCGGTTCGGAGCCGCCGCAATGAGCGCCGTCGCCAGGCGCTTCCGCGTCGCGGTGGTCGGCGTCGGCATCGCCCTCGGTCTCGGCGGCTGCGTCACCGTTCCGACCGGCCCGGTGGTGATGGTGCTGCCGGGGCAATACAAGCCCTTCGACCAGTTTCGCGCCGACGACGTCGAATGCCGCCAGTACGCTGCGGTGGCGATCGGCGCGGCGAGCGACGCCGCCGTCAACGCCGCGACCGCGCAGGCGGTGGGCGGCACGCTGCTCGGCGCCGCCGTCGGCGCCGCTATCGGCGCGGCGACGGGACAGGCGGGGCAGGGTGCCGCCATCGGCGCCGGCACCGGACTGCTGTTCGGCGGCACGGGCGGCGCCAACGTCGCCGGCGCGTCGTCGTACCAGCTGCAGCAGCGCTACGACGGCGCCTACATGCAGTGCATGTACGGCAAGGGCAACCAGATTCCCGTGCGCGGCGGCATGGACCCCGGCTACGGAAACCGGCAGGGCCCGGCGTACGGCCCGCCGCCCGGCGCCATGCAGTCGCTGCCGCCGCCGCGGTCGCAATAGCCGGCCGGCGCCACGGGGCCGCTGCCGCCGGCCCCTTCCCGCGGCGCGCCTTCCTTCGAAGGGCGCCGGCGTTTCCGTTATAATTTCAGGCTTTTGCACGCCTTCCGGCCGTCGAGGCCGGTGGCCAGCCCATGGAACTCGCCAAGAGCTTCGACCCGCACGCGATTGAGGCCAAGTGGTACCCGATCTGGGAATCGCGCGGCTATTTCAAGCCCTCCGGCGCCGCCGGCGCACCGGCATTCTGCATCCAGCTGCCGCCGCCGAACGTCACCGGCACGCTGCACATGGGACACGCGTTCCAGCAGACGCTGATGGACCTGCTGACGCGTTACCACCGGATGCGCGGCTGCAACACGCTGTGGCAGCTCGGCACCGACCACGCCGGCATCGCGACGCAGATCGTCGTCGAGAACCAGCTGCGCGCCGAAGGCGTGTCGCGCAGCGATCTCGGCCGCGAGGCGTTCATCGAGCGCGTGTGGGCGTGGAAGGAGGAGTCCGGCTCGACGATCACGCGCCAGATGCGACGGCTCGGCACGTCGGGCGACTGGTCGCGCGAGCGCTTCACGATGGACGAGGGCCTGTCCGCCGCGGTGCGCGAGACCTTCGTGCGCCTGCACGAGGACGGCCTCATCTATCGCGGCAAGCGGCTGGTCAACTGGGACCCCAAGCTCGGCACCGCGGTGTCCGATCTCGAGGTCGAGAGCGAGGAGGAGCAGGGCAAGCTCTGGGAGATCCGCTACCCGCTGGCCGACGGCTCGGGCTCGATCACCGTGGCCACGACGCGGCCCGAGACGATGCTGGGCGACGTCGCCGTCGCGGTCAATCCCGACGACGAGCGCTACCGGGCGCTGGTCGGCCGGCAGGTCGTGCTGCCGCTGTCGGCGCGGACGATTCCGGTGATCGCCGACAGCTACGTCGACCGCGAGTTCGGGACCGGCTGCGTCAAGATCACGCCGGCGCACGACTTCAACGACTGGCAGGTCGGCCTGCGCCACGGCCTCGCGCCGATCGCGATCCTCAACCTCGACGCGACGATCTCCGACAGCGCGCCGGCGAAGTACCGCGGCCTCGATCGCTACGTCGCCCGCCGGGCGGTGCTCGCCGATCTGGCCGAAGCGGGGCTGCTGGTCAGCGAAAAGCCGCACCGGATGGTCGTGCCCCGCTGCGGGCGCACCGGCGAAGTGGTCGAGCCGATGCTGACCGACCAGTGGTTCGTCGCCGTCAGGACCCCCGCGCCGCCGGCGCACCCGCTGTTTCCCGGCAAGAGCATCCAGGACCTGTGCCTCGCCGCGGTCGGCGACGGCCTGCCGAGTCCGAAGGACGGGACGACGGGCCGCGTCGAGTTCGTTCCCGACCAGTGGCTGTCGACGTACCTGCACTGGATCAACAACCTGCAGGACTGGTGCATCTCGCGCCAGCTGTGGTGGGGACACCGGATTCCGGCGTGGTACGACGACGCCGGCAACGCCTACGTCGCGCGCGACGAGGCCGCGGCGAGGGAACAGGCGCGGGCGAAGCTCGGCCGCGAGCCGGC
>CAIWHR010000543.1 GCA_903912485.1 uncultured beta proteobacterium | reverse complement strand
CCGCAAGAGCCCCGCGACGCGCAGCGCGAGCCCAAGCCGCCGCGCGAGCCGCGTCCGCCGCGCACGCCGAGACCGCAGGCACCCGCTCCCGCAGCCGACGACGCTTCGGCGATCGTTCCGGCCGCCATCGTCGACAATCTGCCCGTCGATGCATTGGTGAGCGCAGCCGACCGCGAGTCCGGTGACGGCAACCGCGGACGGCGCGACCGTCGTCGCCGCGGCAATCGCGGCGACGCGCCGGAAGCCGGCGAATTCGGCAGCGTTTCGGCCGAAGGTCAGGCCCCGGCAATGGAGCCAGCGCCGCAGTCCGACATCGCCGACGCGCGCCCCGTCCAGGCGCAGCTGCCGCACGTCGACCACGAGCCGCGTCCGACGCCGGCATCGGCCCCGGAACCGGTCAGCGCGCCGGCGCACGAGGCAACGCCTCCCGCGCCGCCGCCGATGCCCGCCGCTGCGGCGATGCCCGAAGCGGCCGCTCCGGTCGCGGCGCCGGCAGCGCCCGCTGCCGAGGCGAAGCCAGCGCCCCGTCGTGAAGCGCCTGCCCCGGTCCGGCATCGCGCCGCGGCCGACCTGCCTCCGGTGAAGCTCGAACTGCCGCCCGACTCGGGTCTGGTGCTGATCGAGACCAGCCACCGTGCCGAAGCGACGCCGGGCGACGAGGCGCCGGTGCCGGCGGGTCCGCGCCGCACGCGCCGACCGCGCGTCCAGGTGGCCGAGGAGCCGCTGCAGATCGTCGAAACCCGCAAGGACGCGCCGCCGGCGAACTGAACGTCGCCGCAGGCAGTCAGGACGGAGGCAGGCCCCGGCCCGCCTCCGTTTTTTTTTGCCGACGCCGCCAGTGGTAGGATCGTCGCCGATGAAGCGGCTGCTGATCGTCTACCACACGCAGTTCGGCGCCACCGCGCAGATGGCCGAGGCGGCCGCCGACGGCGCGCGCGCCAGCGACGAGGTCGAGACATCGCTGCTGCGCGCGGTCGACGCCGGTCCCGACGACCTCTTGCACTGCGATGCGCTGATCATCGCGACGTCCGAGAACTTCGGTTCGCTTTCCGGGATGGTCAAGGACTTTCTCGAACGCGTCTATTACCCCTGCGAAGGCGGCGTCGACGCCAAGGCGTACACGGTGCTCGTCTGCGCGGCCAACGACGGCAGCGGCGCCATGACGCAGACCGATCGCATCGCCACCGGACTCCGGCTGCGCAAGGTGCATCCGGGCACGATCTACCGCAGCGGGCTGATTGCGCAGGCGCACCCGGTGCCCGCCGCCACGCTCGCTCTCTGCGCCGAGATCGGTGCGACGCTGGCCGCCGGGCTCGCCGCCGGAATCTGGTGACCGGCGCCATCGCTCCCGGTTTGTCGTGGCCCGGGGTTCGCCGCCACCGCAACCCGTCGCAGCCCCCGCCGCCGATCGGCGAAACGCGGGGCGATCGTGCGCTTGTCCGCGGCTGCCCCGGGTTGCGCCGGGGGCGGCCGGGGGGCTCGCAATCGACGTCGGTGGCGGCGCAGCCCGGGCTACGGGGCTGCCCCGGGTTGCGCCGGGGACGGCCGGGGGGCACGCAATCGACGTCGGTGGCGGCGCAGCCCGGGCTACGGGGCGGCGCTGGGCCGGGTGGTGGACGAGAGCGGGACGCCGGGCGATTGACGGTCAGCGTCGGGCGTCGTCAGCGGCGGGCGTCGTCAGCGTCGGGCGTCGTCAGCGTCGGGCGTCGTCAGCGGCGGGCGTCGTCAGCGCCGGGCGTCGTCGGCGCGCGCGGCAAGGAGATTCTGCAGGCGCAGCAGCAGCGCCCCGCTCGCCCGCTCGACGAGGTCGAGCATCCGCACGAAATCGCGGGGGCCGCCGTAGTAGGGATCGGGCACTTCGGCGAGACCGAGTTCCGGCGCGAGTTCGAGGAACAGGCCCAGATGGCCGGCATACTCCGGCGGCCGCAGCGCCTCAAGCGCGCCGAGGTTCGCCCGGTCCATCGCCAGGATCCAGTCGAACTGCGCGAAGTCCGAACGGCTCACCTGCCGCCCGCGCAGGCCGGCGAGGTCGTAGCCTCGCTCCCTCGCGGCGGCGATCGCTCGCACGTCGGGCGGCCGCCCGACGTGCCAGTCGCCGGTGCCCGCCGAATCGACGGCGATCCGCGCTTCCAGACCGGCGCCTGCGACCGCCGCCAGGAAGACGCCTTCGGCGGTCGGCGAACGGCAGATGTTGCCCAGGCAGACGAACAGCACGCGCGCTTCGGGACCGGCCGGGCGATCGCCGCGCATCATCGCGCCTTCGCGCCGCGCCCGTGCGCGGCGGTGCCGGAAATCCGCTGCCCGGTCATCACGGCTCGACCGGCGCCGCCACGCCGAACATCGCCTGCTTGACCTGGAAGAGGCGGTCGCGCAACTCGGCCGCCTTTTCGAATTCGAGGTTCCTGGCGGCGTCGAGCATCTCCTTCTCCAGCCGCTTGAGTTCGCGCTCCATGTCCTTCTCGGGCATCGCCTCGTACCTGCGGTGCGCCTGCGCCGCCTTCATCACCTTGCGGCCCTCGTCGGCGTCGTACATGCCGTCGATCAGGTCCTTGATCCGCTTCCGGACGCCCAGCGGCGTGATGCCCATCTTCTCGTTCCACGCCACCTGCTTCGCGCGCCGGCGCTCGGTCTCGCCGATGGCCTTCTTCATCGACTCGGTCATCCGGTCGGCGTAGAGGATCGCCATGCCGTTGATGTGCCGCGCCGCGCGGCCGATGGTCTGGATCAGCGAACGCTCGGAGCGCAGGAAGCCCTCCTTGTCGGCATCGAGGATCGCGACCAGCGACACCTCGGGGATGTCGAGGCCCTCGCGCAGCAGGTTGATGCCGACGAGGACGTCGAACTCGCCCAGGCGCAGGTCGCGGATGATCTCGACGCGCTCGACGGTGTCGATGTCCGAGTGCAGGTAGCGGACCTTGACGCCGTGCTCGTGCAGGTAATCGGTCAGGTCCTCGGCCATCCGCTTGGTCAGCGTCGTCACCAGCACGCGCTCGTGCTTGTCGGAGCGCAGCTTGATCTCCGACAGCAGGTCGTCGACCTGCGTCTGCGCCGGCCGCACCTCGATCATCGGGTCGACGAGCCCGGTCGGGCGCACGACCTGCTCGACCACCTGCCCCGCGTGCGTCTTCTCGTAGTCCGCCGGCGTGGCGGACACGAACACCGTCTGCGGCAGCATCTTCTCGAACTCGTCGAAGCGCAGCGGCCGGTTGTCGAGCGCCGACGGCAGCCGGAACCCGTAGTTGACGAGGTTCTCCTTGCGCGCGCGGTCGCCCTTGTACATGCCGCCGACCTGCGGGATCGTCACGTGGCTCTCGTCGATGAACATCAGCGACCGCGGCGGCATGTAGTCGATCAGCGTCGGCGGCGGCTCGCCGGCCTTGCGCCCCGACAGGTGCCGGGAGTAGTTCTCGATGCCCTTGCAGAATCCGATCTCGGTCATCATCTCGAGGTCGAAGCGCGTCCGCTGCTCGATCCGCTGCGCCTCGAGCAGCTTGGTCTGGCCGAAGAAGAACTCCTTCTGCTGCTGCAGCTCGATCTTGATCTTCTCGATCGCATCGAGCACCTTCTGCCGCCCGGTCACATAGTGGCTCGACGGGAACACGGTGAAGCGGCCGATCTTCTGCCGGATGTGGCCGGTGAGCGGATCGAACAGCTGCAGCGACTCGACCTCGTCGTCGAACAGCGAGATGCGCACCGCGTTCTCCGCGTGCTCCGCCGGGAACACGTCGAGCACGTCGCCGCGGACGCGGAACGTGCCGCGGCTGAACTCCATCTCGTTGCGCGTGTACTGAATTTCGGTGAGCCGTTTGATCGCGTCGCGCTGCGACAGCCGGTCGCCCTGCGCCAGGTGCAGGATCATGCTGTGGTATTCGGACGGATCGCCGATGCCGTAGATCGCCGACACCGTCGCCACGATGATGCAGTCCGGCCGCTCGAGGATCGCCTTGGTCGCTGACAGGCGCATCTGCTCGATGTGCTCGTTGATCGACGAGTCCTACTCGATGAAGAGATCGCGCGACGGGACGTAAGCCTCGG
>CAIWHR010000542.1 GCA_903912485.1 uncultured beta proteobacterium | reverse complement strand
CGCCGTCGCCGCCGACGACGACGAGCGCGCGCGCATGGAGGAGGCGCTGCGCCGCTCCAATCGCGAGCTGCGCGCGGTCAACGAATCCATCCGGCTGATCGTCTACGCCCGCAGCGAGACGGAGCTGCTCGACGGCGTGTGCAAGTGCATCGTCGACATCGGCGGCTACCTGATGACGTGGATCGGCTACGCGCAGGACGACGACGCGCGCAGCGTGCTCCCGGTGGCCAGCGCCGGCCGCGGCCGCGACTACCCGCGTTCGATCAAGCTGTCGTGGGGCGACACCGCTTGGGGCCGCGGGCCGACGGGCCTGTCCATCCGCGGCTGCCGGCCGGAGATTTCGCGCGACATCCACACCGACCCGAACTACGCCCCCTGGCGCGAGGCCGCGGAGTGGCAGGGCTACGCGTCGTCGATCTCGCTTCCGCTGCTTGGCGCCGGCGGCGACCATGCCGGCGGCGCGCTGATGGTGTACTCGGGGCACCCGGATGCCTTCGACGACGCCGAAGTGGAGCTGCTGGCCGGGCTCGCCGACACGCTGTCCTTCGGCATCATTACGCTGCGCGATCGCGCCGCCGGCGCAGCGGCGCAGCGGGCGGTAGCCGCCACCGCCGAGCGGCTCGCCTCCATGCTGGAAGCGAGCCCGGTGATCGTCTACCGGCTGGCCGTCGACCGCGGCCGCCTGGTGCCGAAGGAAGTCAGCGAGAACATCACGCGCCTGCTCGGCTACCTGCCCTGCGAAGTCCTCACGCCGGACTTCTGGGCGAGCAACCTGCACCCCGACGATCGCGACGCCGCGCTCAAGACCACCGCCGACGCAGTCGCCGGAATGCACGCCTCCCACGAATACCGCTTCCGCCACCGCGACGGCCGCTGGCTGTGGATCCGCGACGACCTGCGCGTCATCCGCGACGGTTCGGGAGCGCTCAGCGGCGCGGTCGGCGCCTGGTCGGACGTCACCGCGCGCCGCCAGGTGGAAGAAGCGCTGCGCAAGCTGTCGCAGGCGGTCGAGCAAAGCCCGGCCAGCATCGCCATCACCGACCTCGACGCGCGCATCGAATACGTCAACGACGCCTTCCTGCGCGGCACCGGCTACCGCCGCGACGAAGTCGTCGGCAAGAACCCGCGCGTGCTGCACTCGGGAAGGACGCCGAAGGCGACCTACGACGCCATGTGGGCCACGCTCACCGCCGGCCGGCCGTGGAAGGGAGAGTTCGTCAACAAGCGCAAGGACGGCAGCGAATACGTCGAGCAGGCCATCATCGCGCCGATCCGCGACGCCGACGGGAAGACCACGCACTACCTGGCGGTCAAGGACGACATCACCGACATGAAGCGGATGATGGCGGAACTGGACGACCATCGGCGCCACCTGGAGGCGCTGGTGACCAGCCGCACCGCCGAACTGGCCGAGGCGCGCCGGCGGGCGGACGCGGCCAACGTCGCCAAGAGCGCGTTCCTCGCCAACATGAGCCACGAGATCCGGACGCCGATGAACGCCATCGTCGGCCTCACGCACCTGATGCGGCGCGCCAACCCGACGCCGGAACAGCGCGACCGGCTGACCAAGATCGACGCCTCGGCGCAGCACCTGCTGCTGCTCATCAACGACATCCTCGACCTGTCCAAGGTCGAGGCGGGCAAGCTGACGATCGAGCACGTCGACTTTTCCCCGGCGCAGATGCTAAACGAGGCTTGCGAAGTCCTGCGGCCGCGCGCCGACGAGAAAAGCCTCGCGCTGCGCGTCGAGATCGACCCCGCGGTGCCGGAAAGCCTGGTCGGCGACCCGCTGCGCGTGAGCCAGATCGTGCTCAACCTCGGCAGCAACGCGGTGAAATTCACCGAGCGCGGCGCGGTCGTGCTGCGGGTGCGCGTCGCCGCCGCCGAAGCGCATCGGGTCACGCTGCGCTTCGACGTCGAGGACACCGGCATCGGCATGACCGCCGACCAGCGCGCGCACCTGTTTCGCGCCTTCGAGCAGGCGGACACGTCGACGACGCGCAAGTACGGAGGCACCGGCCTCGGCCTTGCGATCAGCCAGAGCCTCGCCGCGGTGATGGGCGGCCTGATCAGCGTCGACAGCACGCCGGGCGCCGGCAGCGTGTTCACGCTGACGCTGCCTTTCGAACGCGGTTCGGCTCGCCTCCCGCCGGAGGAGCACGGCACCGGACCGGGCTCGGCGGACGAGCGCCGCCTCGCCGCCGCCGAAACCGCCGCCGTGTCCGCAACGTCCGCGTCCGGCGACGCGGACGTGCGCATCCTGCTGGCGGAAGACGACGCGATCAGCCAGGAGGTCACCCGCGAGCTGCTGCAGGGCGAGGGTTACCGCGTCGACATCGCCGCCAACGGCGCCGAGGCGCTCGCCGCCGCCGCGCGCACGGCCTACGACCTGGTGCTGATGGACATGCAGATGCCGGTGATGGACGGCCTGACCGCGACGCGCGAACTGCGGCTGACGCCCGCTTACGCGCGCACGCCCATCGTCGCGATGACGGCCAACGCCTTCGACGACGACCGCGAGCGCTGCCGGCAAGCCGGCATGAACGATTTCATCACCAAGCCGGTGGAGCCGGAGCACCTGTTCCTGACCGTCGCGCGCTGGACGCGCCAGCCGCGCGCGGCGCCGCCCCCGGGCGCCGTCGACGGACGACCGCTGCCCGCGGCCGGTGCCGCCGCCGCGAGCGGG
>CAIWHR010000541.1 GCA_903912485.1 uncultured beta proteobacterium | reverse complement strand
GGCGGCTGCGGGGCGGCTGCCGGCGGCGGAGCCGCGGGCTGCGCGCGCGCGTCGGCGGGCCTCGCGGCGGACGGTGGCGGACGCTGCGTGGGCGGCGCCTTCTGCGGCTCGGCGACCAGCTTGACCGCCGGTGCCGGCACCGGCGCCGCCGGCTTCAGTTCCTTGCGTGAGGCTTCGTCGAGCGGCCTGCCCTGCCTGGCGGTGAGCTCTTGCTGCTGCGCCGCGAAACCCACCGCCGCGGCAGGCGGCGCGGTGCGGACGACCGCAGTCCGCTCGAACACGCGCTGCGGCGGCCTGCCCCCCTGGATCGCGGCGCCATGCACGCTCTTCTCGACCGGCGCGGCGAGCGGAGCGAACGCCACCGGCCCTGCGGCGATCGCTTCGCGCGGCACCCGCACCGCCGCCCGCGCCACCGGCTGCGACTGGACGAACGCGCTGGTCGGCACCGCGACGACCGCGCCGGGAACGTCGCGGTTGGCGTAGACGACCGTCGTCGCACGGCTGTTGTTGTAGGTGTTGTTGTAGGTGTTGTTGTAGGTGTTGTTGTAGGTGTTGTTTATCACCGTCACGTTGACCGCCGCGTTGCTGCGGTTGACCTTCTCGAAGTAGCCGCGGCTCACCGCATACGACGGCTGATAGACGTCACGCGGACCGAGCGGAAACCACGCCACCCCGCCGACGTTGCCGCCGACGACCGCAAGCCGGAAGTTGCCGCCGCCGACGAACGCCACCAGCGTCGGCGCGTAGTACGCGCGGTCGCGGACGGGACCGGGCACCCAGCCCCACGTGCCACCGAGATTGGCCCAGCGGCCGTAATGGGACACCGCGAAGCCCCAGGCTGCGTCGTCCACCCACGTCCAGCCCCACGGGTCGACCCAGGCCCAATGACCGTCGCTGTACGGTGCCCAGCCGATGGCCACGCGATTCGGAATCCAGACGTTGCCGTAGTTCGGATCGACACGCCAGGTCCCGTTCGCGTCGAGGTCCTGATAGCCGACGACGTCGGGCGACACATAGCGGGCGGAGCTCGAGCTGTCGTAGCGGCGGTCGCGGTCGCGCGACCAGCGGTCGAATTCGTCGAAGCCCGGCGCGTCGAGGGTCTGGTAGTCGCGCAGACCGGTCCCCGCAAAGCGGTACGGCTGCCGCGAATCGATCACGTACGCGGCACCCTCTCCGTAAGCCTCGCCCTCGCCCCTGCGCACGAAGATGTCCGTCGCGTAGCCGTCGGGATCGACCTCGATCCGGAATTCGCCCGCGCGCCGCAGCGTGAACGCGAGGTTCGGCGTGTCGACCTCGAACACCTGGCCGGCTTCGAGGCGGCGCACGCGCACGTTCAGCGTGCCCTGCGTCAGCTGCAGCTGCGCGATCCGATCGTCGAGATTGAGTATGGACACGCCGGTCGCGGCATCCATGCGGATCGTCGCTCCGCCGATCTGTATTTCCGCCCGCGCAGCCTCGTCCGCCCACAGGCGATCGCCGGTGGTCAGCGGCCGATTGATCCCGGCCTGCACCCAGTCGTTCTCGCCCGCCGGCGACAGACTGACCGCGCCGGCCGCGTAGCCGAGCCGCGCGACGCGCGAAGGCGGATCGGCGCAGGCCAGCGTGCCGAACGCCAGGACGGCGACGCCGGCAATCGCGGCGAGACAGCGTGCACGGAGTGGTTGAAGCTGCATGATGGTTCCCTGGACGAAAGTTCGCGATCCGAAAGGCGTGCCCGAACGGCGCCGCGATCGGCATCGACCTCGTCGACGATGCCCGGATGCAGCGATTCGACAGCATGTGCAGCGCGACGTTCAACGTCTGTTCGTCAACGTACCGACGCGATCGGCCGGGCGCGGCCTGCGCCGGACGCCGCGATCCCCCGCCCCGCGGCGCCGCCGCGCGCGCCGCGCGAAGCTGTGTACGTCAGCGCACAGACCGTGTGTGCTGCCGAAGCTAGTCTTCGCTCATGCCCGCAATCCCGCGGGCAAGGCGGTGTAGCAGCGATGGCCGGATCCCTCGGTTGTCGCGATGGCATTCCGTCAACCCCGGGCCGATGCGGCCGGGCGTTTCGCTCAAAGGAAGACACATGACAAACATCACCCGCAAGTTGGCCTGGCTGGCCGGCATTCTGTTCGTGAGCCTGACGCTGGGCTGCGCTTCGACGGCGAAACAGGAAGGCTCGGGCGAATACGTCGATGACACCGTCATCACCAGCAAGGTCAAGGCCGCCATCTTCAACGAGCCGACGCTGAAGTCCGCCGAAATCAACGTCGAGACGTTCAAGGGTACCGTCCAGCTGAGCGGATTCGTGAGCTCGCCCGCCGCAGAAACCACGGCGCTCGCCGTGACGCGCAAGGTCGCGGGCGTCAAGTCGGTCAAGAACGACATGCGCCTGAAGTAACACGGAACCCGTTCCCGGCGTCGCGGCGCTTCGGCCCGCGCGCCGGGCAGCGGACACAACATGCACTTTCCGCGGCGCGCGCCTCGGTCGCACCATCGAGGCTTACCCGATTGAACAAGAGCGGGCACGCGGTTGTTGAACGACTGCTCGCGCGCAGGTCGCACTTCGGCCGCGTCCGCTCGCTCGAACGCGATGCCGTCGACGAGGCGCCGTTGCGATCGGAGCTCTTCAGCGCCGATCAGATGGAGCAGCACGGCAAGGATCTCGCGGTCGCGCACCGGCTGGCGCCGGGCCGCGCCCCCGACAGGCTGCTGACGCGCCTGGCCGAAAACGAAGACATTCTGACCGACGCGTGCGCGCTGCTGACCGCCGCGGTCTCGGCCAATCGCCGCGTCACGCCGGCCGCCGAATGGCTGCTCGACAACTTCTACCTGATCGAAGAGCAGATCCGCACCGCCAGGCGGCACCTGCCCCGCGGCTACAGCCGGGAGCTCCCCCGGCTGTCGCAGGGGCCGTCGGCCGCGCTGCCGCGCGTGTACGACCTGGCGCTCGAGACGATCTCGCATGGCGACGGCAGAGTCGACGCGGCGAGCCTCTCCCGCTTCGTCGCCGCCTACCAGACCGTCACGCCGCTGAAGCTGGGTGAGCTGTGGGCGATTCCGATCATGCTGCGACTGGCGCTGATCGAGAATCTGCGCCGCGTCGCGGTCCGCATCGCGACCGGCACCATCGACCGCGACCGCGCGGCGTTCTGGGCCGACCAGATGGTCGACGTCGCCGAGCGCGACGCCAAGAGCCTGATCCTGGTGATCGCGGACATGGCGCGGTCGAACCCGCCGATGGCGAGTTCGTTCGTCGCCGAACTCGCGCGAAGGCTGCAGGGGCAGAGCGCCGCACTGGCGCTGCCGCTCACCTGGATCGAGCAGCGGCTCTCGGAGTCCGGATCTTCGATCGAGCAGCTGGTGCAGTCGGAAACGCAGGAGCAGGCCGGCGTTCAGGTCTCGATCGGCAACACCATCGGCAGCCTCCGATTCCTGGGATCGATGGACTGGCGCGACTTCGTCGAATCGGTCAGCGCCGTCGAGCAGAAGCTGCGGGAAGATCCCGGCGGCATCTACGGCCGGATGGATTTTGCGACTCGCGACGGCTATCGCCACGTCGTCGAAGCGATCGCCAAGGGCAGCCCGCTGTCCGAATGCGAGGTGGCGCGCAAGGCTATCCAGCTCGCCTACGAGCGCTGCGCCGCCACCGGCGGCGGGAACGGCGACGACGACCGGGCGGCGCACGTCGGCTTCTATCTGATCGGCCGGGGGCGGAGCCGCCTCGAGCACGCCGCGGCGATGCGGCCGGCCCCGGTGGCCGCCACCCACAGGGCGGCGCGGCGCATCGCCTTGCCGCTCTACCTCGGCAGCATCGCGGCGATCACCGGGACGCTTGCCGTGGCGCTGTCGGCCGGGACGGCCGGAGCCGCACTCGGCGACGAAGCCCGCATTCTGGTCGGGATGCTCCTGCTGCTGGCCGCCAGCCAGCCGGCGGTGGCGATGACGAACTGGCTGGCGACGCTGTTCGTGGCGCCGCGACCGCTGCCGCGCATGGATTTTTCGCAGGGCATACCCGCGCCGTCGCGGACGCTGGTCGTCGTGCCGACGATGCTCGCCTGCGCCGCGGGCATCGACGCGCTGATCGAGGCGCTGGAAGTCCGATTCCTTGCCAACCAGGACGAGCGGCTGCATTTCGGCCTGCTGACCGATTTCCTGGACGCCGCCGCGGCGGTGCTGCCCGACGACGCGAAGCTGGTGGCGCTCGCCCGGCAGGGCATCGAGCGCCTGAACGAAAAGTACCGACGCGGTGCCGACCCGGGCGCGGAAGACGAGCGCGGCGACATCTTCTTTCTGTTTCATCGTCCGCGAATCTGGAATCCCCGGGAATGCGTGTGGATGGGTTACGAGCGCAAGCGGGGCAAGCTCGCGGCGCTCAACGCGCTGCTGCGCGGCGACGGCGGCGAACGCTTCTCGGCGGTCGTCGGCGAGACCACCGCGCTGTCGGGCGTCCGATACGTGATCACCCTCGACACCGACACCCTGCTGCCGCGCGATGCGGCCCGGCAGCTGGTCGGCGTGATGGCGCACCCGTTGAACCGGGCGCACTTCGGTGCGTCGGGCACGCGCAGGAAGGACGGGCTGGTGACCGAAGGCTACGGCATCCTGCAGCCGCGGGTCGGCATCAGCCTGCCCGGCGCGAACCGCTCGCTGTACGCGCGTCTGAACGGCGGCAACCCGGGGATCGACCCGTATACGCGGACGGTCTCCGACGTCTACCAGGACGCGTTCGGCGAAGGCTCGTTCGTCGGCAAGGGGATCTACGACGTCGACGCGTTCGAACGCGCGGTGAGCGGCCGCTTTCCGGAGGACCGCATCCTCAGCCACGACCTGCTCGAAGGCTGCTACGCGCGATCGGGGCTGCTGAGCGACGTCGAGCTGTACGAGGACTACCCGTCGACCTACGCCGCCGACATCAGCCGCCGGCACCGCTGGATCCGCGGCGACTGGCAGCTCGCCGCGTGGCTGCTGCCGTTGGTGCCGGGCGCCGGCGACCGCCGGCCGAGAAATCCGCTGTCGGCGCTGTCGCTGTGGAAGCTCTTCGACAACCTGCGGCGCAGCCTGATCCCGGCGGCGTCGACGCTGCTGCTGCTGCTCGGATGGACCGTGCTCCCGCACCCCTGGCTGTGGACGGGGGCGGCGATCGCGATGCTGCTGCTTCCGGCGGCGAGCGCGTCGCTGCTCGACCTGCTGCGCAAACCGGACGACCTGCCGTGGCGGCAGCACCTCGCCGTCGGCGCAGGCGCGGCGACCACGCACGCCGCGCAGACGGCGCTGACGCTGGCCTTCCTCCCCTACGAGTCGATGGTCAACCTCGACGCGATCGCCCGCACCGCGTGGCGGCTGCTGTTGTCGCATCGACGGCTGCTCGAATGGAATCCGTCCGCCGCGGATGCCCCGCTTCGTCGCCGCTCGGACGACGCGCCCGGCCGTTTTGCGCTGACGGCGTCGATCCGGACGATGTGGATCGGCCCGGCGACCGCGCTGGCGGCGACGGCGCTGCTGGCGGCGCTGGCTTCGTCCGCGCTGCCGGCGGCGGTGCCGATGCTCGTGCTCTGGCTCGCCTCGCCGGCCGTCGCCTGGTGGATCAGCCGGCCGCTCGCCCGCCGCGAAGCGACGCTGACGACCGGGGACACGATCTTCCTGCGCCAGCTCGCGCGCCGGACCTGGGCGTTCTTCGAGACCTTCGTCGGCCCCGACGACCACTGGCTGCCGCCCGACAACTGCCAAGAGCATCCGCTGGCCGCCGTCGCGCATCGCACGTCGCCGACCAACATGGGCCTGGCGCTGCTCGCAAACCTGACCGCCTACGATTTCGGCTACATCCCGGCGGGGCAACTCGTCGCGCGCTCGGCGCAGGCGATGGGCACGATGGGGGCGATGCAACGGCACGAAGGGCACTTCTTCAACTGGTACGACACGCAGTCGCTGCAGCCGTTGCCGCCGCTGTACGTGTCGGCCGTCGACAGCGGGAACCTCGCAGGCTACCTGCTGACGCTGCGGCCGGGACTTGCGGCGCTCGCCGACGCCCCGATCGTGGATCGGCGCTGGATCGAAGGCCTCGGCGACACGCTGCGGGCGCTGATCGCGGCCGTGGGAGGCGCCCCGCCGGCGCCGCTCGTCCGCCTGCAGCACGAGCTCGAAACGGCGGGCGACGCCTGGCTCTCGAACGTCGGCGCGGCGCGGCAGTGCTTCGACGCCCTCGACGCCGACGTCGCCGCAGCGTGCGCGCAGCTCGCAGGCATTGCCGGCACCGAGCGCGCCGGCGTTCCCGCGCCGGCCAGCGACGTGGCGTTCTGGGCGCAGGCGCTGGTCCGCCAATGCCGCACGATGCGCGACGAGCTGTCTTTCCTCGCGCCGTGGAGCACGCTGCCGGCGGCGCCGGACGGGTGCGGCGATCTCCCGGGCATCCGCCGCATTCCGACCTTGCGCGAGCTCGCGGCGCTTGCGACGGAACTGCTGCCGGCGATCGAGCGCGAACGCCGGTCGGGCGCGTCGGCCGCGGGCGGCGCCTGGCTCGACGAGCTGGGCAGCGCCCTCTCCGAAGCGAGCGAGCGCGCCGTCGGGCGGATCGCCGAGATCGAGCGCCTGGAGCGGCAGTGCGACGAGCTGGCGGCGATGCGATACGACTTTCTCTACGACAGCGCGCGCCACCTGCTGGCGATCGGGTACAACGTCGGCGAGCACCGGCGCGACGCCGGCTACTACGACCTGCTAGCCTCCGAGGCGCGGTTCGCGAGCTTCGTCGCCATCGCCCAGGGACAGCTGCCGCAGGAGAACTGGTTTGCCCTCGGCCGCCTGCTCACGAGCACGGGAGGCCAGTCGGCGCTGCTGTCCTGGAGCGGCTCGATGTTCGAGTACCTGATGCCGCTGGCGGTGATGCCGACGTACGACAACACGCTGCTCGATCAGACGTATCGGACGACGGTGGCGCGGCAGATCGCGTACGGGAAGCTGTGCGGCGTGCCCTGGGGCATTTCGGAGTCCGGCTACAACTCGGTCGACGCGGGCCTCAACTACCAGTACCGCGCCTTCGGCGTCCCCGGCCTGGGGCTCAAGCGCGGCCTCGCCGACGATCTCGTCGTCGCGCCCTATGCGTCGGCGCTGGCGCTGATGGTGGCGCCCGAGGCATCGTGCCTCAACCTCAAGCGGCTCGCCGCCGACGGGCTGGCCGGACGGTTCGGCCTGTACGAGGCGATCGACTACACGCCTGCGCGCCTGCCGCGCGGACAGGCCAGCGCGATCGTGCGTTCGTTCATGGCGCACCACCAGGGCATGATCCTGCTGTCGCTCGCGCAGGTGCTGCTCGCGCGGCCGATGCAGCGGCGCTTCGAATCCGATCCGCTGTTCAAGGCCACGCTGCTGCTGCTGCAGGAGCGGATTCCGACGGCCGCGGTGCTGCATTCGGCCCGCACCGACCTGTCCGCGATCCGCAGGACGTCCGCCAGCCAGGAAGCGCCGGTGCGCGTGTTCCGCACGCCGGACACGCCGGTGCCGGAGGTGCAGCTGCTCTCCAACGGCCGGCTCCACGTGATGGTCACCAACGCGGGCGGCGGGAGCACCCGGTGGAAGGATCTCGCCGTCACCCGCTGGCGCGAGGACAGCACTTCCGACAACTGGGGCACGTTCTGCTACGTCCGCGACGTCGCGAGCGGCGACTTCTGGTCGGCCGCGCATCAGCCGACGGGCAGGCGCCCGGCCCGGTACGAAGCCATATTCACCGAAGCCCGCGCCGAATTCCGCCGCCACGACGGCGACTTCGAGTCGCACACCGAAATCGTCGTCTCGCCCGAGGACGACATCGAGCTGCGCCGGCTGCGCATCACCAACCATTCGCGGACACGGCGGACGATCGACGTCACGAGCTATGCCGAAGTCGCGCTCGCGTCCGCCGCCGCCGACGCGCTGCACCCGGCCTTTTCCAATCTCTTCGTGCAGACCGAGATCATCGCGCAGCGGCAGGCGATCCTGTGCACCCGCCGGCCGCGCTCGCAGGACGAACACGCGCCGTGGATGCTGCACCTGATGGTCGTCCACGGACCGGCGGCGGCGGAGGCTTCCTACGAGACCGACCGCATGGCGTTCATCGGGCGCGGGTGCACCGTCGCCGCGCCGCAGGCGCTGACCACGGCCGGACCGCTCGCCGGCGGCGAGGGGTCGATCCTCGATCCCGTCGTCTCGATCCGGCACCGGATGACGCTCGATCCGGAGCAGACGGCGACCATCGACGTCGTCTCCGGCGTCGCCGAGACGCGCGACGCCGCGCTGAGCCTCGTCGCCAAGTATCAGGACCGGCACATGGCCGACCGCGTGTTCGACCTGGCGTGGACGCACAGCTCGGTGACGCTGCAGCAGATCAACGCCACCGAGTCGGACGCGCAGCTCTATGCGCACCTCGCCGGCTCGGTCGTCTACGCCAACGGCTCGCTGCGCGCCGAAGCCCGCGTGCTGCTGCGCAACCGGCGCGGGCAGTCGGGGCTGTGGAGCTACGCGATTTCGGGCGACCTGCCGATCGTCCTGCTGCAGATCGGCGACGCGGCGAACATCGATCTCGTGCGCCAGCTGGTGCAGGCGCACGCGTACTGGCGGCTGAAAGGACTGGCGGTCGATCTCGTCATCTGGAACGATGACCGCGGCGGCTACCGGCAGGTCCTCCAGGACCAGGTGATGGGGCTCATCGCCGCCGGCATCGAAGCGCACGTGATCGATCGTCCCGGAGGCATCTTCGTGCGGCGGGTCGAGCAGATCTCGGAGGAGGACCGCATCCTGCTCCAGTCGGTGGCGCGCGTCATCGTCACCGACCGCCTGGGCAGCCTGGCCGAGCAGGCAACGCGTCGCGTGCCCGCGGAAGTGCGCGTCCCGCGACTGGTGCCGACGCAGAGCCACCGCGCGCTGCCGCTGCCGGCACCGCCGCGCGAACGCCTGCTGATCCTCGCCAACGGGCTCGGCGGCTTCACGCCCGACGGCAGCGAGTACGTCATCACCACGGTCGCGGGTCAGGCGACCCCCGCCCCCTGGGCCAACGTGCTGGCGAACCCGGACTTCGGGACGGTGATCTCCGAAAGCGGGCAGGCGTACACCTGGGGCGAGAACGCGCACGAATTCCGGCTCACGCCCTGGCACAACGACCCGGTGACCGATGCCGGCGGCGAAGCGTTCTTCCTCCGCGACGAGGAGTCCGGCCACACCTGGTCGCCGACGCCGCTGCCGCGCCGCGGCGCCGGCGCCTACGTCACGCGCCACGGATTCGGCTACAGCGTCTTCGAGCACTGCGAGGACGGAATCGTGTCCGAGCTCTGCGTGTTCGTGGCCATCGACGCGTCGGTGAAGTTCTCGATGCTCACCGTTCGCAACGCTTCGGGCCGGCCGCGCCGGCTGTCGGCCACCGGCTACGTCGAATGGGTGCTCGGGGACCTGCAGCCAAAGACGGCGATGCACGTGATCACCGAACTCGAGGCGAAGACCGGCGCGCTGCTGGCGCGCAACGCCTACAACACCGAGTTTCCCGACCGCGTCGCCTTCTTCGACGCCGACGCCGCGACCCGCAGCGTGAGCGGGGACCGCGGCGAATTCCTCGGCCGCAACGGAACGCTGCGCAATCCGGCGGCCATGGCGCGGGCGCGACTGTCGGGCAAGGTCGGCGCGGCGCTCGATCCCTGTGCCGCCGTGCAGATTCCGCTCGACCTCGCCGACGGCCAGGAGCGCGAAACGGTGTTCCGGCTGGGCCTGGGCCGGAATGCGGCCGACGCCGCGGCGCTGCTGCAGCGATTCCGCGGGCCGGCTGCCGCCCGCGACGCGCTCGACGCGGTCGGCGCGCACTGGAAGCGCCTGCTCGGCGCGGTGCAGGTGAAAACCCCCGACCCGGCGATCGACGTCCTCGCCAACGGGTGGCTCGTGTACCAGACGGTGGCGTGCCGGCTCTGGGCGCGCAGCGGCTATTACCAGTCGGGCGGCGCCTTCGGCTTCCGCGACCAGCTGCAGGACGTGATGGCGCTGGTCCACGCCGAGCCTGCGCTGGTGCGCGAGCACCTCGTCCGCTGCGCGGGGCGGCAATTCGTCGAAGGCGACGTCCAGCACTGGTGGCATCCGCCCTCGGGCCGCGGCGTGCGCACGCGCTGCTCGGACGACTACCTGTGGCTGCCTCTGGCGACCGCGCGCTACGTGCATGCGACCGGCGACAGCAGCGTGCTGGACGAGCCGGTCCGGTTCCTGGAGGGACGCCCCGTTCCGCCGGAGGGCGACTCCTACTACGACCTGCCCGGACGGTCCGGCGAGTCCGCCAGCGTCTACCAGCACTGCGTGCGCGCGGTCCTGCACGGGCTGAACTTCGGAGCGCACGGCCTGCCGCTGATGGGTTCCGGCGACTGGAACGACGGCATGAACCTGGTGGGGATCAAGGGCGCCGGCGAAAGCGTCTGGCTGGGCTTCTTCCTCTGCGCCGTGCTGCAGCAGTTCGGCGCGGTCGCCCGCGCCAGGGGCGACTCTGCGTTCGCCGAGCGCTGCGAGGCCGAGACGACCGGACTGCGCCGGAGCCTCGAGCTCCACGGCTGGGACGGCGCCTGGTACCGGCGCGCGTACTTCGACGACGGCTCGCCGCTGGGATCGGCCGGCAACGCCGAGTGCCGGATCGACTCCATCGCGCAGAGCTGGTCGGTGCTCTCGGGAGCGGGCGACACCAGGCGCTCGCGGATGGCGATGGACGCCGTCGACGAACACCTGGTGCGCCGCGACCACGGGCTGGTCCAGCTGCTCGATCCGCCGTTCGACCGGTCGACGCTCGACCCCGGCTACATCCGCGGCTACGTCCCCGGCGTGAGGGAAAACGGCGGCCAGTACACGCACGGCGCCATCTGGGCGGCGATGGCCTTTGCGGCCATGGGCGACCGCGAACGCGCGTGGGAGCTCGCGACGATGATGAGCCCGGTGAATCGTGCGCGGACGCCGAGCGACGTGGCGACGTACAAGGTGGAGCCGTATGCGGTCGCCGCCGACGTCTACGCGCTCTCGCCGCACACCGGTCGCGGCGGCTGGAGCTGGTACACGGGCTCGGCCGGATGGATGTACCGGCTGGTCGTCGAATCTCTGCTCGGCGTGACGCTCGAACGGGATTGCCTCCGCTTCGCGCCCTGCCTGCCCGCGCACTGGACGGCGTTCACGATGCGCTACCGCTACCGCGAGACGACGTACGACATCGCCGTCCGCCAGACGCTCGCCGCGGCGGGTGCGGCCAATCTGCCGACCACCGTCACCGCGGACGGCGTCGTCCAGCCCGACGCGCTGCTGCACCTCGTCGACGACCGCGCCGCGCATCGCGTCCTGGTCGAGGTGAACGCGGCGCCGGCCAGCGAATTTCCCGGCGGAGCGGCGCGCCCTACGACGCCTGCAGCCGGCGGATGAGGATGTCGATGACGTCCTTGCCGTCGGGAGATTTCAGCCGGTAGCGGGCCAGGAGGCGCGCGAGTTCAGGCCTGGCGATCGCCCGGTCGTCGGCGCGGATGAACACCGCGGCGATGGCGCGCTGCACCTCGACGGAACGGGTCGCCGGGTACAGGCGCGCCAGCTGGTCGAGGCTCTGGCGGTCGCTCAGCCGATGCTGCGCCAGCGCGTCGAGAGCTCGCACCTGCGCGCCCGCTTCGGTCATGCGCGCGATCCCGCCCGCCACGGCGCGAAGCTCGTCGACATCGGTGATCGGCCGATGGCCGACGTAGACCTGGGCGAGCTGAACGCCCTGGTCGTCGTGGCCGGTCAGCGCGTGCAGCACGCGACCGCGCGCCTGGTCGTCGCCCAGGCAGGCCAGCGCGGCGGCGTTGCTCGTCCTGCCCGCCTGCAGCGGCGACGTTTCGAGGCGCCGGCCTTCCTGATCGAGTTCGCGGCCGTCGTTCAACGTGCAGATCAGCTCGATCTCGGCCGTGCCCAGCGCATTGCGCGCGATCAGGTCGCCGACCATGCGCACGAGCTCGAAGCGCTGCTGCGACGGCGACAGCCACCCCAGTGCACCCGCGACGCGGATCATGCGGGCGCGGATGCGGGGCCGGTCGGCATCGTCGGCAAAGCCCAGGAAGCGCCCGCGCGCGGCGTCGTCGCCGGCGATCGCGCCCAGCGCGCGCGCGACGGACGGCGCCTGCCGATCGCCTTCGCCCAGCGACGCCAGCAGGCTTTCGATGCGGTCGAGGAACATGCGGACTTCCGCGATGTCGCCGCGCAGCAGTCCGTGGACGAACGCGAGCTTCTGCGCCGGCGACAACCGGTCGTCGACGAACCGGCAGACGTCGCGCCGATACGCCGCCTGCGGGTCCGCATCGCGGAGGCCGCTGGCGACGATCATCGAGTGTGCGGCAAAGCGCTCCAGCAGCATCGCGCTCGAACGGCCGCTGCCGATTTCGCCCGGTGGCGCCGATTCGAAGTAGCGGGTCAGGAGCGCCGCCGCCGCGGGCCCCAGCGGCGCGAGCGCGGAAAAGCCGTAGATGACCGGCACGTCGACGAAGATGCGGCGCATGTGGTCGCGGCTGCTTTCGCCGTGGCGGCGGTCGATGGCGCGCGCCAGGCTCTCGGCCTCGGCCGGCGCGTGGCCCGACCGGAGCAGGCTGCGCTCGACCTCGGGCGTCGTGCTGGTGACGGCTTCGCCGTTCAGCGTATTGCAGCCGAACAGGTAGACCTCCTTCAGCTGCGCGAACACGCCCGGACAGGAATCGCTGCAGGTGGCGCGCTCCATCTCGGCGACGGCCAGCGATTCGCGGACGCCGAGGCGGTCCGAGTAGAATTCGGTCCCGCTGTCGAAATGGCCGGAGACGACGAGCAGGTCGCAGCGGATGCCCTTGCGGCAGGCCGCAGCCAGCCAGTCGGGCCGCCCGCGCTCGACCAGCTCGACGAACCGGAATTCGTCCTCGGGCAGACGCCGGCGCAGCGTCTCCCTTTCGTCGGGCGAATTGACGGTGATGGTGCAGACGGTGCGCCTGTCGGCGTGCGCAGACGCGCCGTGGCACGCGGCGATCACCGCGGCGAAGCAGGCGAGCCTGCGCGCGAGGGTCGACGATCGCACGCGGGCCGATCCTGTCACGCATACCTCCGTCCGGCGCGCCGGACCGCCGCCGCTACGGCAATCGCAGCCGGCGGATGAGAATGTCGATGATGTCGTCGCCGCTCGTCGACTTCAGGCGGGACTGGCTCAGCACGTGGGCGAGATCGGCCTGTTCGAGCAGCCGATAGTCGGAGCGGATGAAGACCGCGGCGATGGCACGCTGAACGTCGACCGACTCCGCGGCCGGAAACAGCCGCGCCAGCTCGTCCAGGCTCTGGCGGTCGTCCATCCGATGGCGTGCCAGCGTGTCGAGAGCGCGAACCTGCCCGGCCGATCCCGCCATGCGCGCGATCGCGCTCGCCACGATTCGAAGCTCGTCGACGCCGGCGAGCGGTCGATGCCCGAGGTAGACCTCGGCGACCTGGACTTCGCGGTCGTTGCGGCTGGTCAGCGCCTGCAGCACGCGGGCGCGCGCCTCGTCGCTCCCCAGGCACGCCAGAACCGCCGCGGGCGCGACCTCGTCGGCCTGCGCCGGCGACAGCGACAGCGAAAGCCGACGGCGCTCCTGGTCCAGTTCGCGGTCCCCGTTCAACGCGCAGACGAGGTCGACCTCGGCGGGTCCCACGGCTGGGAGCACGACGAGATCGCCGATCATGCGCATCTGTTCGGCGCGCAGGTCCGGCGCCGACAGCCAGCCCAGCGTGCCGGCCAGCGCGATCATCCGGAAGCGCACGCGCGCTTCGTCGGCGTCCTGCGCAAAGCGCAGGTACCGGTCGCGCGTCGCGCCGTCGTCGGCGATCCGCGCCAGCGCTTCGGTGAACGAAGGGGCCCGCCGCTCGTCCTCGCTCAGCGACGCCAGCAGGCCCTCGATGCGCTCGAGGAACACGCGGACTTCCGCCGTGTCGCGGCGCAGCAGGTCGTGCACGAAGTCGATCTTGTCCGCCGGCGACAGCCGGTCGTCGACGAACTGGCAGGCGTCGTGCCGATAGCCGGCCCGCGGATCGGCGTCGCTCAAGCCCGCGACCGCGATCATCGACTCGTCGGCAAATTGATCGAGGAGCCGGTGACTCGGGCGGCCGGAGCCGATTTCGGCGACCGACGAGGGTTGCAGGTATCGGCCGAGCAGCGTCGCCGCCGTCGGTCCGAGCGGCGCCTTCGACGAAAACCCGTAGATGACCGGCACGTTCATGAAGATCCGGCGCATGCGATCGCGGCTGCTTTCCGCATGGCGCTGATCCAGCGCATGCGCGAGCCGCTCGGCGTCTGCCCGGGAGTGGCCCTCCCGCATCAGGCTGCGGCCGACTTCGGCCGACACGCTCCTGACCGGGTCCGAGTTCAGCGTGTTGCACCCGAACAGATACACCTCCTTCAATTGCGAGAACAGTCCGGGACACGAGTCGCTGCACGAGACGCGCTCCATCTCGGCGACCGGCAGGAACTCGCTGGCGGCCACCTGATCCGAATAGAACTCGGTCCTGCCGTCGAAATGGCCGGAGATCACGAGCAGATCGCAGCGCACGCCCTGTCGGCAGGCCGACGCGAGCCAATCGGGTCGGCCGGGCTCGACCAATTCGACGAACTCGTACTGGTCGTCCGGCAGGCGCTGGCGGAACGTCTCCTTTTCGTCGGCCGAATTGACGGTGATCGTGCACACCGTGCGCTTGCCGGCGAGCGCATCCGCGCTCCAGCCCGTCGCGAGCAGCACCATGAGCAGGAGGATCGTTGCGGCAGGAGGCATGCGGTGGTCGCGTTCCGGTCGCCTGCAGGTTGCAGGCGATCAGGCAGCGTGACCCCGGACGCCGGCGCGGTCTGTGCGCCGTCACACCGAGGCCGCAACGTCCGCGTGCGCACCGGCGTGCGCCCGGATCACGCCGTCCACGATGTCGACCCCGGCGCCCGAACGGCGGCGGCGTCCCCGACGGTCAGCGCAGCACCCGGCGATGCGTGTCGCGATCGGTCTGGTAGCACGAGCACGAGGCCGCCTTGAGTCCGGGCCGGTCGAGGATCGCGATGGTGCCGCGGCTGTACCGGATGAGACTGAGCTTCTGCAACGACGTTGCCGCCCGGGTCACGCCGACACGGCGCACGCCCAGCATCAGCGCCAGGAACTCGTGCGTGATGCGGAAGCTGCTCGAGTGCGCGCGGTCCTGCGTCATCAGCAGCCAGCGCGCGAGCCGCGCCTCGATCAGGTGGAACCGGTTGCACGCCGCCGACTGCGCGAGCTGCGTCATGCGCACGAAGAGATAGCGGTCGAGCAGCAGCCGCAGCGCGGCGCTTTGCGCCAGTTCGCGCCGGAAGGGCGCCGCCGCCATCCGCAGCGCCGAACCCGAACCCTGCACCAGCGCCTTCAGCGGCGACACGGCGACGCCGAGCGCCAGCGGCGTGCCGGTCATGCCGTCGTCGCCGACCAGCCCCACTTCGAGACACGCGACGCCGTCCAGCGGCGTGATCAGCGAGACGAAGCCGGAAGCCGGAAAGTGGACATGCCTGATGCGATCGCCGGGCTCGAACAGCACGTCGGAGAAGACGAGATCGACCTCCTCGCAGCCGGCGATGAAATGCAGGCGATCCTTCCGGGGAAGGGCGGCGAGCAGGCGGTTGCCCGAGGGAACGCGCTTGGCGGGTTGCACGATGGCTGTCCGGTGGAGACGGCGGGGCCGGGTCGGTCGAATCGACCCGGTGGCGGTGCGAGGCCGCGCAACGGCGCGCGGCAATGCGGCGAATCCGCCGCGCTCCGCCCCGGGGTGGGCGGACGCTCATTGTCGTGGCGCACCGCCGCGGCGGCGTCGGTGGCCTGACGTCCATTGTGCGCCCAATCCGTCCCGGGCATGCGCCGGGCTTGCCGGCAAACCCGCGCCAGGCCGCGGCGCGCGGGTGCCGCGTGCGCCAGCGAACAGACGGCGTCCTGCGCAGCCGCTATTCTCGCCTCGTCGCCGTCGCCGGGCAGCGCACTCCATCGCCAAAGGCAACGGCTGCGTTCCACTGCGTCGAACCGTCGCCCGCGACCCGCGCGCCCACCTGGAGATCCACCATGACGCTGAGTCTCGCCCCGCTCGTTTCGCTGATGGCCGGCATCCTCATCCTGATCGTGCCGCGGATGCTGAACTACATCGTCGCCATCTATCTGATCGTCATCGGGCTGCTCGGTCTGTTCGGCACCGGCGGTCTGCACCTGCGGTGACCGCGCCCGCGCGCCTCGACCGCGCTCCGGCCGACGAAACGGCATAGCAGGCGCCATGCCGACGCCCGCCGCGCCCCCGATCGACGTCGCCGCAGCGCCGGAGCCCGCCGCTCCGGTCGCCCGCGTGCGGGTGGACGCGCGCGGCCTCGCGCTCGCGGTCCTGGCGGGGATCGCGGTGGTATTCGCGCTCGACTGGGCGCAGGCGTTCGTCGTCTCGCTGCTGCTCGGAATCCTCATCGCGTACACGCTCAGTCCGCCGGTGGCGTGGCTCGCCCGATCGGGAACTCCGCGGGTGGCCGCAGCGATCGTCGTGATGGCAGCCGTGATCGGCGCACTCGCGTTCGGCGCCTACGCGCTGCGCGGGCAGGCGCAGACGATCGTCGAGCAGCTGCCGGCGGCCGCCGGCAGGTTCTCGACCGGGCTCGCCCGGCTGCGCAGCAGCCAGTTCGAAAACATGCAGAACATGCAGAGCGCCGCGAGCGAGATGGAGAAGGCGACCACGCAGTCGACCGTCGCGCCTCCGGCTCCGAAGCGGCCGGCGGCGACGCACGTCGTCATCGATGCCCCGGCGTTCAGGATCGGCGACTTCCTGTGGACCGGATCGCGCGGCGCCGCGGGGGCGCTGGGTCAGGCCACCATGGTGCTGTTCCTGGCTTTCTTCCTGCTGGTCGGCGGGGACAGCTTCAAGCGCAAGCTCGTGCGTCTGACCGGGCCGTCGCTGTCGCAGCGGAAGATCACCGTGCAGATCCTGGACGACATCAACGACTCGATCCAGAAATACCTGTTCATGCTGCTGCTGACCAACGTGCTGGTCGGCCTGCTCGCCTGGGTCATGTTCGCCTGGATCGGGCTCGAGAATGCCGGCGCGTGGGCGGTTGCGACGGGACTCCTTCACGTCATCCCCTACCTTGGTCCCGGCGTCACCGCCGCCGCGGCAGGAATGGCCGCCTTCATGCAGTTCGACTCGTTCTCGATGGCGCTGCTGGTGGCGGGCGTTTCGCTGACGATCGCGACCATCGTCGGCACTTTCGTCACGACCTGGATGACCGGGCGGATCGCTCGGATGAACGCCACCGCGGTATTCGTCTCGCTGCTGTTCTGGGGCTGGCTCTGGGGCATCTGGGGAATGCTGCTCGGCATCCCGCTGGTCGTCATCGCGCGGGTCGTGTCGCAGCACGTGGAGCAGTTGCAGCCGATCGCCGAGCTGCTGGGTGAATGAAGTGATCCCGAAACCAAGGAGAAGTGCATGAACAAGCTGTGCAATGGCATCGTCGCCGCGCTGGCAGCGGGCATCCTGATCGCCGGACTGTCCGCCTGCGAGAAGAAGGAAGGCCCGGCGGAGCGCGCCGGCAAGGAAATCGACAAGTCGGTCGAATCCGTCGGCCGGAGCCTCGAGAAGGCAGGCCAGAACATCGAGGACGCGGCCAAGGACGCCAAGAAGTAGCGTTTACGCGCGGATCAGCTTCTCGATACAGGCGTACTCTTCGGGCGCCACCGGCGTGATCGACAGCCGGTTGCCGCGCTGCAGGACGGTGAGCGACGCGAGCCCGGGCTCGGCGCGCAGTTCGGCGAGAGCGACGAGGCGCGTCCTGCGCACGAAGGTCACGTCGACGTTGAACCAGCGCGGCGCCGCGGCGGTCGCCTTCGGATCGAAGTACTTGCCGCCGCGGTCGAACTGCGTCGCGTCGGGATACGCGAGCCGGCCGACGCGCGCGACGCCGGCAATCCCGGGTTCGGCGCAGCTCGAGTGGTAGAACAGCACGAGGTCGCCGACGCGCATGTCGTCGCGCATGTAGTTGCGCGCCTGGTAGTTGCGCACGCCGAACCAGGGAATCGTCTTTTCCGGCGCCGCGGCGAGGTCGTCGATCGACACCTCGGCGGGCTCGGATTTCATCAGCCAGTGACGCATGAGCCATCCATCAGGGAATCAGGAACATTTCGGTGTCTCGTCGACCGCCTGCGCCGCCCGCGCCACCGCCTCGCACAGATCGTCCACCGTATTGGGCTTGTAGATCAACTCCCTGATGCCCGCAGCCGGCGCCTTGGCGCGCAGGTCCTCGTCGATGTAGCCCGACGCCAGGACCACCGGCAGATCGGGCCGCATCTCGCGCAGCGCGATCGCCACGTCCAGGCCGGACATCCCCGGCATGCTGTAATCGGTCACCGCCAGATCGAATTGGCCGGGGTCCGCGCGTACCGCAGCAAGCGCTTCGTGGGGGTCGGTGTAGCCGCTCACGCGGTAGCCTTGTCGCTCCAGCAGGCGCTTCATCAGCAAGATGATGGCCTCCTCGTCGTCCACGTAGAGCACGTGCCTGCCCTTGCCGTCGGCCGGCGCGGCGTCCAGGGCGACTGCGGCGGCGGCTCGAATCGGCGAGTCGACGGCGGGGAAATAGATGCGCAGCGTGGTTCCCTCTCCGGGCGCGCTGTCGACCTCCACGCTCGCGTCGTGCGCCTGCACGATGCCGTGGACCACCGACAGACCCAGGCCCGTGCCCTTGCCGATGGGCTTGGTCGTGAAGAACGGCTCGAACATGCGCGCGCGCGTCGCCTCGTCCATGCCCGATCCGTTGTCGCGCACGGTGAGGCACGCGTAGCGGCCCGCAGCGAGACCGTTGCGCGCTTCGCGCTGCGTGTGGGCGTCCAGGCAGACCTCGATCACCCCCGGATGGCCCTGATCCTGCACCGCCTGCGAGGCATTGCTGCCCAGATTGAGCAGAATCTGCTTGATCTGCGTCGCGTCGGCCAGCACCGGCGGCGTGTCCGCCTTGCAATCCAGGCGGAGACTCACCTGCGCGGGCAGAGTGGCGCGCAGCAGGCGCGCCGTCTCCACCACCACCAGCGCGAGCGAAGTCGCCTTGCGCTCCAGTTTCTGGCGTCGGCCGAACGTGAGGATCTGCTGCACGAGGTCCTTCGACCGTCGGCTCGCCTTGTCGATTTCCTCGAGGCTTTCCAGCGCCGGGTGACCCGGCCCCACGTCCTGACGCGCGAGTTCCACATTTCCCAGGATCGCCGCCAGCGCATTGTTGAAGTCGTGCGCCACGCCGCCGGCCAGCGTGCCCAGCGCCTCCATCTTCTGCGACTCGCGCAGCTGCGCCTCCAGCTGCACGCGCCGCGCCTCGTCGCGCTTGCGCTCGGTGATGTCGCGCGCCGCCGCCAGCACGCCCTGCAGCCTTCGCTCCCGGTCGTAGAACGTGGTCGCGCTGTACGAAACGACCGTTTCCCTGCCGGCCCGATCGCGCGCCGTGAGCTCGTAGTCGGTCAGCTTTCTCTTGATCAGCGCCAGCTTGATGCCCGCCTCGGCGCGCTCCGGGTCGGTGAAGTTGTTCTTGAACGGCGCGCCGATCAGCTCGTCGCGAGTGCAGCCGGTGAGCGCTTCCATCTGCTTGTTGACGTCGGTGATGATGCCGGCCGGATCGGTGGTCATCAACGCGTCGATGTTCGATTCGAACAGCGTCCGCGTGTAGAACTGATGGTCGCGCAGGCGTTGCCCGAGCTGCCTCTGTTCGTCTTCGATCCTGTGGCGCGCGGTGTTGTCGGTGCCGATCAGCAGGTAGCCGATGATCGCGTTCGCGCCATCGCGCAGCGCGGTGACCGACACCACCGCCGGGAAGCGGCTGCCGTCCTTGCGGATGTACGTGAGCTCGTAGATGTCCTCGATGCCGCGCGAAGCCTTGAACACCAGCGCCTCGACACCCGGCGCGATCGGCGTGTCGAGTTCCTCGCTCAGCGCCTGCGCGCGCGCGATCACTTCCTGCGGATCCGAGATGTCGGCCGGCGTGATCTTGTTCACCACGTCGGCCGCCGCGTAACCGAGCATGCGCTCGGCGCCGACGTTGAAGATCTGGATCACGCCCCTGGCGTCGGTGGCGATGCTCGAGAAGTTGGCGCTGTTGAAGATCGCGCTCTGCAGCGCGCCGGCCTCGAGCAGCGGCTCCTGGCGCAGCACCTCGGTGGCGCCGCCCGGTCTTCCGGTGTCGTCGCCGTGGGGAGGACAACTTGCCAATTCCGGCATGGTGAGCCTTCAGAACAGGCCATCGGTGGAGAAGCGATCCAGTCCGGCTTGGCGATGGCGAGTTCCGCCGCATCCGGTCGGGACACGGCCGGGCCAATCCGGAGAGACGCCACAATGGCAGTTCCTGCGACAACCGTCGGTGCGGCGGCGCACTAAAAAAAAACGCGGCGCCGTCGCCGGCGCCGCGCCTGTCTGGATTGCGCGGGTCTGGTTCGGTCGATCCGCCGACGCCGCTGCGTTTACCGACAACTCCCCTTCAAATGGGTGTTCCCCGCCTGTGCCGTACCGCCCTTCATCTTGAACCTGGGTTCAAGAGGGCTGCCTGCCAGGGCCTTCAGGCGCTTCCGCATGGGAACGCACACCAGCCCGATCAAGGCGCGGCAGCCGCGCTAAGTAGCATTGGTTCAAAGAGTATCTGGACGACTCGAACACCGCAGGGAACGTCGACTGCAAGTCCCGCGCACCCGCCACCCGCCGGACAGCGCTCAGGACAGACTTTCGAATCCGCCCAACACGTCGTCGATGGCGGACTGCATGGAGGCGATTCTACGCCGCGCCGCAGTGTCGTCAATCGCCGCGTGCGCCTTCGCGGGCTCGACGATCGCCGCCGCCGGCTGCGTGCGCAGGCGCAGCAGTTCGTTGGCGATGTTGAGCGCCGCCATCACCGCGATGCGGTCGGCGCCGGCGACCTTGCCGCCGTCGCGAATCTCGCGCATCCGCAGGTCGAGCAGCGCGACGGCATCCTGCAGGTCCGCGCGCTCGCCCTCCTTGCACGCCACCTTGTAATTGCGGCCGAGCAGCGCGACGTCGAGCGTCACCATGCGCTCGGATTCCGGCGCGGTCTTCGCCGTCATTCGGCGGCGTCCGGCAGGCTCGCGAGCAGCGCGTCGACGCGCTCGCTGGCTGCGGCGACGCGCGACGCGAGCGCGCGGTTCTTCTCGTAGGCGGCGGCGAGATCGCGGCGCAGCGTCTCGTTCGCTGCGCGCAGCGCGCGCGTGTGCGCGACCAGCGTGGCGAGGTTTCGCTCGAGCGCGACGAGGTCGCGGTCGACAGCCGAGTCCGTCGCGGTGGCGTAAGGTTGGGTCATCGGAACACTATAGGGTGAGCGCGCGAGCGGCGTCAACCGGCGCCGGTCGAAGCGCCGGTCGAAGGAGGAAGCGCCGTCGCGAGCGGCTCGTAGCGGACGGCGACGACGTCGATCTCCTCGACGCCGCCGGGCGTGCGCAGCGTCACCGTGGCGCCTTCGCGCGCCCTGAGCAGCGCGCGCGCCATCGGCG
>CAIWHR010000540.1 GCA_903912485.1 uncultured beta proteobacterium | reverse complement strand
TCGAGCTTCGCGGTGCGCGCGCTGGGCGCGTGGGCGCTGGGCCACGTCGGCACGCTGGCGCCGGGGGTCCCGGTAACCCGCGTCCACGCCGACGCGCCGCGCCTGGACGGGCTGGAGCTGATGCTCAAGGGCGGCCAGATGGGGCCGCCGGACGTGTTCGCGCGGCTGGTGCGCGGCGCGGGCTAGCCTACTTCGCGTACCCGACGGTCTGCGCGAGCACGATCCGCTGATCGACGCGCAGCTTCAGCGCCGGCGCCAGCCGGCTTCGGTCGACGAGGCCGCGCACCACGCAGGCGAGCTCCGCGGCGGCACAGAACAGGTAGACGTTCTGGGCGACGAAGCCCGCGTTTGCCGACGCGTAGAACGTCCGGTCTTCCGGACTCGCGTCGATCATCTTTGCGGTGTCGGCGACGTAGACGAGGTTGAGCGGCGCGGTCCCGACGAAGTCCTGCATGCCGGTCGCGGCCCGCAGGTCGTCGCCGACGACCCGCTGCAGCGCGTGGCTGCGCGCGTCGTAGCGAAAGGTTCCGTCCGCCAACGCGACGAAGACATCGATTTCCTGCCAGTTGTGCGCCGACGGCGCCGTCCGTCCGCCGGTGTCCGGCCGATTGACGCCGAACGCGCTCCACAGCAGCGTCGACAGCAGTTCGCGCGGCAGCGGACGCGGCGAGAACTCGCGGGTGCTGCGGCGGGTACGCAGCGCCTGCATCAGTGGCACGGTGCCGGTGGTTTGCGGCGGCGGCAGCGCGATCGCGCCGCCGCCCTGCGCCGGGATGGCATTGGACATGATCACTACCCCCAGGAATTGACGACGGTTCAGCGTCATGACACGCGGTGGTCAGGGCCGCACTCGATACAACGTTACCCCGCGCCCCGCGCGCCGGCATTGATTCCCGGCAATTTCCCGCCTTGCCGCAGCGGTGGCGCAGCGTTGCCTTCGCCGCCGCGAACCTCCGATCCCGCGCCCGCCAGCCAGCCGGCGGGGCGCGGCGGGGCCCGGGTTCGCGTCAGGCTGCACGAGGCGCTGCCCGCCTGCGTCGACGGATCGGAGCGGCGGCGGGATCCGCCTGCGGCAGTGAATTTGATATAGATTCGCCGGATTCGACAACCCAGAGCAGCTCATGAACGACGCAGCCCAACGCCCGCCCCTGCCCGACCGCCTGTCGGTGGACCCGCGCAGCCCCCACCACGTGGCTGCCGTGCTGGAGCACGACATCGGCATCCGCCTGAACGACACGGAACGCAAGGACGTGGAGGAGTACTGCATCAGTGAAGGATGGGTTAAAGTGCCGGCCGGCAAGACGATGGACCGCAAAGGCCATCCGCTGCTGGTCAAGCTCAAGGGCAAGGTGGAGGCCTTTTACCGGTAAGCAGGCCGCCCGACGGCTCCCTCGGCCGACCGGCCGAGTGCGCCGAGAGCCACGCGCGCGCTAGGCTGCACGAGGCGCTGCCCGCTCTCGCGGTCGGCGTGCCTGTACAAGGTGCCCGCCCATGTCGCTCGCCGTCGTCCTCTCCCGCGGTCTTGCCGGCCTCGACGCACCGCTGGTCACCGTCGAGTGCCACGCGGGCAACGGGCTGCCGGGATTCAATCTGGTCGGTTTGCCGGAGACCGAGGTCAAGGAAGCGCGCGACCGCGTGCGCGCCGCATTGCAGAACGCCAACTTCGACTTCCCGCCGCGCAAGTTCACCGTCAACCTGGCGCCGGCCGACTTGCCGAAGGAATCCGGCCGCTTCGACCTGCCGATCGCGCTCGGCGTGCTCGCCGCCACCGGGCAGCTGCCGCAGGAGCCCCTGGCGGCGCACGAATTCGCCGGCGAGCTGGCGCTGACGGGGGAGCTGCGCCCGATCCGCGGTGCACTGCCCATGGCGCTGGCCGCCAGGCGCGACCGGCACGCGTTCGTGCTGCCAGGGCCGAGTGCGGCCGAAGCGGCGCTGGTCCGCGACGCGGTCGTCTACCCGGCGAGGAGCCTGCTGGACGTCTGCGCGCACGTCGCGGGACGCGTGGCGCTGGCGCCGCAGCCGGCCTTGCCGCCGGCCGCTGGCGGCGCCTTGGCCGACGTTCCGGACCTCGCCGACGTGCGCGGCCAGCCCCAAGCGAAGCGAGCGCTCACCATCGCCGCCACCGGTGCCCACAGCCTGCTGATGATGGGCCCCCCGGGGAGCGGCAAGTCGATGCTGGCCCGCCGCCTGCCCGGAATCCTGCCGCCGCTGGCCGAAGACGACGCGCTGGCCACCGCAGCGATCGCATCGCTGGCCGGTCGCTTCTCGCCCGCGGCGTGGGGCGTGCGGCCGTACCGGGCACCGCACCACACCGCCAGCGGCGTCGCGCTGGTCGGCGGCGGCAGCGATCCGCGGCCCGGCGAGATCTCGCTCGCGCACCACGGCGTGCTCTTCCTCGACGAATTGCCCGAGTGGGATCGTCGCGTGCTCGAGGTGCTGCGCGAGCCGCTCGAAGCGGGCGTCATCCACGTTTCCCGCGCCGCGCGGCAATGCACGTTCCCGGCCGAATTCCAGCTGGTCGCGGCGATGAACCCCTGCCCCTGCGGCTGGCTCGGGCACGGCAGCGGGCGCTGCCACTGCCCGCCCGACCGCATTGCGCAGTATCGCGGCCGGGTGTCCGGGCCGCTGCTCGATCGCATCGATCTCGGCGTCGAGGTGCCGGCGGTCGCGGCCGAAGCCATCACGCTCGGGCATGCCGGCGTCCGCGAAGCGCTTGCCGGCGAGACCAGCGCCGCGGTGCGCGTGGAGGTCGCCGCCGCGCGCGACCGGCAGTTCGCGCGCCAGGGGAAGCCCAACGCACGGCTGGCACCGCGTGAGATCGAAGCGCACTGCGTACCGGATACCGCCGGCGCGGCGCTGCTCGCGCAGGCGATGGCGCGGCTCGCGCTGTCAGCGCGCGCATACCATCGCATCCTCAAGGTCGCGCGCAGCATCGCCGATCTCGCCGGCTGCGCGACCATCGACGCCGCGCACGTCGCCGAGGCCGTCGGCTATCGCCGGTTCGATCGCGCATGAGCCCGACGGGCCGCCCCGAGGGCGAATTGCTCCCTCCCGGAGGGAAGGCGCGCAGCGCCAAGGGTGCACCCATGAGCCCGACGGGCCGCCCCGAGGGCGAATTGCTCCCTCCCGGAGGGAAGGCGCGCAGCGCCAAGGGTGCACCCATGAGCCCGAAGGGTCGTCCCGAGCCGCGGATTCCTCCGGCGACGATCCGGTCGGCGCCCACCTCGCATTCGGCGCCGGTCCTGTGCTAATGTGCTGCCCAATCATGGCGGCCAGCCATCGCAGTCCCGGGGCACGGTCGACCGACAAGAACTGACCAAGGGAGCTAGGAGTCTGGGCGGCAGAATTTACGGAAGCCGCCCATTGACGGTGACACCGCATCCGGCGGCGCCTGAACGCTGCGCTGGGCCGCCGCGATGGTTGCCATCGGTCTGATCGGCGCGGGAT
>CAIWHR010000539.1 GCA_903912485.1 uncultured beta proteobacterium | reverse complement strand
CTGCCGGCGTTGGTCGGCGCCGCGGCGCTCGCGTCGTAGGTGATCGAGACGACGCCCAGACCCGGCGGGCTGGTCGTTGCCGTCGCCGCCTTCGGCGTCCCGTCGTAGGTCGCGGTCAGGCCGCTCAACGCCAGCGTCGCCGTCCCCGGGTTGACCGACAACGCGCCGGTGGCCGAACTGGCGCCGAAACTCCCCTGCGCGGCATAGCCGGCGCGCAGCGCATGCGCTCCGGCGTTCAACCCCGGCAGCGCGAACGTCGCCCGGCCGCCGGCGTCGAGGGGTGCCACGACGGCCGCCGCGCCGTCCACGCTCAGCGACACGTCGCCTGCAGGTGTTCCGGCCGTCGCCGCGACGGCGACGGTGACCACGCCGTTGGCGGGGTAGGTCGCCGCCGGCGCGCCGAGGGTGATCGTCGTCGCCGAGCGCACCAGGATCGTGGCCATCGCCAGATTGCCGCTCGCCGCAGCACTGCCGGCGACGTAGGTGAAGCTGTCGATCCCGCTGAAGCCGGCATTCGGCGTGTAGACGAAGGCGCCGGCGCCGTGCAGCGCCAGCGTCCCGAAGAGCGGCCCGCTCACCATGGCCGCGGTGGTCGCCCCGGCGTCGTTCGCCAGCACCCCCGCCAGCGCCGCCGCGACCGTGTCGAGCGGCGTGCCCTGATCCGCGATATAGGCGTCGTTCACCGCCACGGTCGCCGCGCCGGCCGCCTGCACCGCGATGGTGGCCATCGCCAGGTTGCCCTGCCGGTTCGCGCCGTCCTGCGCCCGGTACAGGAAGCTGTCGACGCCGGTGAAACCGGCCAGCGGCACGTAGCTGAACGACCCGTCCGCGTTCAGGCTGAAGCTCTGGGCGTGGGCCGGCGCGCTCACCTGCAGCGCCGTGAGTGCCTGCCCGTTGTCGTTGCCCAGGACGCCGGGGCCGGTCACCGTCAGCGAACCGCCCGCGACCGTGGCGTAGGCGTCGTTCGCCGCCGCCGTCGCATCGGCCGGCGCCAGCACGGTGATCGTCACCGTGGCGTCGGTCGCGATGAGGCCGTCGGTCGCCTGGTAGCTGAAACCGTCGACACCGGTGAAGCCCGGAACCGGTGTGTAGCTGAACGAGCCGTCGGCGTTCAGCGCGATGGCGCCGTGCGCCGGCCCGGTCAGCAGCAACGCCTGGACCGACTGCCCGGCGTCCGCATCGGAGTCGTTGCCGAGCACGCCCGGTGCACCGACGGCGAGCGTGCCGCCCTGCAGCACGCCGTACGCGTCGGCGGCCGCGACCGGCGGGTTGTCGACGGTCTGCGTCACGCCGGCCGACGTGCTGCCGCCGTAGTTGGCGTCGCCGCCGTACACGGCGGTGATGGCGTGGCTGCCCACGGCGAGGGCGCTGGTCGACAGGGCGGCCTGGCCGCCGGACACGGTCTGGACGCCGAGCGACGACGCGCCGTCGAGAAACTGCACGCTGCCCGTCGCGCCGGACGACGAAACCGTCGCCGTGAAGGTGACGACCGAGCCGGTCGCCGCCGGCGTCCTGCTGGTCGCGACGGTCGTGCTGGTGGATGCCCTGGTGATCGTGAACTGCGCCGTGCCGGCGGCGACGTCGTAGTTGGCAAGCGCAGCGGTGGCGCTCAGCGTCGCGCTGATCGGGTAGCTGCCCACCGCCTCGCCCGGGGCACGGCTGTACGTCGCGGTCACGCCGTCGGCCGGCAGGAAACCGCTGAGCGTTCCGGTCAGCGCCGGATCGGCGCTGCCGTACACCTTGGCCGCAGGCGCCGGCGACACCGAGGCGGTCTTGCGGACGATCGAGAAGGCCTTCGTCGCCTGCGCGGCGTTGTAGTTGCCGTTACCGGCCTGGTCGGCGACGATGGTGCAGGCGCCGACGCCCAGGATGGCGACCGTCGCGACGTTGCTGCCCGGGCCCGCCGTCGTCGTGCACGCGGCGGAGGAGGTCGAGAAGGTCACCGGATTGCCGCTGGCGCCGCCCGTCGCGCCGACGATGAACGGCGTATCGCCGTAGGCAAACGGGCCGTCGACCGGCGCGGTCACGACGACGGTCTGATCGGCCTTGACGATCGCCACGTTCTGCGTGACGGTGACGTCGGTGAACGTCGTGGTGCCGCCGGCGGAGGCGACCAGCGTGCAGATTCCCGGCGCCGACGGCGTCAACGTGTAGGCGCTGCCGTCGAACGAGAGCCTGCAGGCGGCGCTGGGGTCGGGCGACAGCGTGACGACGGGCGGCAGGCCGGATGCGCTCGACACGGTGAACACCACCGGGGCGCCGTCGAAGGCGAGCGTGCCGGGGAGGCTGACGCCGCCGAAGGTGAGCGTCTGCCGGGCGATGCTCAAGGTCTGGCCGGCGCTGGCGTGGGTGTACGTGGCGTTGCCGGCGAACGACGCCGACAGCGAGTAGGTTCCCGCCGGCAGCCCGGTCGACGGCAGCGGCGCGCGCCCGAGGTAGTCGGTGTTGACGACGACCGTCTTCAGCACCGGCGAACCCGGCGTCGCCGACAGCGTGAAGGTGACCGCTTCCTGCAGCAGCGGCTGCGGCTTGCCGCCGATCGACGCCGTCAACGTCGCCGTCGCCGTCGCGCCGGTGGTCGCCACCGCGAGCGCCGAGATGCTGGTCGGCGCCTTGGCGACGACGATGGGGCCGGCCGAGGCGGCCGACGACAGATAGTTCGCGTCGCCGCCGAACGACGCGACGACCTGGTAGCTGGCCGGGACCGAGACCACCGGCACGTCGACGGTGACCTGCCCGCCGGCGTCGGTGGTGCCGACGCGCGCGGTGCCGCCG
>CAIWHR010000538.1 GCA_903912485.1 uncultured beta proteobacterium | reverse complement strand
GAGCGCCGCGGCGCGGCCCCACCCGTTCACGAACGCCGACCGCAGCTTCGCCGCATTCACCCACAGGAGAAACACGATGGCAACCAAGGACCGCATGGCCGTCCTTTCCGCGATGATGGACCAGGGCGTGATCCCCGTCTTCTATCACCCCGACCTGGACGTATGCAGGAACGTGATTCAGGCCTGCGCCAACGGCGGCGCCAAGTGCATCGAGTTCACCAATCGCGGCGATTTCGCGGCGAGCGTGTTTCTCGACGTGGCGCGCCATTTCGCCAAAGTCGATCCCAGCGTGATCATGGGCGTGGGCTCGATCGTCGACGCGCCGACGGCGGGCATCTTCATCGCCAATGGCGCCAAGTTCGTCGTCGGGCCGCTGCTCAACCCCGACGTGGCGAAGTTGTGCAACCGGCGCAAGATTCCGTACAGCCCCGGCTGCGGCTCGGCCACCGAGATCGGCTGCGCCGAGGAACTCGGCTGCGAGATCGTCAAGCTGTTCCCGGGCGGTTCGGTCGGCGGTCCGGACTTCGTCAAGTCGATGCTGGGACCCTGCCCGTGGACGCGGATCATGCCCACCGGCGGCGTCGAGAACACCGAAGTTTCGCTCACGGCGTGGTTCAAGGCCGGCGTCGCCTGCGTCGGCATGGGTTCCAATCTCGTCACCAAGGCGCTGCTCGACAAGCAGGATTACGCCGGCATCGAGACCGGCGTGCGCGCCACGCTGGCGCTCGTGCGCAGCATCCGGGGGAAGTGACCGCCATGAACGACAACATCCTCGAGATCAGGCCCGCGTCGGAAACCCGCTGGGACTGCGCCGCGTTCGGCGAAGTCATGCTGCGCTTCGATCCCGGCTTCGGCCGCGTGCGCAACGCGCGGAGCTTCCAGGTGTGGGAGGGTGGCGGCGAGTACAACGTCGCGCGCGCGATGAGGAAGTGCTGGGGCAAGCGCGCGACGGTGCTGACCGCGCTGCCGAGGAACGACCTCGGCTGGCTGGTCGAGGACCTCGTCATGCAGGGCGGCGTCGACATGTCGCACGTCATCTGGCGCGACTTCGACGGCCTCGGCCGCAGCACGCGCGTCGGCCTCAACTTCACCGAGAAGGGCTTCGGCATCCGCGCCGCGCTCGGCTGCTCCGACCGCGGCCACTCGTCGGCGTCGCAGATCCGGCCCGGCGAGTTCAACTGGGAGAAGCTGTTCGGCGAGGAGGGCGTGCGCTGGTTTCACACCGGCGGCATCTTCGCCGCGCTCGACTCCGGCACGTCCGAGGCGGTGATCGAGGCGGTCGAGATCGCCCGGCGGTACGGGACGATCGTCTCCTACGACCTCAACTACCGGGCATCGCTGTGGAAGAGCCAGGGCGGCAAGCCGGGCGCGCAGAAGGTCAACCGCAACATCGCCAAGTACGTCGACGTGATGATCGGCAACGAGGAGGACTTCACCGCCTGCCTCGGCTTCGAGGTCGAAGGGCTCGACGAGCACCTCTCGGCGATCGATCCGGCGAACTTCAAGCGGATGATCGCCACCGCGGTGGAGCAGTTCCCGAACTTCAAGGTCGCGGCGACGACGCTGCGCAACGCCAGGACGGCGACGTTCAACGACTGGTCGGCGATACTCTACGCCGGCGGCGCGTTCCATCAGTCGATGCTGCGCGAGAACCTCGAGATCTACGATCGCGTCGGCGGCGGCGACGGCTTTGCGTCGGGACTCGCGTACGGCTTCCTCGAGGGCAAGGGGCCGCAGGCCGCGGTCGAGTACGGGGCGGCGCACGGTGCGCTGGCGATGACCACGCCGGGAGACACGTCGATGGTCAGCGTCGCCGAAGTCGAGGCGGTGATGAAAGGCAAGGGCGCCCGCGTCGTCCGCTGATCGGGGTGCAATGGAGCGGGGAGGGTCGACGGATGCCTTGGGGCGGGTTTCTCGCGGTGGGCGGCGGCGCGGCGCTCGGCGCCTGGCTGCGCTGGGGGTTGGGGATCGCGCTCAATCCGGTGTTCCCCATGCTGCCGTTGGGAACGTTGGCGGCCAACCTGTCGGGGGGGCTGCTCATGGGCCTCGCGATGGAGCTCATGACCCGCCACACGCTGCTGTCGCCCGAACTGCGCCTGCTGCTGACGACAGGCTTTCTCGGCGGACTGACGACGTTCTCGACGTTTTCCGGGGAGATCGTCGCGCTGCTGCTGCGCCGCGAATACCTGTGGGGGTCGATCGCGCTGGCCGCGCACGTCGTCGGCTCGCTGGCGCTCACCGTCGCCGGCGTGCTGTTGATGCGCGCATTCTTCGCCTGGGAGGGCGCATGATCGCGGTGCCTTCCCGCACCGGCGTCGACGCGATCCGCCCGACGGCCCGTTTTCCCACTGCAAGCTGACTTCCACCCCATCCGGAGCCCGACCATGTCGCATGCCATTCGCTTCCACACCAACGGCGGTCCCGAAGTGCTCACCTGGGAGGAGGTCGCCGTCGGCGACCCGGGTCCCGGCGAAGCGCGCGTCCGCCACAGCGCCATCGGCGTCAATTACGTCGACACCTACCACCGCAGCGGGCTCTACAAGCTGCCGCTGCCGTCGGCGATCGGCAACGAGGCCGCCGGCGTGGTCGAGGCGGTCGGTGCCGGCGTCGACTGGGTGAAGCCCGGAGACCGCGTTGCCTACGGCACCGGCTCGCTGGGCGCGTACAGCGAACGGCGGGTGATGCCCGCCGACCGGCTGGTCCGGATCCCCGACGGCGTATCGGACCGGAGCGCGGCGACGCTGATGCTCAAGGGCCTGACCGTCCAGTACCTGTTCCGCCAGACCTACAAGCTCAAGGCCGGCGACACCATCCTGTTCCACGCCGCCGCCGGCGGCGTCGGTCTCATCGCCTGCCAGTGGGCGCGGGCGCTGGGCGTCACCATGATCGGCACCGTCGGCTCGGACGAAAAGGCGGCGCTGGCGAAGGCGAACGGCTGCGCGCACACGATCGTCTACACGCGCGAGAATTTCGTCGAGCGGGTGAAGGAACTCACCGGCGGCAAGGGCGTGCCGGTGGTCTACGACTCGGTGGGCAAGGACACGTTTCCCGCATCGCTCGACTGCCTGTCGCCGCGCGGGCTGTTCGTGAGTTTCGGCAACGCGTCGGGGCCGATCGGCCATTTCGACCTGATCCTGCTGTCGCAAAAGGGTTCGCTGTACGCGACCCGCCCGACGCTGGCCACGCACACGGCCAGGCGCGACGACATGACGGCGATGGCCGACGAACTGTTCGAACTGGTGCGCTCGGGCAAGATCGTCAGCGAGCCGCGGCAGACGTTTGCGCTGAAGGATGCCGCCGCCGCGCATCGGGCGCTGGAGTCGCGCGCCACCACCGGCGCCACGGTGCTGCTGCCGTAACGCGCTGCCTGGCGTGTCGCCCGGGAGGACGGTGCGACGAAGTGCCTGGCCCGGGTTGCGCCGCGCGGGATTAGTGCCTGCGATCGAGGCATGGGGGCGCGCAACCCGGGCTTCGCCGGTCGGCGGCGGGGGTGCGGGCCGGCGCTGGGGGCGGCGGAGCCCGGGCTACGGATTCGGGCCGTTGCGGTTGGTGTCCCGGGCTCCGCCGGTCGGCGGCGGGGGTGCGGGCCGGCGTTGGGGGCGGCCGAGCCCGGGCTACGGATTCGGCGGCTTGCGGTTCGTAGCCCGGGGTTCGCCTCCACGGCCGCTGACCGCGGGCCCCGCCGCCGAAAGGCGAAACCCGGGGCGGTGTGGCCACGGGCGTGCCGACCGCGGGTTGCGCGCGGCTGGTGCCGGCGGCTCGCCGCGATCGCTCCGGGGTGCGCAACCCGGGCTCCGCCTTTCGGCGACGGGGGTGCGGGCCGGCGCCGGTGGCGGCGGAGCCCGGGCTACGCCTTTCGGCGACGGGGGTGCGGGCCGGCGCTGGGGGCGGCGGAACCCGGGCTACGCCTTTCGGCGACGGGGGTGCGGGCCGGCGCCGGTGGCGGCGGAGCCCGGGCTACGAAATCGGGGGGCGGGATCGGGCGATGGAATGGGGTTGCGGCTGGCGGCCGGCGGCGTTGACCAGCGCGCGCGCCGCGTCGGGCAGTTCGGACGCGGTGACGCCTAGCGGCCCCGTGCCGCGCGCGACCAGCGCGTCGGCGGCGGCGCCGTGGACGCAAACGCCGTAGCGCAGCGCCGTCCTCGCGTCGAGGCCCTGCGCCAGATACGCGCCGATGAAGCCGGCGAGCACGTCGCCGGAGCCGCCGGTCGCCAGCGCGGCGCTGCCGCTGGCATTGACGTCCCAGCTGCCGTCGGGGTGCGCGAGCACGCTGCCCGCGCCCTTGACCACCACGTGCGCGCCGAGTTCGTCGGCGAGCGCCTGCGCGGCGGCGAGCCGGTCGCGCTGGACGCTCGCCGTGTCCGAACCGAGCAGTCGGGCGGCTTCGGCGGGATGCGGCGTCAGCACCGTCGGTGCGGTCCGGGCGCGCAGCGCGGCGCGCAGCGGCGAATGCGCGGCAATGAGGTTGAGCGCGTCGGCGTCGAGCACGATCGGCACGGCAACCGCGAGCGCGCGCGCGACCAGGTCGGCGGCACCCGCCTCGGCGCCGAGTCCCGGCCCGACGACCAGCGCGTCGACCGGAGCGGCGAGCACCGCCCGCGCCGGGCGCAGCATCAGTTCCGGGGCGCCCCAGTCGACGGCGGGAGGCGCGTCGGCTGCGAATCCGATCAGCACCTTGCCGGCGCCCTGCTTGAGCGCACCGCGACCGGCGAGCAGCGGCGCGCCGACCATGCCTTCGGCGCCGCCGACGATGCCGAGGGTTCCGAAGCTGCCCTTGTGCACGTTGCGCTCGAAGCGCGCGAGCACGCGCGGCAGCGAGCCGGCGAGCCGCTCCCAGTCCAGCCGATGGCCGCGGGCGGGTGCGCTCGCCTCGACGTCGAGCCCGAGGTCGTGGACCGAGATGCCGCCGCAGCGATCGACCCCGTCGCCGGTGACGAGCCCCGGCTTCAGCGCGATGAACGTCGCCGTCGCCGTCGCCCGGATGCACGGCCCCGGCGCCGCGCCGGTGTCGGCGTCGAGCCCGCTCGGCAGGTCGAGCGCGAGGATCGGCGCGCGCAGTGCGTTGGCGTGCTCGACCAGCGTCGCGTAGTCGGCGGCGAGCGGACGCGCGAGCCCGATTCCGAACAGGCCGTCGACGATCAGCGCGCCCGACCACGCGACCGGGACGTCGCGGACCGTGGTTCCGCCGGCGTCGGCGAACGCGCGGAACGCCGCCTTCGCGTCGGGCGGCAGCCGCGCCGGATCGGCGCGAAAGACGACGGCGACGTCGTGGAAACGCGCGCGCAGCCAGCGGGCGACGACGAACGCGTCGCCGCCGTTGTTGCCGGGGCCGGCGAGCACCAGCACCGCGCCGCCGCGCTCGCCCGCCATCGCGGTGGCGACGTCGGCAGCGGCGAGACCGGCGCGTTCCATCAGCGGCACGCCGGCCGCCGCGGCCTCGACGGCGCGCAGATCCGCGGTCCGGTAGATCGGCAGCAGCGAGCGTCGCGCGTCCATGCGGCAATTATAGGCTGCGACCCCGGACCTGCGCCGCGACCCCGTCCGCCGGCGGTACCCATCCTCAACTCATGGACAAACCCGCGAGCCCGCCGCTACACTAGCTCCCCACCGATGCCGCCACCCTTCCGGGGAAGGCCGACGCATCGGCGATTCGTCAGACCTGCGGCTACGAAGGCCGCTTCACAGGAGACCACGCATGAAAGCTCTTCCCAAGGCCGGCCTCGCGCTGATGGCTGCGGCGTTCGCGCTGTCGGCAAACGCCCAGGACCTGACCGGCACGCTGAAGAAGATCAAGGACTCGGGCACCGTCACCATCGGCAACCGCGAGTCGTCGATCCCGTTTTCGTACCTGGATGAAAAGCAGCAGCCGGTCGGCTACTCGATGGACCTGTGCAACAAGGTCGTCGACGCGATCAAGGCCGAGCTCAAGCTGCCCAACCTCAAGGTCGCGTACAACCCGGTGACGTCGCAGAACCGGATCACGCTGATGCAGAACGGCACCATCGACATGGAATGCGGATCGACGACCAACAGCGTCGACCGCCAGAAGCAGGTGTCGTTCGGCGTTTCGACCTTCGTCACCGGCATCAAGATGCTGGTCAAGACCGACTCGGGCATCAAGGACATCGCGCAACTCGACGGCAAGCCGGTGGTCACGACCACCGGCACGACCAGCGACGCGCTGATCAAGGCCAGCGAAAAGGGCAAGCACATCGACGTCAAGAACATCTACGGCAAGGATCACGCCGACTCGTTCCTGATGGTCGAGTCCGGCCGCGCCGCGGCTTTCGTCATGGACGACGTGCTGCTCGCCGGCCTCATCGCCAACGCCAAGAACCCGAAGGAGTTCGCGATCGTCGGCGACGCCTTTCGCGTCGAGCCCTACGGCATCATGGTGCGCAAGGACGACCCGCAGTTCAAGGCGCTGGTCGACAAGACGCTGACCGGCCTCATGAAGTCGGGCGAGATCAACAGGATCTACGACAAGTGGTTCATGAACCCGATCCCGCCCAAGGGCATCAACATGAACCTGCCGATGAGCAAGGAGCTGAAGGACGCCATCGCCAACCCGAACGACAAGGGCGTGTCGTAACGGAACGGCGTAACATCGCGGAAAACGGGGAGCTGCGGTCGCTCCCCGTGGTTTTCGATGGCCCGGGGCTTGCGGGCCGGCTGCAATCAGCGCTGCACTGGCAACGGAGGCTTCCGGGTGAACTACCACTGGAACTGGACGTTCTTTTTCGACGTTGCCGACGACGGTGAACGCTATTTCCAGTGGATCCTGTCGGGGCTCGGCTGGACGGTCACCGTCGCGCTGTGCGCGCTGGTCATCGCGCTGGCGCTGGGGTCGATCCTCGGCGTCATCCGCACGACGCCGAACAAGTGGCTGGTCGGCATCGGCGACGCCTACGTCGAGATCTTCCGCAACATCCCGCTGATCGTCCAGCTGTTCCTCTGGTACCAGGTCTTTCCCGAGATCCTGCCCAAGGGCGTCGGCGACTGGGTCAAGCAGGACCTGCCCGACGTGATCCCGGCCGTGTTCGGGCTGGGCTGGTACACCGCGGCGCGGATCGCCGAGCAGGTCAAGTCGGGGATCCTGTCGCTGCCGCGCGGCCAGACCAACGCCGGCCTCGCGATGGGCCTGACGCTGCCGCAGGTCTACCGCTACGTGCTGCTGCCGATGGCGTACCGGATCATCCTGCCGACGCTGACCTCCGAGTCGATGAACATCTTCAAGAACTCGTCGGTGACCTACGCCGTCGGCGTGCTCGAACTCTATTTCCAGTACAAGCAGATCATCGAGAAGACGAACCAGGTGCTGGAGATCACGATCGTCGTCACGACGATCTACTTCATCCTGGCGTTCTCGGTGAACCGGATCATGGCGTTCATCGAGAACCGCGTGCGCGTGCCCGGCTACATCACCAGCGGGGGCAAGTGATGAGCGGGTTCGACTTCGCCGTCATCACCGCCAACTGGGCCTACCTCGCCAAGGGGCTGCGCTACACGTTCCAGGTGACGGCGTTCGCGATGGCCGGCGGCATCATCCTCGGCACCGTGCTGGCGATGATGCGGCTGTCGTCGGTGAAGCCGGTGTCGCTGTTCGCCGCGGCCTACGTCAACCTGTTCCGCAGCATTCCGCTGGTGCAGGTGATCCTCGCCTTCTACCTGATCATCCCGATCGCGCTGGCGATCTTCACCGGCGAGATGAAGCCGATCGGTGCCGAGAACTCGGCGTATTTCACGTTCACGATCTTCGAGGCGGCGTACTACAGCGAGATCATGCGCGCGGGCATCCAGTCGATCCCCAAGGGCCAGGTCGGCGCCGGCTACGCGGTCGGGTTCACCTACGGCCAGGTGATGCGCTTCGTCGTGCTGCCGCAGGCTTTCCGCAACATGCTCCCCATCCTGCTCACGCAGACGATCATCCTGTTCCAGGACATCTCGCTCGTCTACGCGATCGGCGCCACCGACTTCTTCGGCGCCGCCGACAAGATCAACCAGCGCGACCTGCGGCCGGTCGAGATGTACATGACCGTCGCCGTCGTCTACTTCGTCATCTGCTTCTCGCTGTCGCGCGTCGTGCGGCACCTGCAGCAGAAGATCGCCATCATCCGCTGACCACAACCGACCCGGGCCCGCCATGGCAATGATCTCCATCGACCACGTGTCCAAGTGGTACGGCCAGTTCCAGGTGCTCACCGACTGCACGACCAAGGTCGACAAGGGCGACGTGGTCGTCGTCTGCGGGCCTTCGGGTTCGGGCAAGTCGACGCTGATCAAGTGCGTCAACGCGCTCGAGCCGTTCCAGAAGGGCGACGTCGTCGTCGACGGCATCTCGCTGTCGGACCCGAAGACCAACCTGCCGAAGCTGCGGGCGCGCGTCGGCATGGTGTTCCAGAACTTCGAGCTGTTCCCGCACCTGTCGATCACCGAGAACCTGTCGATCGCGCAGGTCAAGGTGCTGGGGCGCAGCCGGGACGAGGCGATGGCCAAGGGGCTGAAGTACCTCGACCGCGTCGGACTCATCGCGCAGAAGGACAAGTTTCCGGGACAGCTCTCCGGCGGCCAGCAGCAGCGCGTCGCGATCGCGCGCGCGCTGTCGATGGACCCGATCTGCATGCTGTTCGACGAGCCGACCTCCGCGCTCGATCCCGAGATGGTCAACGAGGTGCTCGACGTCATGGTCCAGCTTGCGACCGAGGGCATGACGATGATGTGCGTGACGCACGAGATGGGCTTCGCGCGCCGCGTCGCCAAGCGGGTGATCTTCATGGATCACGGGCTGATCGTCGAGGACGCGACCAAGGACGATTTCTACGGCAAGCCGCGGTCCGAGCGCGCGCAGCAGTTCCTCGCCAAGATCCTGCAGCACTAGCCCGGGCGCGCCGCCGCGTGTCCGGCGGCTTCGAAGTCGGCGGCGCCCGGCGCCGGTCTGCAGGCGGCCGCCCGCCGGGTCCGGCTGCCGGCCGCGTATAATCGCGCTTTGATTCCCACCGTGCCGGCCATGCCGCAGCTCCTCACGTTGCGCGGGCGCCATGCGCTCTCGCCGTTTCGGCTCACCAAGCTCCTCGCCGCGCTGTCGGCCTCGCAGCCGGGCCACGCCGTCGCCGGCATCGGCGCGGTCTACTGGCACTTCGTCGAAACCGGCCGCGAGCTCGACGCTCGCGAGCGCTCGACGCTCGAGCGGATCCTGACCTACGGCCCGCACGACGACGCGGCCGACGATGCGGGCGAATTCGTGCTGGCGGTTCCGCGCCCCGGGACGATCTCGCCGTGGTCGTCGAAGGCCACCGAGATCGCGCGCAACTGCGGACTCGCGGCGGTCACGCGCATCGAGCGCGGCGTCGGCTTTCGCGTCATCACGCGCGACGGCGCGCCGCTCGCCGCCGACGACCGCGCCGCGCTGCTGCCGCTGCTGCACGACCGCATGACCGAGGCGGTGTTCGACGACCTGTCGGCGGCGCAGGCTCTGTTCGCGCACTTCCCGCCGCGGCCGCTGGCGACGATCCCGCTGCTGGCAGCCGGGCCGGCCGCGATCGCCGCGGCCAACGTCGAGCTCGGGCTCGCGCTCGCTCCCGACGAGATCGACTATCTCGCCGACAATTTCCGGCGCCTGGGGCGCGACCCGACCGACGTCGAACTGATGATGTTCGCGCAGGCGAATTCGGAGCATTGCCGGCACAAGATCTTCAACGCCGACTGGGTGATCGACGGCGTGCCGCAGGACAAGAGCCTGTTCGCGATGATCCGCCATACGCACGCGACGACGCCGCAGGGAACGCTGGTCGCCTACTCGGACAACGCCGCGGTGATCGAAGGCTCGGTCGCGGCGCGCTTCCATCCCGACGCCGACGGCCGCTACGCCGCGCACGTCGAGGCGACGCACATCCTGATGAAGGTCGAGACGCACAACCACCCGACGGCGATCGCGCCGTTCCCGGGCGCGGCGACCGGTTCCGGCGGCGAGATCCGCGACGAAGGCGCCACCGGGATCGGGGCGAAGCCCAAGGCGGGGCTCACCGGCTTCTCGGTGTCGCACCTGCGCATCCCGTCGCTGCCGCAGCCCTGGGAAGCGCCGTACGGGAAACCCGACCGCATCGCGTCGCCGCTGGCGATCATGCTCGAAGGCCCGATCGGCGGCGCGTCGTTCAACAACGAATTCGGCCGCCCCAACATCCTCGGCTACTTCCGCAGCTTCGAGCAGACGGTGGCGGGCGAGGTCCGCGGCTATCACAAGCCGATCATGATCGCGGGCGGCGTGGGCAACATCCGCGCCGGGCACACGCACAAGGCGCCGATCGGCGAAGGCGCGCTGCTGATCCAGCTGGGCGGTCCCGGCATGCTGATCGGACTGGGCGGCGGCGCGGCGTCGTCGATGGCGACCGGCACCAACGCGGCCGACCTCGATTTCGACTCGGTGCAGCGCGGCAACGCCGAGATCCAGCGCCGCGTGCAGGAGGTGATCGACCGCTGCTGGCAGCTGGGCGCCGCCAACCCGATCCTGTCGCTGCACGACGTCGGTGCCGGCGGGCTGTCCAACGCGCTGCCGGAACTGGTGCACGGCGGCGGCGCCGGCGGGCGCTTCGACCTGCGCGCGATTCCGTCCGAGGAACCGGGAATGGCGCCGCGCGAGATCTGGTGCAACGAGGCGCAGGAGCGCTACGTGCTCGCGATTCCCGCGGCCGACCTCGAGCGCTTCCAGGCGATCTGCGCGCGCGAGCGCTGCCCCTGCGCGGTCGTCGGCCGCGCGACGCGGGAGAGCCAGCTGGTCGTCGCCGACCCGCACTTTCGCAACCTTCCGGTCGACATGGATCTCGACGTGTTGCTCGGCAAGCCGCCGCGGATGACGCGGAACGTCGCGCGCGTCGCGCGCGTGCTGCCACCGCTGGATCTTTGCGGCGTGACGGTGCGACAGGCCGCGTACCGCGTGCTGCAGCTGCCGGCGGTGGCCGACAAGACCTTCCTCGTCACCATCGGCGACCGCACCGTCGGCGGACTCTGCGCGCGCGACCCGATGGTCGGGCCGTGGCAGGTCCCGGTCGCCGACGTCGCGGTGACGCTGATGGATTTCACCGGTTACGCGGGCGAGGCGATGGCGCTGGGCGAGCGCGCACCGCTGGCGCTGATCGACGCGCCGGCGTCGGGCCGCATGGCCGTCGGCGAGGCGATCACCAACATCGCCGCGGCGACGATCGCGACGCTCGCCGACGTCAAGCTGTCGGCCAACTGGATGGCGCCGGCGGGCCATCCCGGCGAAGACGCGGCGCTGTACGACACGGTGCGCGCGGTCGCGATGGAGCTGTGCCCCGCGCTGTCGCTGGGCATTCCCGTGGGCAAGGACTCGATGTCGATGCGCACGACGTGGCGCGAGCCCGGCGACGGCGGCGTCGACAAGGCGGTGACCTCGCCGCTGTCGCTGGTGGTGACGGCATTCGCGCCGGTGACCGACGCGCGCCGGACGCTGACGCCGCTGCTGCGGCTCGACCGCGGCGAGACGCTGCTGCTCTGGATCGACCTCGGCGGCGGGCGTCGACGCCTCGGCGGCTCGGCGCTGGCGCAGGTCTACGGCCAGCTCGGCGACGCCTGCCCCGATGTCGACGACCCGGCACGGATCAAGGCTTTCTTCGAGGCGGTGCAGGCGTGCAACCGCGACGGCCTGCTGCTGGCTTACCACGACGTCGCCGACGGGGGGCTGTTCGCGACGCTCGCCGAAATGGCGTTCGCATCGCGCTGCGGGCTCGCCATCGACCTCGCCTGCGCTCCCGGCGAAGCGCTTGCCGCGCTGTTCGCCGAGGAACTGGGCGCCGTCGTCCAGGTTCGCGATGGCGACCGCGAGCGCGTCGCCGCGCTGTTCGCCGCGGCGGGTCTCGACGCGCAGCTGCTCGGCCGCCCCGCCGCCGACGGGCGCATCCGCATCGCCTGCGGCGGCACCGTCGTGCTCGACGAGGCGCGCGTCGACCTGCACCGCGCGTGGTCGGCGACCACCCACGCGCTGCAGAGCCTGCGCGACAACCCGGTGGCGGCGGCCGAGGAATACGAACGCATTCTCGACCTGGCCGATCCGGGCCTGAATCCGCGGCTGACGTTCGATCCTGCCGACGACGTCGCGGCGCCTTACGTCGCCAGCGGCGCGCGCCCGGCCATCGCGATCCTGCGCGAGCAGGGCGTCAACGGTCAGGTGGAGATGGCCGCCGCGTTCGACCGCGCCGGCTTCGACGCGCACGACGTGCACATGAGCGACCTCGTCGCCGGCCGGCGTTCGCTGGCGGCGTTCGGCGGCTTCGTCGCCTGCGGCGGCTTTTCCTACGGCGACGTGCTGGGCGCGGGCGAGGGCTGGGCCAAGTCGATACTGTTCAACGCCCGTCTTGCCGACGAGTTCGCCGCGTTCTTCGCGCGCGAGGGCAGCTTCGCGCTGGGCGTGTGCAACGGCTGCCAGATGATGAGCAACCTGCACGAGCTGATTCCCGGAACCTCGCACTGGCCGCACTTCGTCCGCAACCGGTCGGAACAGTTCGAGGCGCGGCTCACGCTGCTGGAGGTCATGCCGTCGCCGTCGCTGTTCTTCCGCGGCATGGCAGGCAGCCGCATCCCGGTCGCGACCGCGCACGGCGAGGGATACGCGGAGTTTCGCGACGCGGCGCAGATCCAGGCCGCGCAGCCCTACGTGACGCTGCGCTTCGTCGACGGCGCGGGGCGCCCGACCGAGTGCTATCCGCACAACGCCAACGGCTCGCCTGAGGGCATCACGGGACTCACGACCGCCGACGGCCGCTTTTCGATCCTGATGCCGCACCCCGAGCGGGTGTTCCGCAGCGTGCAGATGTCGTGGCACCCGGACGCATGGGACGCAGGCGACGGCGCGTCGCCGTGGCTGCGCATGTTCCGCAACGCGCGCGTCGCGCTGGGCTGACCGCGCCGCAGGGCGTCCGGTCGCGCGCAGCGGAAAGGCCACTGCCTTGGCGCGTTGCGCGCCGCGGCCACCGATCACTGTTCGAAGGAACGCATCCGATGGAACTGACGGTCTACGAAATCGACGGCCTGACGCCGGTCGTCCACCCCTCCGCGTACGTCCACCCGAGCGCGGTGCTGATCGGCGACGTGATCGTCGGTGCCGACTGCTACGTCGGGCCCGCCGCGTGCCTGCGCGGCGACTTCGGCCGGCTCGACGTCCGCGCCGGCGCCAACGTGCAGGACACCTGCGTGCTGCACGCATTCCCCGGACACGACACGCTGATCGAGGAGGGCGGGCACATCGGCCACGGCGCGGTGCTGCACGGCTGCATCGTCCAGCGCAACGCGCTGGTCGGCATGAACGCGGTCGTCAACGACAACGCGGTGATCGGGGAGTCGGCGATCGTCGCGGCGATGGCGTTCGTCAAGGCCGGCATGATCGTTCCGCCGCGAACGCTGGTCGCCGGCATCCCGGCGAAGGTGGTGCGCGCCCTGACCGAGATGGAACTCGCATGGAAGGTCGAAGGCACCGCCAGCTACCACGAACTCGTGCGCCGGTCGCGCGCGACGATGCGCGCGACGTCGCCGCTGGCCGAGCCCGAGTCGGGCCGCCGGCGCCTCGAACTTCCGGAGATGCTGCCGCTGTCGACGCTGAAGGCG
>CAIWHR010000537.1 GCA_903912485.1 uncultured beta proteobacterium | reverse complement strand
CGGCAGCGCCAGCCAGGGCAGCGCGACGGCGGCGTCGGGAGCGTCGGCGGCGCCGGCCATCAGTCCGCCGCGGCGGCGAGCGCCGCCAGGTGCGCAGCCAGCGCCACGCGTACGTCGGCCAGCGGCCGCGTGCTGTCGACCAGGCGGAAACGCGCCGGCTCGCGCCCGGCGCGCGCGCGGTACGCGGCGCGCACGCGAGTGAAGAAAGCGTCCGCCTCGGTCTCGAACTTGTCGAGCGCGCGCCCTTTCGCCTGCGCCAGGTCGAGGCGCGTTCGCGACACCTCGGTCGGCACGTCGAACAGGATCGTGAGGTCGGGCTGGCAGTCGCCGTGGATCCATTGCTCCAGCTCGCGGATGCGCTGCTCCGGCACGCCGTGACCGCCGCCCTGGTAGGCGAACGTCGCGTCGGTGAAGCGGTCGCACAGCACCCAGTCGCCGCGCGCGAGCGCCGGGCGGATCACGCGATCGAGGTGCTCGCGCCGCGCGGCGAACATCAGCAGCGTCTCGGCCTCGTGCGACATCGGCTCGCGCAGCACGATCTCGCGCAGCGTCTCGCCCAGCGGCGTGCCGCCCGGCTCGCGGGTGGCGATCACCGCGTGGCCCCGGGCCGAGATTTCCCCGGCCAGCCACGGCACGTGCGTGCTCTTGCCGGCGCCGTCGATGCCTTCGAGCGTGATGAAGCGGCCGGTGCGCAGGTGGACCACGATGAGAGCTTACCCCGGGATGGGCGACGCGCAGCCCGGATCGAGTGCCGGGCCGGGAGACCCGCAAGGCGGCGGGACGGGCGCGCGCTCGTTCACCGCGCGCCCCGCTGGTATTTTGCCACGGCGCGGTTGTGGTCGGCCAGATTGGTCGAGAACTCGGAGCTTCCGTCGCCGCGCGCGACGAAATAGAGGTAAGGCGACTTCGCCGGGCGGGTCACCGCGTCGAGCGACGCCTGTCCGGGCAGAGCGATCGGCGTCGGCGGCAGTCCGTCGCGCGTGTAGGTGTTGTACGGTGTGTCGGTCTCGAGGTCGCGCCGGCGCAGGTTGCCGTCGAACGCGGCGCCCAATCCGTAGATCACCGTCGGGTCGGCCTGCAGCCGCATCCGCCGCCGCAGCCGGTTGAGGTACACCGAGGCGATCAGCGGCCGGTCGGCGCCGGCGCCGGTCTCCTTCTCCACGATCGACGCCAGGATCAGCGCCTGGTACGGATCGGCGAGCGGCAGGTCCGGCGCGCGGCGCGCCCACGCCGCGTCGAGGCGCGCCCGCATCAGCCGGTGCGCCCGCGCGAGCAGCGCCGCGTCGGTCGATCCGGCGACGAAAAAATAGGTGTCGGGAAAGAACCAGCCTTCCGCACTCCCGGCGGGCGCGCCGATGCGCTGCATCAGTTCGGGCTCGGGCAGGTCGAGCAGCGTCCTGGTCACGCCGGGGTCGGCGCTCAGTGCGCGCCGGACGTCGGCGAAGGTCGCGCCTTCGATCACCGTCAGCGCCGTCTGCAGCGCGTCGCCCTGCGTCAGCCGGTCGAGGAGCTCCGGCAGCGTGATCCCGCTCGCGAGCTCGTAGTTGCCGGCCTTGATCGCGCGGTCGACGCCGCGATAGCGCGCCAGCGCGACCAGCGGCAGCTCGAAGCGAACGACGCCGGCGGCGGCGAGATCGCGCGCCACCTGGCGCAGGCTGGCTCCCGCCCTCACCTCGACCGTGTACGGCGACGCCGGCAGCGGCAGCGGCCGCGCGAGCCACCACCCGCCGGCGCCCGCGGCGGCGGCGGCGGCGAGGAGCGCGCCGGCAGCCAGGCGTGCCAGGAAGCGAAACGAGCGGATCATCGCGGAAGGAGCAGGCCGAGGACAGGCGCAGGGCGCGCGCAGGCTGTCGGATTATAATCGCCGGATGATGACCCCATGCCCTGGTTTCGCGCGGCGCGCCGCGCCGACGCAACTCCCGCCCTGTCGCGCCCGCCGCCACTCGGGCTTCACGCTGATCGAGATCATGGTCGTCATCGTGATCCTCGGCATCCTCGCGGCGCTGGTGGTGCCGCGCGTGCTCGAGCGGCCGGACGAAGCGCGCGCCGTGGCGGCGAAGAGCGACATCGCCTCGATCATGCAGGCGCTGAAGTTCTACCGCCTCGACAACCAGCGCTACCCGACCACCGAACAGGGGCTCGCGGCGCTGGTGACGCGCCCGACGCAGCCGCCGCTGCCGCCGAACTGGAAGCCCAACGGCTACCTCGAGCGGCTGCCCAAGGATCCCTGGGGCCACAACTACCAGTATCTCAGCCCCGGACTGCGCAGCGAGGTCGACGTGTTCAGCCTCGGCGCCGACGGCCAGCCCGGCGGCACCGGCATCGACACCGACATCGGCTCGTGGGACCTCTGATCGGCGATCACGCGCCGGCGCGGCCGGCGTCGCGCGCCGGCTTCACCCTGATCGAGATGATGGTCGTCGTCGTCGTCATCGGCATCGCCGCGACGATGGTCACCGTCAACCTCGGCGGCGACAGCGCGCACGAACTCGGGCGCGAGGCGAAACGGCTGGCCGGCGCGCTCGAACACGCCGAGGCGCTGGCGCAATGGCAGAGCGAGACGCTAGGCGTTTCGGCCGACGGCCGCGGCTACCGCTTCTGGCGCCGCGACGGCAGCGACAACTGGACCGCGCTGACCGGCGACGAGGTGCTCGCGCCGCGCACGCTCGCCGCCGGAATGACGCTCGTCCCGCAGAGCTACGCCGGCTCGCCGGTGCCGCCCGACGCCATCCTCTCCTTCCGCCCGAGCGGCCGCAACGAGCCCTACGCGCTCGCGCTGGGCTCGGCCGCCGGCGTCGCCGTG
>CAIWHR010000536.1 GCA_903912485.1 uncultured beta proteobacterium | reverse complement strand
CCTGGGCCGCGTCACCAACGCGGCGCTGAAATACCTGACCGACCGCAAGGATCTGGGGATCCACTCGGACGTGATCACCGACGCGATCATCCCGCTGCTGGAAAAGGGCATCCTCACCGGGCGGCTGAAGTCGAATCAGCGCGACAAGATCGTGACCAGCTTCGCGCTGGGCACGCGGCGCCTCTACGACCTCATCGACCGCAACCCGCTGTTCTCGTTCCAGCCGATCGACGTCGTGGCGCACCCCACCGTGATCGCCGCGCAACACCGCATGGTGTCGGTGACGCAGGCCTTCGCCATCGACCTCACCGGGCAGGTCTGCGCCGACCAGCTCGACGGCGAGTTCTACGGCGGCATCGCCGCGCAGGGCGAATTCCTGCGCGGCGCGGCGCGCTCGCTGGGCGGCAAGGCGATCATCTGCCTTGCCTCCACCGCCGACGGCGGCGCCAGTTCGCGCGTGAAAGTGACGCTCGACGCCGGCGAGAGCGTCACCGTCGCCCGCGTCGACGTCCACTACGTGATCACCGAGCACGGCATCGCCTACCTGTTCGGAAAATCGATTCGCGAACGCGCGGTCGCGCTGATCGACGTCGCGCATCCGAAATTCCGCGCCGAGCTTTTCGCGCAGGCGCAGGCGAGGGGCTACATCCCTTCGGAACAGCGGCTGAAGAACCTGCGCGACTACCCGGTGGAGGAAGAGCACACGGCAACGCTGAAGGACCGGCGGACCGTCCTGCTGCGGCCCGCGGTGTCGTCCGACGGCGCCGAAATCCGCAACCTCTTCCACAGCATGTCCGGCGAGGACGTGATGACCCGCTTCTTCCGTGCCGTGCGCGGCCTCTCGTCCGACGACGTGCAGCGCCTGTGCAACGTCAACTTCGAGAACGAGGTCGCGTTCGTCGCCGTGGCCGGCACGCGCGAGAACCCGCAGGTCGTCGCGCAGTCCTGCTATTTCATCGACCCCTCGACCAACCTCGCCGAGACCGCGTTCATGGTCAACCCGCAATGGCAGGGCTGCGGCCTTGGCGCCGCGCTGCAGCAGCGGATGGCCGAGCACGCCAAGGCTCGCGGCGTGCTCGGCTTCGTCGCGGAGATCATGTCGAGCAACGCGCACATGATCAGGCTGTCGAACACGGGTTCGACGAACGTCCGGGTCGAGTCCAGCGGGACGACGGTCAAGGTGACGGCATTGTTCTGACCGCCGCGAGCGGAATGCTGGCGGGCGGAGGTAATGCTGGAGGCACGCTGGAAAGAACTGAGTACCCGCGCCTGATCGACCTGACCTGCAACCACGCCGACCCGACGGCGGCACAACGCCGAGCCGCCTCCCCGGCGTTACCCCGCACCGCCCGCCAACCCCGCGGGCGGTGTGCTGCTCCCGCTTTGCTTCACCCTCCCGCATCATTTCATGCGGGACGAATCCCCGGCGGGCAAGGCAATCGGATCCAGATCAGTCGCGCCCTGTGCCGCGGGCGCCACTTGTCGGCCTGCATGTTTGCCTTCTTCGCCAAGCTCCCGAGACGGTCGCGTTCGGCGTTGATGAACGCGACGACGTTTGCGGAGGAGCCCGGTTCGGGCTCGATTCCGGACGGCAGCATCTTGTCGCGGAACTCGGCGGACTTGACGCCGGCTTCCAGTTCCCTGCTCATGCGTTCGACGATCGCCTTGAGCTTGCCCGCCTTCACCTGGGGCAGCACGACGATGCTCGCTTCCGAGGTGGCGTGGACGTTGTTCGCGAGCACGGCGGTCATGCCTTCGGACCCCATCGCGGCAAGCCCCAGCTGACCAAGAGTGGTGCTGGCGCTGGCCAGCATCCTCGTCAGCGGCGTGATCTCGATCTCGGCGGGCAATTCGTGGCCCGATCCGTCGTGGTGCCGTCGCCCGGCAGCCTCACCGGGGCATGCAGGAGCGTCGTCGTGCCGCCGGGTGCAGGCGCTCGGATGCCCCGACTGCGACGGCCCGCTGGATCGCAACGATCATGCGCGCAAGCCGCGTGGCCCGCCCTCCGCAACCCCTCAATGCGCAGGCGAATCATGCGCAGCGATTCCGGCGCGTACGGCTTCACCTGGCCCGCCGGGTGCAAGCCTGCGCTGAACGACTGGAAGCCCGCACTGCCGGCCTGGCGCAATGCCGCTCCGGCAATGATGCTCCGCGCCGAATTGCCTGTGCAAAGAAGGAGAACCTTGAAAGTGTGGTGAGCTGGGGCCACGAAAGGTCTCCCGGGGCCCTTCGGACATGTTTCGATGCACTGCCAGTGGCACAAGAGGGGGCCGGACCCGACGCGGAGCGAAGATTGCGGAGTGCTCGTCGACGGTAGCTGCAGTTTGTGACACTTTCCTTGCATCGTGGCTGCGTCGCGGCGCTGAGCCGGCCGCGCGAACGCCGTTCGCGGGCCGCGCCGGGAGAGCCCGGCGCCGGCCGAATCGCGACGCTCTTCGTCGATTCTGCGCAACGGCTTCGGCGCATGGACCGTCACAGACGGCCGACGGCTGATGGATTGGTTTCGGGTTGAAGGTGGCGGTGCAGCCGACTGCCATGGGTCACCGAAACGTCCCCGAAACGTCATCGAAGCGACTTCAAGACGTCACAGGATCTTCCTAAAGTCTGGACTCTTCAATCACTGGAGTCGCCATGTCCAAGACAGTCTTGAACTCAGAGATCACCCTTGCCGAAATGCCCGGGTTTCAGCTGCAGCGCCGTCAGTTGCTCAAAGGGGCTTTCGGTGGCGCCACGGTGCTTGGATTCGGCAGCCTGGGCTTGTCCGCTTGCGGCGGT
>CAIWHR010000535.1 GCA_903912485.1 uncultured beta proteobacterium | reverse complement strand
CGGTGGCGGCGGGCTTCGACGGCATCGAACTGCACGCGGCGAACGGTTACCTGCTCGAGCAGTTCCTGCGCCCGAACTCGAATCAGCGCAGCGACCGCTACGGCGGCTCGATCGAGAACCGCGCGCGCTTCGTGCTCGAAGTCGCCGACGCCGCGATCGCGGCCGTCGGCAAGGACCGGGTCGGCATCCGGCTGTCCCCGTTCGGCGTGTTCAACGACATGCCGATCTACGCGGAGATGGAGGCGGATTACACGCATCTGGCGAAGGAACTCGATGCGCGCGGGCTGCTCTTCGTCCACCTCGTCGACCACTCGCCGATGGGCGCGCCGCCGGTGCCCGAGTCGATGAAGGCAGCGGTGCGCAGCGCGTTCCGGGGCGCGCTCGTCTATTCGGGCGGCCACGACGCCGCGCTCGCCGAGAGCAATCTGGCCGCGGGCAAGTGCGACCTGGTCGCCGTCGGCCGGCTGTTCATCTCCAACCCCGACCTGGTGGCGCGCTGGAAGGCCGGCGCCGCGGTGAACGCGCCCGACATGAGCACGTTCTACACGCCGGGGCCCAAGGGTTACACCGACTACCCGGTGCTGGGAGGCTAGCCGGGCCGGGAGCGCGGGGCGCGGAGGAGCGCTTCGGCATCGAAGCGAATGAGAAGCGTTGCTGAAACGTACAGAACCGCGTACAACGTGACTGAATCACAGCACGCACCGCACTCTGGAGGGCAGCCTCATGACCGCCAACAACGCCTTGTTCGGCCGGGTTCAACTGCAGCACCTGTCCGTCACCAACCTCATCCAGTGGGGAGACCACCTGTCGGTCGACCACCCGGGGATCGACGCCCAGCACAAGGCGATATTCGATCTCGGGACGAGGGTGTACGAAACCTGGCGCGGCGGCGCCGGCGTGGACGCGCTGCGGCCCGCCGTGGGCAAGCTCGCCAGCCTCCTCAAGGCGCACTTTGCCTACGAAGAGCGGCTGCTCGCCGAAATCGGCTACGTCGGCCTCGACGCGCACGCGGCGGAGCACCGGCAAATGCTCGAGGAACTGGAGATCATGCACGGTCGCTTCCACCGCCCGAACGACGGCGACGCGCCGGGCGCCGGTTCGGTGCAGGCGCCGGGCTGGTCGGTCATGCAGTTCATGCTCGGCTTCACCATCGGCCACGTGATGAGCAGCGACATGAGCTACTGCCGCGCCCTCAACGCCAGCCGTCAGTGGATGCCGGGGACCGCCTGACGATCGTCGCTGGCGGCGTCGACCGCCGACGTCGGCGACGGCTTTCCTCCGGCGCCGGCAGTGGTCGCTAGCGCCCGGCCGCCTCCGCGGCGGTGAGCGAGTACGCGAGGCGGTAGCTGCCGCCGGCGCGGTCGGCTGCCGGCGCACCGTGGGCGGCAAAGCGCTCGGCACCGAGTTCGTCGCCGGCGAGCGCGGCGACGGCGTCGCCGTCGTAGCCGGTCACCAGGACCGCGGACGCCAGTCCCGCGTCGCGGCCGCGGATCTGCTGCTCGCGCGTCATCGGCGCCGCGAGCGATGCGGCAAAGAGATGCGCGCCGGCGATGCCCGGGCGGCCGGCCAGGCGCGGCAGCACCTCGCCCGCCAGCCAGCCGTGCAGCGCGGCGGAACGGCCCTCGCCGGGCGCGAACCGGATCAGCAGGGCGCTCCCGCCGATCCCGGCGCCGAAGCTCGCGGCGACGTCGCACAGCGCGCGGCGCATGCCGACGTAGCTTCGCATCATCTTCGCCGTCCACGGCGTCGGGTTGTCGAGGCGCTCGAGGTACGGCGCCGACGCGAGCACGGCGAGGCTTTGCACCTCGTACATCACGAAATAGCGCGGCGTCCCGCTGCACGCGATCCAGCGGCTGCCGCGCAGGAAGCCGGGAATCGACAGCCGCTCCGGCATGTGCTCGTGACTGTGCCAGTCGTCGTGCTCGGCGATCGCGTCGGCCGCGATGTCGAACGCGAGGAGCATCGCCGCGTTTCCCGTTGTCAGCATCGAAACGTCTAGTCCGCCGTCGTCGTCTGCTGCCGCCGCGCGGCGCGAAAGCCGATGCGCATGCGCGAGATGTGTTCGTCGAGGATCGCTTCGGCCCGCTCGAGGTCGGCCTTGGCGAACGCGGCGATGATCGCCCGATGCTCCGAGATCGACTTGTTGTGGAGCGAGTCGAGGCTGGCAAGGTTGTGCGTGCGCAGCGCGGCGACGCGCCCCGAAACCAGCTTGTAAGCCTCGATCAGGTACTCGTTGGCGCTGTTCTCCGCGATGCACTGGTGGAAAGCGGTGTCGGCGCGCGCGATCGCCAGGCGGTCCCCGGCGTCGCGCGCGCGCTCCATCGCGTCGCTGGCCGCGCGCATCTCCCGCAGCGTCTCTTCGCGTCGCCGCGCGAAGCAGAAGCGCAACGCCGTGACCTCCATCACCCGGCGAAACTCCGCCAGCTCGCCGACGTTCCCCTCCGAGGGCATGAACACGAAGCTGCCGGACTGGGGCCGGATGTCGATGAGCCCCTGCAACTGCAGTGCATTCAGCGCCTCGCGCACCGGCGTGCGGCTGACGCCCATCGCGGCCGCGAGCTTCAGTTCGGACAGCGCCTCGCCGAGCGGGTACTCGCCGTCCTGGATCGCCTGCCGGATCCGCTCGGTCACGCGGACCGTGAGCGAGCCCGGCGCGTCGCGCGGGATCGCGCGGGCGCCTCGCGCGGCGCGTTTGGTCGGGGCCGGCATCGCGTCGGGAACGGCGTTGCCGGCCATGGCGTCTGCGCCCGGCAGCGCGGCGCGCGCGGGCGGGCGCGGCACCGCGCCGCGCCTAGAGCCGGTGCCCGAGCGCGGCGGCATCGTGGATCGCCTCGAGCGCCGTGCGCGGCTGCACGCAGTCGCCCAGCAGAAACACCTGCGGCGCGTCGCCGCAGGCGTAGAGTTCGTCGGCGACGCCGGTCACCGGCAGCAGCGTGCGCGCGGGAACGACGATGTCGATGCCGTCCAGTTCCCACCGCCGCTCGCCGTTCCACAGGACCGCGTCGCGCGCGCCCAGCCGCTCGATCGTCGTGCCGAGGTGCACGGTGACGTTCGGCCGCTCGCACAGCGCCGCCACCTGGAAGCGGCGCGAGCGGCTCGCGATGTCGGTTGCCAGTTCCTTGCCGACTTCGACCAGCACGACGTCGACGTCCCTGGCCGCGAGCACGCGCGCGACGCCGACGCCGCGGATGCCGCCTCCGATCACCAGCGCGCGGCCGATGCCGCCGATGGGCCGGCGCAGTATCTCGTACGGATCGACGACCGGACTGTCCTCGATCCCCGGTATCGCCGGCAGCCCGGGCGCCGCGCCGGTCGCGACGACGACGATGTCGGGAAGTTCGGCCAGCGCCATCGCCGCGGTGGCTTCGACGCCGAGCCGGAGGCGCACCCCCGCGCGCGTCGCCTCGCCGACCATCCAGGGGAGGTGTCCGGCGAGCTCTTCGCGGCCGGGGACGCGTCGGTTGAGCAGCAGCTGCCCGCCGGGCTCCTCGTCGCGCTCGAACAGCGTGACGTCGTGGCCGCGAAGCGCCAGCACGCGCGCGACCTCGAGGCCCGCCGGACCGCCGCCGATCACGACCACGCGCTTCTTCGCCGCCGCCGGCCGGATCGCGTACTCGCGCTCGCGCCCCGACGTGGTGTTGACCAGGCACACGATCGGCGCACCGCGCGCGTGCATGTCGCTGCAGCCCTGGTTGCAGGCGATGCAGGTGCAGATCTCCGCCGTGCGGCCGGCGCGCGCCTTCAGCGGGAACTCGGGGTCGGCGTGCAGCGCGCGGCCCAGCGTGACGAAGTCCGAGGTGCCCGACTCGATCAGGTGCTCGGCCACGCTGGGATCGGTGATGCGCCCGGAGACGCTCACCGGCACGCCGACGTGCTTGCGCACTTCGCGGGCGAGCGGCGCCAGCACGCCCTGCGGCATCTCCATCGGCTGCGTGATCCACCAGTTCGTCTCGTACATGCCCGCCGAGACGTCGATCAGGTCGACGCCGGCCGCCACGAGGTGCGGCGCGATCGCGCACACGTCGGCGAGCGTCAGGCCATTGTCCTGGTGCTCGTCGCCGCTGATGCGGACGACTACCGGCATGTCGGCAGGCACCGCGCGCCGGACGGCGGCGACGACTTCGAGCGGAAAGCGCATCCGGCCAGCGAGGTCGCCGCCGTAGGCGTCGTCGCGCTTGTTGCAGTACGGCGAGAGAAACTGGCTCAGCAGGTAGCCGTGCGCGCTGTGGATGCCGATGAAATCGCATCCGGCTTCGGCCGCCCGCCGCGCGGCGTCGCCGAAACGCGCGACGATCTCGGCGATCGCGTCGCGATCGAGGGCGCGCGGCGACCAGCCGCCCGCGCCCGCGTAGGGAACGACCGATGGCGCGCGCGACTCCAGCCCGCTCACCTCCGGGTGGACGACGCGGCCGCCGTAGTTGAGCTCCGGGCCGACGCGGCCGCCGTGGCGGTGCACCGCGGCGACGAGACGAGCCAGCGCCGGGATCAGGTCGTCGTCGTACAGGCCCATCTGGAACTCGCGGCCCTTGCCGCGCGGATCGACGTACGTCGCCTCGGTGTACATCATCCCGACGCCGCCGCGCGCCCGGGCTTCGAGGTAGTCGACGTAGCGCTGCGTGACGCGCCCTTCGGCGGTGCAATAGTTCCGCTCCATCGGCGAGCCGATGATCCGGTTCCTGACTTCCATCGTGCCGACGCGGCCGGGTTGAAAGAGGCTCGGAAATCGCATGCGTTTGGCTCCCGGCAGCTTGCCGATGCCCGTGCCGCGCGGTGGCGGGCGCCGGGCGGCGGCGGACCTGGTTTCGACGACGAGGGCAGGCGGCAGAGCGGCGCGCCGCGCGCCCGATCGGGGCTGCCGTTGCCGGCGTGGCGTCCGAACTGGTACCTCAGTTGACTTCAAAGCCGCGCATTTGTCAAGCGCGCAACGTGCCGCAGCGGCGATAGTTCTTGGGGCGATGGGCGCACGATTTCGCTCGCTGCGCGCTTGACAAACCGCGGGTGATCCTGTCAACTAAGGTACCAGAAGCGCCAAGAAAAAGACCCTGACACGGCGGACGGCGCGGGCCCGCGATGATCGCGCGGGCGTCCAACGCTGGATTCGAAGTGCACACCCATCAGGAGGAAGTCGAAATGATCGATGTCAGCCGCCGATCGCTGCTCAAGGGCGCCGCCGCGCTTGCCGCCGCCGCCGCGAGCCCCGTGAGCCTTGCCCAGGCCAGGATCCAACTCATCTATTCGGACACGATTCCCGAGCAGGATCGGCGCGCGAAGCTGCTCGTGCAGGAGTTCGGTCCCAGCCTCGGGCCCGAGTTCGAGCTCAAGGCGTACTGGAGCGCGAGCCTGTTCAAGCAGGGGACCGAGCTGCTCGCGATGCAGCGCGGCAACCTCGACATGGGGAACCTGTCGGTGCCCGACTTCCAGCGCCAGATCCCGGCCTGGGGCATCGTCGGCGCGCCGTACATCTTCCGCGACATCGAGCACATGCAGAAGGTGTTCGCGAGCGACGTCGGAGCGCAGCTGTTCAAGATGTCCGAGGAGCAGCTCGGCATCAAGGTGCTGTCGGTCAACTACATCGGCATGCGGCACGTCAACCTCAAGCCCAAGAAGAAGGTGATGACGCCCGCCGACCTCGCCGGCATCCGCCTGCGCATGCCGGCCGGCGAGGGCTGGCAGTTCGTCGGCACCGCGCTCGGCGCCAATCCGACGCCGATCGCCTACACCGAGGTGTACACGGCGCTGCAGACCGGAGCGATCGACGCGCAGGACAACCCGCTGCCGAACGACAAGGACATGAAGTTCTACGAGGTGACCACGCAGATCGTGCTGACCGGTCACATGGTGAACTTCAACCTGCTGTCGATCCGCAAGTCGAAGTGGGACACGCTGACGCCCGTGCAGAAGGCGCGCATGCAGAAGGCCGCCGACGCGTTCGCCGCCGGCGTCACCGCCGCGTCGAAGAAGGAGGAGGAGGACCTCATCGCCTTCTTCAAGGCGCAGGGACTCGACGTCTACACGCCCAACGTGAAGGCGTTCCGCGACTACGCGCTCGACGTCACCAAGAAGTCCAAGTACATCGGCGAGTGGACGCCCGGGATGCTGGACCGGATCAACGCGCTCTGACCACGGCAGCGGCCTGCGCTCGGGCGCTGCGCCGGGGCGCAGGCCGCGCGCCGCCGGGCGTGACCCCGTCGGCTGCGGGGCGG
>CAIWHR010000534.1 GCA_903912485.1 uncultured beta proteobacterium | reverse complement strand
TCCGTGACCAAGACCATCTTCTCGCATGAAGTCTCCTCAAGCATCTACCGCTACGTGTCATACAAGACACTGCTGCAGGCCGAGGGCGGCTACTCGAGCAATGAGCCGGTCCAGCTGGCCGTACGCGAGGCCATCGAGGCCGCGGTGATCCACATCACCCTGCAAGGCATCAGCAGCCGGGTCTGGGCCTTGCAGAACGCGGATGACTGGAACCTCGCCGTCGTGCAGAACTACATGCGCGAGTCGGACCTGCTGCTGGCCAGCCCGGAAGGCGCCGAACCACGCCGCGCCGTCGGCGCAGGTGACCGCGGCGGGCGCCAGCACCGCGGGCGCCGCGACCTCCTCCCACGCCGCGCCGGCGCGCGCGTAGGCGGCGACGTACACCTCGCGCATCCGCGCGTCGAGACAGGCGAAGACGCGCGAGTGGCCGCCCTGCGTCCACGCCGACTGCGCCAGCGCGGCGAGCGTCGGCACCGGCACCACCGGCAGGTCGCCGGACAGCGCCAGCCCCTGCGCCAGCCCGCAGGCGATGCGGATGCCGGTGAACGATCCGGGTCCTGCGCCGAACGCGATGCCGTCGAGGCTGGCGAGCGGCCACTGCGCTTCGGCGAGGAGTTCCGCGCACAGCGCCAGCGCGCGCTCCGAGTGCGCCTGCCCGGCAAGCTCGTCGCGGGCGTGCCAGCGCGTGCCGTCGCCCACGGCGACGCTGCACCACTCGGTCGAAGTCTCGAGGACGAGGATTCGCATGCGGAGAATTTTACGCGACGGCGCGCGCCTTCGCCCGGCGATTCGCGGCGCCCGGCGCCGGCAACGGTACAATCCGCGACTCGATCACCGCTACGCCTGCCCCCACTCGCCCATGGCTTTCCCCGCTTTGCCTCCCCACGCCGCAGCTGCCCCTGTCGCCATCGCCTCGCTCGACCAGGAAGGGCGCGGCATCGCGCGCATCGACGGCAAGGCGATCTTCGTCGAGGGCGCGCTGCCCGGTGAGATCGTGACCCTCACGACGCTGCGGAAGAAGCCGACCTACGAAATCGCGCGCGCCGAGGAGATCGTCAGCGCCAGCGCGTCGCGCGTGGCGCCGCGCTGCCCACACTTCGGCGTCTGCGGCGGCTGCACGCTGCAGCACTTCGACGCCGCCGCGCAGATCGCGGCCAAGCAGCGCGCGCTGGAAGACGCGCTGTGGCACATCGGCCGCGTGCGCGCGGACGTGATCCTTCCCGCGATCCACGGGCCCGCGTGGGGCTACCGGCACCGGGCGCGCCTGTCGGTGCGCCACGTGCCGAAAAAAGGCGGCGTGCTGGTCGGCTTCCACGAGCGCAAGTCGAGCTTCGTCGCCGACATGACCTCGTGCGCGATCCTGCCGCCGAAGGTCTCGGCGCTGCTGCCCAGGCTGCGCGCCCTGGTCGGTGCGCTGACGCTGCGCGACCGGCTGCCGCAGATCGAACTCGCCGTCGGCGACCTGGCGCCGGCACGCGGTGCGGACGCCGGGGAGCGCTCGCCCGTCTGCGCGCTGGTGCTGCGCATCCTCGCACCGCTGTCGCCCGCGGACGAGGACATGCTGCGCGAGTTTGCCGGCGTCCACGGCGTCCAGTTCTTCCTGCAGACCGCCGGACCCGAGACCGTGCTGCCTTTCGCTCCCGCGGGACCGCGGCTGGCGTACGAGCTGCCGGAGTTCGGGCTCGCGTTTCCGTACTCGCCGACCGAGTTCACGCAGGTGAATCCGGCGATCAACCGCGTGCTGGTGCGCCGCGCGCTCGCGCTGCTCGACCCGCAGCCCCATGAGCGCGTCGGCGACTTCTTCTGCGGGCTCGGCAACTTCACGCTGCCGATCGCCCGGCGCGGCGCGACGGTGGTCGGCATCGAGGGCAGCGCCTCGCTCGTCCGCCGCGCCGCGGAAAACGCGGCGCTGAACGGCCTCGCCGAGCGCGCGACGTTCCGCGTCGCCAACCTGTTCGCCGCCACCGCCGAGAGCATCGAAGCGATGCAGCCTTTCGACAAGGCGCTGATCGACCCGCCGCGCGAAGGCGCGGTCGCGCTGGTCAAGGCGCTGCCGCCCGACGGCGGGCCGCGCCGCATCGTCTACGTGTCGTGCAGCCCGGCCACGCTCGCCCGCGACGCGGCGGTGCTCGTCGGCGACCGCGGCTACACGCTGGCGGCGGCGGGCGTCGTCAACATGTTCCCGCACACCGCGCACGTCGAGTCGATCGCGCTGTTCGAGCGCTGAAACGAAGAGGGCGGCCACGCGGGCCGCCCTCGTGTCGATGCCGAGGATCCCCGTCAGTCGCGCTGCCCGGTAAAGGCCAGCAGCAGGTTGAGCAGGCTGATGAAGATGTTGTACAGGCTCAGGAACACGCTGAGCGTCGCGGTGACGTAGTTGGTTTCGCCGCCGCGGACGATGCTGCTGATGTCGTGCAGCAGGTACAGCGAGAAGATCAGCACGGCGATCGCCGAGATCGCGAGCGACACCGCCGGCACCGCGAAGAACAGGTTGGCGAGCGAGGCGACGATCAGCAGGATCATGCCGATGAACAGGAATCTCCCGAGGAACGAGAAGTCCCGCTTGGACACGGTGGCGACCGTCGCCATGGCGAAGAAGATCGCCGCCGTCATGCCGCCGGCCAGCGCGACCAGCTGCCCGCCGTTGCGGAACCCCGCGGCCACGGTCAGGATCGGCGTCAGCATCACGCCGGCGATGAACGTGAACGCCAGCAGCGCGACCACGCCCCACACGCTGTTGCGCAACGCGGTGACCACGAACAGCGAGCCCATCATCACGCCGAACATCAGCAGCGGCGTCATGATCGGCGCCGCCTTGAACAGCGCGATGAAGTTGAGCGACATGCCCAGCAGCGCGCCGGCGACGGTCGGCAGCATCGACAGCGCGAGCAGCCAGTAGGTGTTGCGCAGCACGCGACTCGGCTCGGTGGCCAGCGCGCGATCGTGCAGGCGATCCTGCGTCGGCAACGGCGACTGCGCGCCCGAACTCATGACGGGACGGAAAGACGGTTCCATGCTTCCTCCACACTATGGGCCCGGATGCGGGCCGTAACGAGGTATAAGACTAACAGAAATGCCCGAAGTTTCAACGCGGCGCGGACACCACCCGCAGCGGACCGGGATGCTAAGCTAACATGCGGGTCGGTGGGACCGTTTCAAGGCGCCCCCCCCCGGGACCGGGGAAGGTTGGCAGAGCGGTCTAATGCACCGGACTTGAAATCCGGCGTGTCGGCAACGGCACCGAGAGTTCGAATCTCTCACCTTCCGCCAGATCGACTGCTTATGTTGAGACACGGGGCAAGCCACCTCGGATCTCGACAGGGGCAGAGCGATGGACACATCACCACGCATCTCACCGCTGCGGCAACGCATGATCGCCGGCATGCGGATGCGGAAGATGGCGGTGGTCCTGAGCCGGGACGAGGCCGCGCGGTTGCTCGCCGCGGCGCACAAGCTGAAACACCAGACGGCGCTGTCAGTGGCGTACGCCGCCGGCCTGCGGGTGAGCGAGGTCGTCGGGTTGAAGGTCATAGGGACGTCATATTGACGGGCACCTGTCCCGCCGTGGGAGGCGTTGCCGACACAGAACGCTTGCCCTGCCGCCAAGGTCGGGGTCGATCTGCGACACTATGACGCCATGATGACGCGACACGCCACAGACCGCGCTGACGACCACGCCCCGAGGTTCACGGGGGTACGCGAGGTAGTGGCCGGGTGCAGCGGCACGTTGGCTGCGCTGCCGCCGATCCTCACCATCGGCTTGCTGGCCTTCTCACCGCTGGGCGCGGCGGCCCCTCAGCTTGCGGTGTTCGTGATCTGGTACCCGAAAAATGGACGCCACGAGGCATGGTAATTTGGCCCTGTGGAGGTTCGACATGAAGCGAGTGAATCGGAGTTACACGCCGGAGTTTCGAGCGGGAGCAGTGCAGCAGGTGATCGACGGCCGGCGCAGCGTTCCTGCGGTGGCGCGGTCGTTGGAGATGTCGCCGAAGACATTGGCGAACTGGATCCTGCGGGCGCGCAAGGGCAAGCCGCTGGCGCGAGTGTCGACAGGACAGCCGGTGAGCGAGTTGGAGGCCGAGGTCACGCGGCTGCGGCAAGAGGTCGCCAAGCTGCGGATGGAGAAAGAAATATTGAAAAAAGCGGCAGCGTATTTCGCGAGGGAGTCGATGTGAAGTACGCGTGGATCGAAGCACACCTCGACTCCTATCCGGTCCGAGTGATGTGCGAGCTGTTGGTGGTGTCGCCGAGTGGTTTTTACGCCGCGCGACGGCGTGCACCGTCGACCCGCGCCGTCGAGCAGGCACTGATCGTGACCGAGATTCGGCGCGCCCAGACCCGGCATCGGGGTCGCTATGGTCGCCGGCGGATGACGACCGAGGTGCGAGAAACACTGGGTCGACCGGTCAACGAGAAGCGGATCGGGCGCCTCATGCGCAAGCATGATCTGAGCAGCCGTAAACGGCGCCGGTTCCGCGTGGTGACCACGGACTCGAAGCACGCGCACCCGGTGGCGCCGAACGTGCTGAAACGTGATTTCCAGGCCACGGCGCCGAATCAAAAGTGGCTGGCTGACCTGACCTACATCCCGACCGACGAGGGTTGGCTGTACCTGGCCCTGGTGCTCGATCTGTTCTCGCGCAAGCTGGTCGGCTGGGCGATGAGCGAGACGATGCCGCAAACGTTGACGCTGGCCGCCCTGTGGGTAGCGCTAGGGTGGCGAGATCCGGCGCCCGGCCTGCTGCATCACTCGGATCGCGGCTCGCAATACGCCGCGGGGGATTACCGCCAGGTGCTCGAGGCGCGCGGCATCACCGTGTCGATGAGCCGCAAGGGCAATTGCTGGGATAACGCGCCGATGGAATCGGCCAATGGCACGGTCAAGGTCGAATGCGTGCACGGAGAACATTTCCGGACCCGCGCCGAGGCCGAGCAGGCGCTGGTCGAGTACATTGGCTACTACAACACCGAACGCCGTCATTCATCGTTGGGAAATCTTTCGCCGGCCGCATTCGAGCAGCACTGGCACGGCGCATCTTCCCAGTCAAACGCGGGAGTAACATTGTAGTGAGCAGCACCGCGTTATCCACCGCCGGCCGGTTTCCGGTTCGTCGCAAGCGACCGAACCGGCCGTCCGTGGATAACGCTCCTCGCCTCTTGGCGTCCACGGAAGGGGTACCGGTTCATCGCCGCCTTCGTGACGGCGGGGATTGGGGGTCTGGCGCACTCGCTGCTCAGCCGCACGCGCATGCCGGTCGCAGGGCCGAGCTCGCCCACGGCACTGACCCTGGCCACGCTCGTGGCGCAGTTGGTGGCCGATCCGCGGCTGGCCCCCACCAGCGCGTCCGGGCTGCAGGGCCTGGTGGCGCTGTGCGCGCTGGCGGTACTGCTCAGTGGGGTGCTGCAGATCGTCTTCGCGCTGCTGGGTTGGGCGCGCTTGGCGCGCGTTGTGCCGCAGCCGGTGCTGGCCGGGTTCATGAACGGCACCGCGCTGCTGATTGCATTGACCCAGTTGCCCTTGCTGCTCGGCCTGCCGCTGAACTCGCCGATGAGCCTGGCCAGCCTGCGCGGCGCCCACCCCACGGCGTTGGGTCTGGGCCTTGGCACCGCCGCCGCGATCTGGCTGCTGGCGCGCCATTGGCCGCGGCTGCCAGGGCCACTGCTGGCGCTGCTTGCAGGCACGCTGGCACACGCCGGGGTGTCGTCACTGCTCGGCGCGGATGCCGCCGGCGCGGTCGTTGGCAGACTGCATCTGGTCTGGCCGTGGCAATTTGCGCTGGCGCCGCTGCTGCAGCAGGACGTGCTGAGCCTGCTGCAGGCGCATGGTACCCAGATCGGACTGACGGCGCTGGCGCTTGCTACGGTGGGTGCGCTGGAGTCCTCTCTTAACGTACGCGCCGTGGATCAATTGCTCAATGCCCGGCACGATTCCGGCGGCGAACTCATCGCCATTGGCTGCGGCAACGTGGTCTGCGGCCTGTTTGGCGGCGTGCCGCTGGCGGCCACCCGAACGCGCGCGCTGGCCACGCTGCAGGCCGGTGGCCGCGGGCGTGTGTCGGCGCGGGTCGGGCCGATTGCCATCTGCGTACTCTACGTGCTGGGCGGGCCGTTGCTGGCGGTGTTGCCGCTGCCCGTGCTGGCCGGCCTGATGTTGATGGTGGCGCTGGGGCTGGCCGACCGCTGGACCGGCCGGCTGCTCGCGCGCTGGTGGGCCGGCGACCGTTCGCGCGACTTGACGCCGGGATTGGCGCTGGTAGCGCTGGTCACCGGCACGATGGTGGGGTGGGGCATGACCGCAGGCATCGCGATGGGCGTGCTGCTGTCCTTGCTGAGCTTCGCGCAGCGCATGAAAGGCTCTTTCGTGCACGATCGCTACAAGGCTTCGATGCGGCCGTCGCGGCGTGTCTACCCCCCGGCCGACGAAGCCCGGCTGCGCCCGCTGCGCGAGGGTATCGTCGTTTTCGAACTCGACGGTGCGCTGTTCTTCGGCAGCGGCGACCGCCTGGTCGACGAGGCCGACGCGCTGGACGCCGACTGCCGCTGCCTGGTGCTGGATCTGCGCCGCGTGGGCGCCATCGACGAGTCGGGCGCGATGGCGCTGCAGAGCACCGTGATGCGCGCCGGGCTGCGCGGCATTCGCGTCAAGCTCGCCGGCCTGGCACCGGGCTCGGCGCCGGCGCTGGCACTGCACAGCTTTGCGCCGACCCTGCCGCACTGGCCTGATGCCGACCGCGCGATTGAGGCTGCCGAGCACCGCCTGCTGGGCGGCACGGACGTGGCAGCGATGGTCGAAGTGCCGCTGGCCGAGTCGTCGTTGCTCCGCGGTCTGGACGCCGCGCAGGTGGCCGTCGTCACAGCGCAGCTGCAGGCGCAGCACCTGGCCGCCGGCGAGGTCCTGTTCACCGAGGGCGAGCCGGCCGACCGGCTCTACGTGGTGAGCCAGGGCTCGGTGAGCGTGCTCAGCCTGCCCGACAAGAACGGCCGCACGCAGCGCTACCTGAGTGTGTCGCCGGGCATGATGCTCGGCGAGACGGCCATGCTCGACGGTGGCGGGCGCACCGCTGGCGCCGTGGCTGACGCGCCCACCGTGGTGTACGCGCTGACGCTGGCCGCTCTGGACGAAATCGGACGCACGCACCCCGAGGTGGCGATCCGGCTGCACCGCAACCTTGCGCTGCACCTGTCGCAGCGCCTGCGCGGCGCGGCGGCGGCTTGGCGTGCCAGCGCGCCCTGAAGGCCGCGCCGCGCTGCCTGGTGCCCGGCTTCATCCAGCGGCCCCTGGCCCACCGTGCCGCCCATGCGCAGCCACGATGGCGCGAAAGATCGGCTGCGCCTGGATCAGGCGGTCGCGATCGACCACGTCGGTCAACTGGGTGGCGCGCGCCTGAACGTCAGCGAACAGTTGCTCAAGCATCGGCACGGCGCGGGCATCGGCCACGGCATCCAGCACTTGCTGGCAGGGCCAACGCAGGCAGATCGTCTCGTGAGCGAGGTGTTCGGCCAAGTCGCCGGACAGCCGCTGCAGCAACTGGTTCACCCTGGACAGTGCCGAAGAAGGCTGCCCAAGGCGGAGTTCGCACAGCGCGCCGGATGCCGCAGCTTCACCCGCTCCGATGTGATCATCCAAGGCCTCGAACAAGGCCTGCGCCTGCGCGTACCACTGCAAGGCGGCATGGTCATCGCCTTGTTCCCAATGCAACATGCCCAGGCTGTACAGCGATGCCACCTCGGTCCTGCTGTCACCGTTGGCGCGAAGGACCGGCAAGGCCTGCTCGTGCAAGCGCAGGGCCGCCATGTGCTCACCCCGCGCCTGCGCGGCGAGCGCTGCATGCTGATGGGCATGCGCAATGCGGGGCACGGCACCAATGGCTTGGGCGACGGTAATCATGCGCTCAGCTCGGGCGGTCACCTCTTCCCACCGGCCAAGGGTGGCCGCGACATTCACCAAGCCATCCAGCGCACTGAGTTGCAGGCGTGGCTGGCCCTGCGCCTCGCCCCGCGACAGCACCGCCAGCAGGCTTTCGCGCGCCTCGTCGAAGCGGCAGAGGTCGGTCGAGACAATCGCCGACACCACCAGCAGTTGGGCCTCGATCTCGGCCCGCATCGCCACGTCTTCGATCCTGGCCGCCCACTGCATACCAGTCTCCAGGCGGTTGCCGGCGTCCGCGTAATCTCGTCGTGTGTACTGCAGCCAGGCCAGTTGGCCCTGCGACATGGCCGCCACCCAGGCGGCCCCGCAGCGTTCGGCCAGCTCGAAGGCCTGCCGGGATAGCCGCTCTGCTGCAGCGACATCGCCTCGGCGGTCGGCCAGCAAACCCATGGAAAACCACAGCCTTGCCAGGCGCGGATCGTCGGGATGGCGCTCGAGCAACGCAGCGGCCTGCGCATGCAGTGCATGCTGGCCGGATCGGTCGCCCACGGTGTCGGCAATGCCCACCAACACGTCCAGCAAATCAAGGCGCCGCAGGGGTTCCGACTCGCCCAGCAAGGCCAAGGCGCGACGCAGCCAGGAGTCTGCGGCCGTGTTCGCATATCGCTTCCCGGCCGCTTTGCCCGCCTGCTCGAAGCAGTCCACGGCCAGCGCCGTCTCGCCGGCGCGCTCGGCATGGTCGCCCGTCATGGCCAGGAACTCGGCGCCACGCCCCTGCGTGCGTTCTCTCAGCCAGCGCGCCACGGCGCCGTGGCCCAGGCGGCGCTCGGCCTTGAGCAGCGTGTCGTACGTCACCTGATGCAGCAGGTGATGGTCGAACTGGCGCTCGGTCGTGCCTTCGACGTCGCTGCTGTCGTGGGCATGCACGAAGGCTGCACGTCGCAGCGCCGGCAGGGCCTGCAGCGCTTGGGCGTCCAGGGCCTGCAGAGCGTCGTCCCAGAAGACGTGGCCGATGATGCTGGCCTGACGGGCGGCCTGGCGTTCGCTGGCCGGTAACGCATCGAGCCTGGACTGCAGCAGGCCCACCAGCGTGCCGGGCAGGCGAACGGTGTCCAGGCGCTCGACGTATACCTTCCAGTGCGGCTCGTCGATGACGATCACACCGTCATCGATGAGCTTTCGCACCAGTTCTTCCATGTAGTACGGGTTGCCCTCGGCTCGGCCGACGACGAGTTCGGTGAGCTTGGGCGGCACCTCGTCGACCCGCCGCAGCAGCGTCTGCGCCAATTCGTTGCTGTCCGCCGCCGCCAGCGGGCTGAGCTGAATCATCGTCTCGGGAGTGCCCCAGTCGGGCCGACGCTCCAGCAGCGTGGGCCGGCCTGTCATCACCAGCATCAGCGGCAACGCTTCAGCATGCGAGCGCAGGTACTGCAGCAGGTCCAGCGAACCGTCGTCGGCCCAATGCAGGTCTTCGACCAGCAGCACGGGCAGCGCGCCGCCCTTGGCGGCCAGGGCTTGCAGGTAGGCACGGAGGGCGGCGAAGGCCTGGTCGCGCAGGCTGCGCGGATCCAGGCCGCGCAGGTGCGGGCTGTCGCCGAAGTCCAGGCCCGAGAGTTGGCCGATGAGCTGGGCTTGCTGCTCGCCCCGCTCGTCGAACCATGGGCTCAGCCCGTCGACGACCTTGCGCCGCGCCACCTCGGCGCTGTCGGTGTCGGCCACGCCAAACTGCGTGGCCAGCAGGCTGCGCAACAGGCCCCACAGCCGCAGCATGCCGTCGGGCTGCGAGCGCAGGACCAGCACGCGGCAGTCGATCAGCGCGGCCGTCAGATCGCGCAACAGCCGGCTCTTGCCCAGGCCCGCGTCGCCGACCAGCGTCAGCGTCTGCAACTGCCGCGTGCCGCGGGCCTGCGCCACCGCGTCCAGCAGCCGCCGCAACTCGGCATCGCGGCCCACCATCGGCATGGCCAAGCCCTGCAGCCCGCGCTCGACGCTCGCCACGCTGCGCTCGAGCGCAGCGCGCACCAGATATGTCTGCAGCGGCGCTTCGATGCCCTTGACTTGCAGCGGCGGCTGCGGCTCGAGTTCAAACAGCCCGCGCACCTGGCTCCAGGTGTCGTGGCTGATGCGCAGGGTCCCCGGCGGCGCGCTCTGCTCCATGCGCGCGGCGATGTGCACGGCTACGCCCATCGCGGTGTTGTCGGCCTCGACACCGGCGCCGAGTGCCACGTCGCCGGTGTGCACGCCCACGCGCACAGCGAAATCGGTGATGCCGTGCAGGCGCATCGCGGCATCGGCCTGCTCGCGCCCGGCCGCCAGCATGGCCAGCCCCGTCCGGACAGCGCGCTCGGCATCGTCCTCGCGCGCCTCGTCCATGCCGAACGCGGCCTTCACGCCGTCGCCAGTAAAGCGCAGCACGCGGCCCTGGTGCGCATCGACCAGCGCGGCCATGCGCTGCAGCGCGCCGCTGAGCACAGCCAGCGTGTCCTCGGCGTCCAGGCCCTGTGCCATGGCGGTGGAGCCCACCACGTCGGCAAACAGCACCGT
>CAIWHR010000533.1 GCA_903912485.1 uncultured beta proteobacterium | reverse complement strand
CCGTACTCGGCGCAGCGATGCAGGGTGGGAATGTTCTTGGACGGATTGAGCCGGCCATCCGGATCGAAGGCCAGCTTGAGTTCGCGGAACAGCGCCAGCTCTTCAGGCGAGAACTGCACGCACATCTGGTTGATCTTTTCAATGCCGACGCCGTGCTCGCCGGTGATGGTGCCGCCGACGGCGATGCACAGTTCGAGGATCGCGGCGCCGAACGCCTCGACCCGCTCGACCTCGTCGGCCACGTTGGCGTCGTAGAGGATCAGCGGGTGCAGGTTGCCGTCGCCGGCGTGAAAGACGTTGGCGCAGCGCAGCCCGTAGCGCTCGGTCATCGCGGCGATCTTCAGCAGCACGTCGGGCAGCGCGCGCCGCGGGATGGTGCCGTCCATGCAGTAGTAGTCGGGCGAGATGCGGCCGATCGCGGGGAAAGCGGCCTTGCGCCCCGACCAGAACAGCAGCCGCTCCTTCTCGTCCTTCGACACGCGGATCTCGGTCGCGCCCGCCTCGGCCAGCACGCGCTTGATCTCGGCCATGTCGGCGGCGACTTCCTCCGGCGCGCCGTCCGCCTCGACCAGCAGCACGGCGGTGGCGTCGAGCGGGTAATTGGCGTGGACGTACTCGTCGACCGCGCGCGTGGCGGCCTGGTCCATCATCTCGAGACCGGCGGGCAGGATGCCGGCGGCGATCACGGCGCCGACGGCGGCCCCCGCCCTGGCGACGTCGTCGAAGGCGGCGAGCGCGACCTGAGCGAGCTCGGGCTTCGGCGTGAGCTTCACCGTGATCTCGGTGATCACCGCGAGCAGGCCCTCGGAGCCGTTGATCAGCGCCAGGAGGTCGTAGCCGGCGCTGTCGGGCGCGTCGCCGCCCAGCTCGACGATGTCGCCGGTGATCAGCACGGCGCGCACGCGCCAGACGTTGTGCACGGTGAGCCCGTACTTCAGGCAGTGCACGCCGCCGGCGTTCTCGGCGACGTTGCCGCCGATGGTGCAGGCGATCTGCGACGACGGGTCGGGCGCGTAATACAGCCCGTACGGCGCGGCCGCCTCGGTGATCGCCAGATTGCGCACGCCCGGCTGCACGACCGCGGTGCGGGCGAGCGGATCGATGGCGAGGATGCGGTTGAACCTTGCGAGCGACAGCAGCACGCCGTTGGCGTCCGGCAGCGCGCCGCCGGAAAGGCTGGTCCCGGCGCCGCGGGCGACCACCGGAACGCGGGCCTGGTGACATTGCCTGAGGATCGCGACGACCTGCGCTTCGGTCTCGGGCAGCGCCACCGCCGCCGGCCGCTCGCGATACAGCGACAGCCCGTCGCACTCGTAGGGCCGCGTGTCCTCCGCCGCGGTGAGCAGCGCGGACGGCGGCAGCAGGGTCGCCAGTTGGGCTTGAATGCGCGGGTCGAGCATCGTGGCAGGGCGGTGGCTCGCATCGCGCTCGGCGGCGCAACGCGCAGGGGGTCCGGGACAGCCGATTATTCCACATCGCGGCCCTTCCTTGGAATCCGGCGCATCGACCGGCATAATGACGGCCACCCTGCCCCCCCGCAACGATCGAGGAGAAGACCACGATGCGATTCACCCGCCTGCCCTTTGCCCTGTGCGCCGCCGGCGCAGCCCTGACCGTGCTCGCCGTCGCGCCCGCGGCCGCGCAGACCAACATGAAGATCAGCATCTCGATCGCCCAGAACTCGCACCAGGGCGTGGCGATCGACACCTTCGCCCGCGAAGTCGAGAAGCGCACCAACGGCCGCTACAAGGTCCAGCCTTTCTATTCGGGCTCGCTGGGCGCCGAGCGCGAGTCGGTCGAAGCGGTGCAGATGGGCACGCTCGACCTCACGTTCACGTCCACCGGGCCGGTGCCGAACTTCGTTCCCGACGTCGCGATCCTCGACATCCCGTTCCTGTTCCGCGACTACAACCACGCGCGCTCCACGCTCGACGGCCCGATCGGTCAGGACCTGCTGCAGAAGTTTCCGTCGAAGGGCATCGTCGCGCTGGCCTGGGGCGAGAACGGCTTCCGGCACATGACCAACAGCAAGCGGGCGGTGAACGTTCCGGACGACGTCAAGGGCCTCAAGATGCGGACGATGGAAAACCCGGTCCACATCCAGGCGTACAAGGCGTTCGGCATCATCCCGACGCCGATGGCGTTCACCGAGGTGTTCACCGCGCTGCAGCAGGGCACCGTCGACGGCCAGGAGAATCCGCTGTCGGTGATCACCTCGGCCAAGTTCGAGCAGGTGCAGAAGTACCTGTCGCTGACCGGTCACGTCTATTCGCCGGCGCTGTTCCTGATGAACAAGGCCGCCTGGGACAAGCTCGCGCCCGCGGACAAGCAGGCGTTCCTCGACGCGGCGAAGGAAGGCGTCAAGGCCAATCGCGCGCGCGTCGACGACGACGAGAGGAAGGCGGTCGCCGACCTGCGCTCGAAGGGCATGAACGTCGTCGAGAACGTCGACAAGTCGAAGTTCCAGGCGACGCTGGCGGCGACCTACGTCGACTTCGGCAAGAAGTTCGGCCAGGAAAACATCGACCGGATCAAGAACTACAAGTAGCCCGGCTTCGCCCCCGCCCACCCCCGCCAGTAGCCCGGGTTTCGCACCCACCAGCGCCCGCCGTCGGCCCCGGCCGCCGGATGGCGAAACCCGGGGCAGCCGCGGCCACGAGCCGCATCCGCCCAAGGCACCCATGCGCGACAGTTTCCTCGCCTTCGAGCGCCGGACGACCGCATTCTCGCTCGCATTCGCGTGCGCGATGCTGGTCGTCGCGGCGTGCCTCGGCCTGTACCAGATCTTCGCCCGCTTCGTCTTCCAGCAGCCGGCCGAGTGGTCGGAGGTGCTGATCCGCTTCGCGCTGATCTGGATGGTGTTCATGGGCGCGCCGATGGCGTTCCGCCAGGGCGCGATGGTCTGCGTCGACATCCTGCACCGCAAGGGCGGACCGGCGATGAAGCGCGGGCTCGACTGGCTGGTCGCCATCGCGGCGCTGACGCTGATCGGCTTCATGATCCGCTACGGCTTCGACTACGCGTGGCGCGCCCGCGTGCAGACGATCAGCGGCCTCGAGTCGTTGTCGATGACCTGGGCGTATCTCGCGGTGCCGATCGGCGCCGTCTTCTGCATGATCGGCGTCGTCGCCTGCCTCATCGACCCGCGCCGCATGGAACTCGAAACCCAGCAGTAGGAAAGCGACGCGATGCCCGGATCGATGCTGTTCACGATGGTGCTGTGCTTCGCGCTCAGCGTTTCGGTCGCCGTCTCCATTGGCCTCGCCAGCATCGTCGGCGCGTGGCAGGCGAACCTCAACCTGCTGACGATCGTCAAGGAGATGTTCGGGGCGATCAACAAGTTCCCGCTGGCCGCGATCCCGTTCTTCATCCTCGCCGGCAACCTGATGGAGACCGGCGGCATCTCGCAGCGGCTGGTCGAGTTCGCCAAGTCGATCGTCGGCGGCTTCCAGGGCGGGCTCGCGGCGACCTGCGTGCTGACCTGCATGATCTTCGCCGCGGTGTCGGGTTCGAGCGTGGCGACGACTTTCGCGATCGGCGCGATCCTGATCCCCGCGCTGATCAAGCACGGCTACCCGGTGCCCTACGCCGCCGCGCTGCAGGCGACCTCGGCCGAGCTCGGCGTCATCATCCCGCCGTCGATCCCGATGATCCTGTACGGCGTTTCGGCCGAGGTGTCGATCGGCGAGCTGTTCATCTCGGGCTTCGGCCCCGGCCTCTTGATCGGCGGCGCGCTGATGATCTTCGCCGTCGTCTACGCGCGGATCAAGGGCTACGGCAAGCGCGATCACGAGGGCCGGTTGCCGTTCTGGGTGGCGACGCGCAAGGCGGCGCTGGCACTCCTGATGCCGGTGATCATCCTCGGCGGCATCTACGGCGGGATCGTCACGCCGACCGAGGCTTCGGTCGTCGCCGTCTTCTACGCGCTGATCGTCGGCGTCGGCGTCTACCGCGAGATCGGGATCAGGGACCTGCCGCGGATCCTGCAGAAGAGCGTCGTGTCGTCGGCGGTGATCATGTTCATCATCGCCAACGCGGGACTCTTCAGCTACCTGGTCACGCGCGCCGGCGTGCCCGAGGCGATCGGCGCGTTCCTGGTCGAGTGGCTGAAGTCGCCGGCGCTGTTCCTGCTCGGCGTCAACCTCGCGCTGTTCGTCATCGGCATGTTCATCGAGACCTCCGCGTCGATCATCGTGCTGGCGCCGATCCTGGCGCCGGTGGCGCAGCACTTCGGCGTCGACCCCGTGCACTTCGGCATCGTGATGGTCGTCAACCTCGCGCTGGGAATGATCACGCCGCCGTTCGGCGTCAACCTGTTCGCGGCGTGCACGGTGGCCCGCATCTCGCTCGACCAGATCGTGACCCGGCTGATCCCCTTCGTGCTGGTCGTGCTGGCCTGCCTGATGGTGGTCACCTACGTGCCGACGCTGTCGATAGGACTGCGCGACCTCGTCTACGCCAAGTGACCCGGGTTTCGCCGTCCCGCATGGCGGGCTGCGGGCGGCGCCTGTGGACGCGAAACCCGGGCTACGCGCGCTGTGGACGCGAAACCCGGGCTACGCGCGCTGTGGACGCGAAACCCGGGCTACGCGGCGCCGGCGCCGGAATCAGACGCAGCGCCCGCCGTCGACCTCGAGGCAGGCGCCGGTGATGAAAGCGGCCTCGTCGGAGGCGAAGAACAGCGCCGCCGTGGCGATGTCGGACGGCAGCGACAGCCGCCCCAGCGGGATCGACGCGACGAACTTCGCGCGGATCTCCGGCGTGTCGGCGCCCATGAATTCCTTCAGCATCCCGGTCTCGCCGGCCACCGGATTGATGACGTTGACGCGGATGTTGTCGGGGGCCAACTCGGCCGCCATCGAGCGCGACGTGACGATCGCGGCGCCCTTGCTGCCGTTGTACCAGGTGAGACCCGGCCGCGGGCGGATGCCGGCGGTCGACGCGATGGTGATGAACACGCCGTTCCTCTTGCGGCGAAAGTGCGGCACCGCGTGTTTCGCGGTGAGGAACAGGCTCTTGACGTTGACCGCGTAGATGCGGTCGAACTCCGCCTCGGCGACGTCGAGCAGCGGCTGGTTGCGGTGCGTCGTGCCGGCGTTGTTGACGACGATGTCGAGGTCGCCGTAGCCCGCCAGCGCGAACGCGACCAGGCGGGAGACGTCGGCATCGCGGGTGACGTCGGCGAGACAGAACTTCGCGTGCCCGCCCGCCGCGACAATCTCGCGCGCCACCCGCTCGCCGTTCGCGGCGTTGATGTCGTTGACGACGACCTTGGCGCCCTCGGCGGCAAAGCGCCGGGCGATGCCTTCGCCGAATCCGGATCCTGATCCGGTAACGATTGCGATCTTGTTCTGCAGTCTCATCTGTACGCTCGAAAGAGTTGGCTGGGAAATGTTGTCTGCACGGGCATCAGCCGGCGGCAGCGTCGCGCGCCAGCCGGTCCCGGTAGACGCCCGGTGTCGATCCGGCGATGTCGACCGCGCCGACCGCCTTGCGGTAGATGTCGCCGTTGCCGGCTCCGCCGATGATCGCATACGCGTAGCCGCGCGCCGCCATCGCGTGCAGGCAGCACAGCAGCAGCGCGCTGCCGATGCCGCGGCCGCGCGCTTCCGCGGCGACGCCCATCGGCCCGAAGAAGTTGGGGCAGGTGCAGTCGTGGCAGGCGAACCCCCGGAGGCGGCCGTCTTCCGCGGCGACGAAGCAGGCGACCGGCTGCCGGGCGAAAGCGGCTTCGCACTCGCCCGCCCAGGCGTCGCCGAACCGCCCGCGCACCCAGGTCACGACGTCCTGCTTCTCGTAGGGCATCGCGGCGCGCACGACCACGCCCGCGTCCCGCAGCGCCCGCAGCCGCGGCGCGCCGTCCGGCAGGTCGTACAACTTCACCAGCATGTCGCCCATCGCCATTCCCCGTCGTCGCGGCCCGCGCGCCGGACTGCCGCCGCGCCGCGCGGCATCGTCATCCGTGCTGCAGCACGACCGTCTTCAGCGCGGTGAAGCCGTACAGCGCTTCGAAGCCCTTTTCGCGGCCGTAGCCGGACGACTTGACGCCGCCGAACGGCAGCTCGACGCCGCCGCCGGCGCCGTAGTTGTTGATGAACACCTGCCCGCTCTTCACCGCCCGCGCCATCCGCAGCTGCCGCGCGCCGTTGCCGGTCCACACGCCGGCGACCAGGCCGAAGTCGGTGGAGTTGGCGAGGCGAACCGCGTCGGCCTCGTCGGCGAAAGGCATCGCCGCCAGCACCGGCCCGAACACCTCCTGGCAGGCGAGGCGGCAGGTCGACGGCACGTCGCGCAGCAGCCGGGGCTCGACGTAGTAGCCGGTGGACGGCGCATCGGCGGCGATGCTGCCCTTGGCGACGGTGGCGACGCCGTCGCGCTCGGCTTCGGCCAGGAAATCGCGCACCCGCGCGAGCTGCCCGGCGCGGATCAGCGGCCCGCAGTCGAGGTCGGCGAACGCCGGCCCGACCTTGAGCGCGGCGAAGCGCTCGCCGAGACGCGACAGCACTTCCTCGTAGCGCGACTGCTCGACCAGCAGCCGGCTCCCCGCCGAGCAGGTCTGGCCGGCGTTCTGGATGATCGCGTTGGCCAGCACCGGCAGCGCAGCGTCGAGATCGGCGTCGGCGAACACGATCTGCGGCCCCTTGCCGCCGAGTTCCAACGTGACCGGGCAGTGCCGCCGGGCGGCCTCCGTCGCCACCCCCGCGCCGGTCGCCGGCGAGCCGGTGAACGAAATGTGCTCGATGCCCGGGTGCGCGGCCAGCGCGGCGCCGGCTTCGCTCCCGAGGCCGGTGACGATGTTGAGCGCGCCTTCGGGCAATCCGCACTCGGCCGCCAGTTCGGCCACGCGCAGCAGCGACAGGCAGGCGTCCTCCGCCGGCTTCACGACGCAGGCGTTGCCGGCGGCGAGCGCGCCGCCGATCGAGCGGCCGAAGATCTGCAGCGGGTAGTTCCACGGGATGATGTGCCCGGTGACGCCGTGCGGCTCGCGCCAGGTGAGCACCGTGTACCCGGCGGGATACGGAATCGTCTCGCCGTGAAACTTGTCGCAGGCGCCGCCGTAGAACTCGAAGTAGCGGGCGCAGGCCGCGGCGTCGGCGCGCGCCTGCTTCAGCGGCTTGCCGCAGTCGCGGGCTTCGAGGAACGCCAGTTCTTCGGCGTGGTCGAGGATCGCCCGCGCCAGGCGGGCCAGCGCCCTGCCCTTGTCGACCGGCGCCGTCCTGCCCCAGGCCCCGTCGCGCGCCGCCTGCGCCGCCTTCACCGCGCGGTCGATGTCGGCCGCGGTGCCGCGCGCGATTTGCGCGAACACCGCGCCGTCCGAGGGATCGACCATCGGCAGCGTCTCGCCCCCCGCCGGGGCGACCCAGCGATTGCCGATGAAGTGTTGGGGCGGCGTGGTCACGCCGGGCAGCGGATGCGGTGCGTTCATGTTCGACTTCCGGTGGGTTGGGGTTGGAGTTGAGGCCGGCGCACGGTCACTTCGGCTTGAACTTCCACGCCAGCGTGTTCTCGTCGGTGCGCGGCGCGTAGGTGATGCCGTCGCGCGTCGCCCACAGGTTGACCTGGAAGTGCAGCGGGATGATGCCGGTGTCGTTGATCCCGATCTCGGTCGCGCGCTGCAGCAGCGCCTCGCGCTTGGCGTCGTCGACGGTGGCGAGCGCATCCTCGGTCAGCCCGTCGACCTTGCCGTTCGAGTAGCGGCCCCGGTTCGCGGTGCCGTATCCCTTGTCGCGGTTGTACGTCATCAGCAGCGCCTTCAGCGACACCGACGCTTCGCCGGTGCCGGTGCTCCAGCCGAGCAGCATCAGGCTGAACTTGAGGTCGGTCGCCTGCGTGAAGAACGTCGACGACGGCATGGCGACGACCTTGGTGTCGATGCCGACGCGGGTGAGCATCTGCGCGACGGCCTGCGCGATCTTGGCGTCGTTGACGTAGCGGTTGTTGGGCGCGTGGATGGTGAGGCCGAAACCTTCCGGGTAGCCCGCCTCGGCCAGCAGCTTTTTCGCGCCTTCCGGATCGTACGGCTCGACCTTCAGGTTCTTGGTCGCGCCGAAAAGGAAATCGGCGACGAGCTGCCCCGACGGCACCGCTTCGCCCTCCATCACCTTCTCGACGATCGCGGGACGGTTGATCGCCTTCGACATCGCCTTGCGCACCCGCGGATCCTTCAGCGGGTTCTTCGTCAGCGGCTTGCCGGTCCGGTCGGTGACGAACGGCGACACGTCGCGCTCGCTGTCCATGTGCAGGAAGATCAGCCGGTCGGCGACGGTCCGGTAGGTCGCGAGGCGCTTGTCGCGCTTCAACTGCGCGACGTCGGTCGTGGGCACGTTCTCGATCACCTGCACGTCGCCGGACAGCAGCGCCGCGACGCGCGGAGCGTCCTGCGGCAGCAGCCGCAGCGTGACCTTGGTCCACGGCGTCTTGCCGCCCCAGTACGCGTCGTTGCGCGCGAGCTCGATGCGGTCGCCCTTGGCGTAGCGGACGAGCTTGTACGGTCCGGTTCCCACCGCCGCCTTGCCGCTGTTGAAATCGTCGGTCGTCGCCTTGGCGAACGCCCTGGAGATGATCGCCACCTGCGTCATGTCGGAAGGCATCAGCGGATACGGCGTCGCCGTCCTGAAGCGGATCGTCAGCGGATCGACGACGACGATCTCCCGGATCTGCTTGGTGAACGCGGTGAACGGCGACGGGCTGTTCTGCACCAATGGCACGCGCTCGATCGACGCCACGACGTCGGCTGCGGAAAAGTCGCTGCCGTCGTGGAACTTGACGCCCTTGCGCAGCTTGAATTCCCAGGTCAGCGGATCGATCGTCTTCCACTGGGTCGCCAGTCCCGGCTCGAGCTGCAGCTTCTCGGTGCGCTGGACCAGATAGCCGAACAGGTGCGCGGCGACGTTGTTGTTCGGCGTGACGTTGTGGTAGTGCGGATCGATCGCCGTGACGTCGGTGCCCAGGCCGATGACGAGATCGGCGGCCAGCGCCGGCCACGCGCCGGCAACGACGACGGCGAACGCCGCGGCAGCGAGCAAAGGCGCGGCTGAGAAACGTCGCAACGGCATGACTCCCCCTGATTCGAATGGTGTGCGGATTGACCGACAGAGGATAACGCAACCGGACCCGGGTCGCCCAACCCCGCGTTGCCGCGGACAATGAGTCGCATTTGACAGCCCTGCGCCGCCTGCCTATCCTCATCCTCTTTCTCATCCCGCGCCGGCGCGGCACCCGCGAGCCCCCACCGATGAACGCTCCTGCCACGCCCGCCCCGGTTCACCCCGGCGCCACCGCCGCCGCGCCGGGCATCGAGGCGTGGGAGATGATCCACCGGCTGGTCGCCTTCGACACCACCAGCCGCGGCTCGAACCTGGCGCTGATCGACTGGGTCCGCGGCTACCTCGGCACGCAGGGCGTCGCGTCGACGCTGACCTTCGACGACGACCAGCGCAAGGCCAACCTGTTCGCCACGCTGCCGGCGCAGGACGGCAACGCCGCGACCGACGGCATCGTGCTGTCGGGGCACACCGACGTCGTGCCGGTCGACGGCCAGTCCTGGGATACCGACCCGTTCGACGCGACCATCGTCGGCGACCGGGTCCACGGCCGCGGCGTCACCGACATGAAGAGCTTCTGCGCCACCGCGCTCGCGCTGGTGCCGGAGTTCCGGCGCCGCGGGCTGCGACGCCCGCTGCACCTCGCGCTGTCTTACGACGAGGAAGTGGGCTGCATCGGCGTGCGCCGGCTGCTCGACGACATCGGCCGGCGCGGGCTGAAGCCCGCCGGCTGCATCGTCGGCGAGCCGACCGGCATGCAGCTCGTCGTCGCGCACAAGGGGAAAAAGAGCTGGCGCTGCCGCGTCCGCGGCTTCGAGGCGCATTCGTCGCTGACGCCGCTGGGCGTGAACGCGGTGCAGATCGCCTGCGAGATCGTGACCTACCTCACCCACATGGCGCACGCGTTCCGCGACCGCGGAGCCTTCGACCGCGACTACGACGTGCCGTACACGACGGTCCACACCGGCGTCATTCACGGCGGCACCGCGCTCAACATCGTGCCGCGCGACTGCTGGTTCGACTTCGAGTTCCGCCACCTGCCTTTCGACGATCCCGACGCGCTGTTCCGGCAGGTCGAGGCGTACGCAGCGCGCTTCCTGCCCGCGATGCGCGCGGTCGCGCCCGACACGTTCATCGAGTTCGACCCGATGTCCGAAATGCCCGGCTTCGACTCCGACGGCGACACCGAGATCGCGGCCATCGGCAGGGCCTGCAACGGCACGCACGCCTGCGGCAAGGTGTCGTTCGGCACCGAGGCGTCGCGGTTCCACCACGCCGCGATCCCGACGATCATCTGCGGTCCGGGCCACATCGCGCAGGCGCACCAGCCCAACGAGTGGGTCGCGCTCGACCAGCTCCGGCAGTGCGAAGCGTTCCTGCGCCGCCTCGCCGACCAGGTGTGCGTCGCGTGAGCACCGCCCACGCCGCGCCGGCGATCGAGGTCGACTTTCCGGATCTCGACCGCTGGGCCGCCGGCAACGCGGGCATCCCCTACGTGTGGACGTTCGCCGCCGCCGCGCCCGGCCCGCACGTCTGCCTGCAGGCGCTGACCCACGGCAACGAGGTCTGCGGCGCGATCGCGCTCGACTGGCTGCTCGCGTCCGGCGTGCGGCCGGTCCGCGGCACGCTGTCGGTCTCTTTCGCCAACATCGACGCCTACCGGAGCTTCGACCACGCGGAGCCGTTCTCGTCGCGCTGCGTCGACGAGGACTTCAACCGGCTGTGGACCGACGAGGTGCTGACCGGACCGCGCCGCAGCGCCGACCTCGCCCGCGCACGCGAACTGCGGCCGCTGTACGACCGCGTCGACCACCTGCTCGACCTGCACTCGATGACGGATCCCTGCCCGCCGCTGGCGATGGCCGGAACGCGGCGCAAGGGCGTGGAACTCGCGCGTGCGGTCGGGACCCCCGAGCACGTGGTGATCGACGGCGGCCACGCCGCCGGCAGGCGCCTGCGCGACTACGCCTTTTTCGACGACGCGCGGGACCCGCGCAGCGCGCTGCTGATCGAGTGCGGGCAGCACTGGGAGCGCGCGGCGCCGTCGGTCGCGACACAGGCAACGCTGCGCTTCCTCCGCCACTTCGGCGTGCTCGACGCCGCTTTTCTCGATGCGCACATCGATCGCGCCGCGTGCGCGCCGCAGCGCGTGATCGAGGTCACCGCCGCGGTGACCATCGACAGCGACGCGTTTGCGTTCGCGCTGCCGGTGCAGGGGCTCGGCGTCATCCCGACCGCAGGCACGCTGCTCGCCCGCGACGGCGGCGCCGACGTGCTCACGCCGTACGACGACTGCGTGCTGATCATGCCGTCCCGCCGCCCGAAGAAGGGCGAAACGGCGGTGCGCCTGGGCCGCTTCGTCGGCTGATCGCCGCCGGCAGCGCGTCGCCCGCCCGCTGTCCGGGCGCGACGGTCATTCGACGGCCGTCATCGCGCCGTGCAGCGGCGACTCGCGCCAGTAGCGGCGGTCCCGCGCGCGCTCCGCCTGCGGCGCCCGCGCGGGGCCCGGGGCGAAGTCGAACGTGAGCGCGCCTTCGAAGTCGGTGCGCCGGATCTGCGCGCCGGCGTCGCGATAGCGGGCGACCACCTCGGGGCGCGGATGCCCGAAGCGGTTGCGGTAGCCCGGAGTGAAGACCGCGATCGCCGCCGCCGCCGCGGCGACGAACGGCGGCGTCGACGACGACCGCGAGCCGTGGTGCGGAACGACCAGCACGTCCGCCTTGAGCGACTCGGGCGCGGCACGCAGCAGTTCCAGCTCGCTCTTCGCTTCGATGTCGCCGGTCAGCAGCGCGCTGCCCCAGTCCGATTCGACGCGCACGACGCACGACAGGTCGTTGGTCTTCACCGAAGGATCGTCGTACGACGCGGCCGGCGGATGCAGCACCGAGAAGCGCACGCCGTCCCACTCCCAGCGCTGCCCCGCCGCGCAGCGAAGGGCGACGCCGTCGTCCGCCGGCCACGCGGGCGGCGTTTCGTCGGCGGCGGCGAATCCCGACAGCAGCCAGTCGACCGGCACCGTCTGCAGCAGCGTCGATGCGCCGCCGCTGTGATCGCTGTCCCGGTGCGAGACGACCAGTCCGCCGAGGCGGGCCACACCCGACGCGCGCAGGAACGGCGCGACGATGCGCCCGCCGGCGTCGGCGTCGTCGGTGTAGCGCGGGCCGGTGTCGTAGAGCAGCGTGTGGCGATGCGTCTGCACCGCCGCCGCCAGACCCTGCCCGACGTCGAGCACCGTCATCCGGAACGCCCCCGGCTCCGGACGCGGCGGCACGACGACGAACAGCGGCAGGAACCAGACGATGCCCAGCGCGCGGCCCGGCACGCCGCGCGGCGCCGCCAGCCAGACGACGCCCGCGACTGCGGCGGCCACCGCCCAGCCGGGAGGCGCGTGCTGCTGCCACACGGCGCCCGGGAGTTGCGACAGCCACAGCAGCGGCGCCATCATCGCGGCGAACACCGCGTGCGCCGCCTGCCACAGCGCATCGAGCGGCAGCACGATCCCGGTCAGCGCCAGCGGCACCACCGCGAAGGTGACGACGGGGATCGCAACGGCATTGGCCAGCGGCGAGATCACCGACACCTGCTGGAACAGCGCCAGCGTCAGCGGCACGAGGCCCACGGTCACCAGCGCCTGCGTGCGCGTCGCGGCGCGCAGCGCGCGGCCGACGCGCGCGCCGAGGCGGGCCTCGGGCGGCGGATCGAGCCGCCCGGCGTGCGCGTACAGCAGCAGCCCGACGCTGCCGAACGACAGCCAGAAGCCGGGCGTGATCGCCGCCCACGGGTCCCACGCGACGACCGCCGCCAGCGCCCACAACCAGACCATCGCCGCCGTGCCCGGCCGCGCGAGCCAGACGCCCAGCGCCGCCACCGCGAGCATCAGCAGCGTGCGCTGCGCCGGCACCTGCGCGCCGGCCAGCAGCACGTAGGCGGCGGCCGCGACGACACCGACCAGCACCGCCGCCCTGCGCGCGGGAACGCGCGTGGTCAGCGCCACGCTGCGGCGCGCGAGCGCGTACGCGAGCGCTCCGGCGAGCGCCGCGAACACCGTCACGTGGAGTCCCGAAATGCTGACCAGGTGCGTGATGCCGGTGCGATTGAAGATCCGCCAATGCGCTTCCGGGATCGCGCGCTGGTCGCCGATGGCCAGCGCGACGATCACGCCGGCGTAGTCGGCGTCGGGCAGCGCCGCGAGGATG
>CAIWHR010000532.1 GCA_903912485.1 uncultured beta proteobacterium | reverse complement strand
GCTGCTGGCGCTGGCCGCGGTGACGGCGGTCGGCTGGTGGATCATCGACCCGGCGCGGACGCTCGCGGTGACCTTCGCGGTGCTGGTCGTGTCGTGCCCCTGCGCGCTTTCGCTCGCCACGCCCGCCGCGCTGGCCGCCGCCGCCGGCGCGCTCGCCCGGGTCCACGTCGTCATCGCCCGCGCCGATGCGCTGGAGACGCTGGCACGCACGACGCACATCGTGCTGGACAAGACGGGGACGCTGACGACGGGCACCGTCGCGCTGCAGGCAACGATCGCCCTCGATGGCGGGGTCCCCGGCGAATTGCTCGCGCTCGCGGCCGCGCTCGAGGCGCAATCGGAGCATCCGCTCGCGCTGGCGCTGCGCGAGGCGGCGGCGGGGTCGCAACTGCCCTCCGTCGCCGCGCTGCAGGTCGTCCCGGGCCGGGGCGTCGAGGGCAGGCTCGACGGACAGGCGCTGCGCATCGGGCGCCCCGACTGGGTCGCGGCGCTCTCCGGCAAGCCGGTCCCGCCCGAGGCCGCGGGCGTCGCGGCGACCGCGACGCTGGTCGCTCTCGGCGACGCCGGCGGCATCCGCGCGCTGTTCGCGCTGGGAGACGCGCTGCGTCCCGGCGCGCAGCGGCTGGTGGCGATGCTGGCGCGGCTGTCCATCGTGCCGGTGCTGCTGTCCGGCGATCGGCCGGCCACCGTCGCCGCCGCCGCGGCGACGCTCGGCATCGCCACCGCGCGCGGCGACATGCTGCCGGAGGACAAGCGCGCGGCGATCGCCGCGCTGCAGGCCGATGGCGCGATCGTCGCGATGGCAGGCGACGGCATCAACGACGCGCCGGCGCTGGCGCAGGCGCAGGTGTCGCTGAGCCTGAAGAGCGCGACGCCGCTGGCGCAGTGGACCGCCGACGTCGTCGTGCTCTCCGACGAGTTGCCGCGCATCGCCGACGCGATCCTGCACGCGCGCCGCACTTTCCGCGTCATCCGCCAGAACCTGGCCTGGGCGTTCCTCTACAACGCCGTCGCGATTCCCGCCGCCGCCCTGGGCTACGTGACGCCGTTGGTCGCCGCGGCCGGCATGTCGCTGTCGTCGCTGGCGGTGGTCGCCAATGCGCTGCGCCTCGCCCGCTTCCGGGAGACCGGCGCGGCGGCGGTGTCGACGCCGGCCCCCGCGGCCGCGGGCGGCTGACCGGGCGCCCGATGGACATCCTCGTGCTGCTGATCCCGCTGTCGGTCGCGCTGGTGCTGGCGATCGGCGCCGCGTTCTGGTGGGCGGTCGCCAGCGGCCAGTTCGACGATCTCGACGGCCCGGCGCACCGCATTCTGGCCGACGACGACAGCAGCGACGCGATACCACCGATCGGACCCGCCGCGTGCGCCGATGTTGGGGAGCAGCACGGGGAGTTGACTTCGATCAAAGGCGGGCGGGATAGCGGCCATTAAAATCGCGCGTCTGTTTTAATGGGCAGCGGAGTGGCCGTTCCTTTGGCGGCGCTCGGCAAATGGGGACAACCGCATGCACTTCGGGCTCGCTGGCCGGACTGACGGCGGAAGGTACGCGTGCAACGCACGGGGATGACGCAGGAGCAAACATCGATGAGTACGGCTAGCGTGGCGACGTTCAACTACAAGGTGGTGCGCCAGTTCGCGATCATGACGGTCGTCTGGGGCATCGTCGGCATGCTGGTCGGCGTGATCATCGCCGCCGAGCTGCTGTGGCCGGATCTGGTGCTGTGGGACGGCCTGCAGTGGCTGTCGTACGGGCGGCTGCGTCCGCTGCACACCAACGCGGTGATCTTCGCCTTCGGCGGCTGCGCGCTGTTCTCGACGTCGTACTACGTCGTCCAGCGCACCTGCCAGGTGCGGCTGTTCGGCGACGCGCTGGCGTCGTTCACCTTCTGGGGCTGGCAGGCGGTGATCGTGCTGGCCGCGGTGACGCTCCCGCTGGGCTACACCTCGGGCAAGGAATACGCCGAGCTCGAGTGGCCGATCGACATCCTGATCACGCTGGTGTGGGTCTCCTACGCGGTCGTGTTCCTCGGCACCGTCGTCAAGCGCAAGACGCCGCACATCTACGTCGCCAACTGGTTCTTCGCGGCGTTCATCCTGACCATCGCCGTGCTGCACCTCGTCAACAGCGCCGAGATCCCCGTCTCGCTGTTCCCGATGAAGTCGTATTCGGCGTACGCGGGCGTCCAGGACGCGATGATCCAGTGGTGGTACGGGCACAACGCGGTGGGCTTCTTCCTGACCGCGGGCTTCCTCGGGATGATGTACTACTTCGTGCCCAAGCAGGCTGGCCGGCCGGTGTACTCGTACCGGCTGTCGGTCGTGCACTTCTGGGCGCTGATCTTCACCTACATGTGGGCGGGCCCGCACCACCTGCACTACACCGCGCTGCCCGACTGGACGCAGTCGCTGGGGATGCTGTTCTCGCTGATCCTGCTGGCGCCGTCGTGGGGCGGGATGATCAACGGGATCATGACGCTGTCGGGGGCGTGGCACAAGCTGCGCGACGACCCGATCCTCAAGTTCCTGATCGTGTCGCTGTCGTTCTACGGCATGAGCACCTTCGAGGGGCCGATGATGTCGATCAAGACGGTCAACGCGCTGTCGCACTACACCGACTGGACGATCGGCCACGTGCACTCGGGCGCGCTGGGCTGGGTCGCCTTCATCTCGATCGGCTGCATGTACTACCTGATACCGCGGATGTTCGGCAAGATCGAGATGTGGTCGGTCAAGCTGATCACGCTGCATTTCTGGATCGCGACCATCGGCGTCGTGCTCTACATCGCCGCGATGTGGATCGCCGGCGTCATGCAGGGCCTGATGTGGCGGTCGGTCAACGCCGACGGGACGCTGACCTACGCGTTCGTCGAGGCGCTGAAGTCGACGTATCCGTTCTACGCGATCCGGTTGCTGGGCGGTGTCCTGTTCCTCACCGGCATGCTGATCATGGCGTGGAACGTCATTCGCACGGTCGCCGGCGCCAAGGCGGTCGAGGGACCGATCCCGGCCGTCGTGCCGGCGCACGCGTGAAGGGGCAGGGACAACCATGAAACTCAACCAGGAATTGCTCGAAAACAACATCGGCTGGATGATCGTCTGCATCGTCCTGCTGATCAGCGTCGGCGGACTCGTCGAGATCGTCCCGCTGTTCTTCCAGAAATCGACGACCGAGCCGGTCGCCGGCGTCGTGCCGTACACGCCGCTGCAGCTGACGGGCCGCGACGTCTACCTGCGCGAAGGCTGCTACAACTGCCACTCGCAGATGGTCCGGCCGTTCCGCGCCGAGACCGAGCGCTACGGGCACTACTCGGTGGCCGGCGAGTTCGTCTACGACCATCCGTTCCAGTGGGGCAGCAAGCGCACCGGGCCGGACCTCGCGCGGGTCGGCGGCAAGTATTCCGACGAATGGCATCGCGTGCACCTCAACAACCCGCGCGACGTCGTGCCCGAATCGAACATGCCGTCGTATTCGTGGCTGACGAAGGCGCCGGCAAGCGCCGGCGACATCCAGGCGAAGATGACGGCGCTGACCCGCGTCGGCGTTCCGTACACCGCGGAGCAGATCGCGAAGGCGCCGGCGGAGCTCAAGGACAAGACGGAGCAGGATGCGGTGATCGAGTACCTGCAGAATCTGGGTCTCGCGATGAAGAACGTGAGGTAGGCGATGAACATCTACAGCTTCCTGAGCAGCGCCGCCACCGTCCTGGCTTTCCTGTCGTTTCTCGGCATCGTCGCGTGGGCGTACAGCAGCCACCGCCGCGCCGCCTTTGCCGAGGCCGCGAACGCCCCGTTCGCACTGCCGGATGAGACCGACGTACCGATGGGCAATGGAGCGGAGCCGCAGTCATGAGTGATTTCACTTCGGATTTCTGGAACTGGTACATCATCGTCCTGACCCTCGCTTCCGTCGGCTACTGCGCGTGGCTGCTCTGGAAGATGAGCAAGGCGAAGGTCCAACCCGGGCAGCCGGCGGCCGGCGGCGCCGGCGGCAAGGCGGTCGAGCTGATGGGTCACACCTGGGACGGCGACCTCGCCGAGTACAACAACCCGCTTCCGGCGTGGTGGATGTGGCTGTTCTGGATCACCATCGTGTTCGGGCTGGCCTACGTCGCCCTCTTTCCCGGGCTGGGCAAGTTCCCGGGTCTGCTCGGCTGGACGTCCGCCTCGGCGTACACCGCCGAAGCGGCCGAGATGGACGCCAAGACCAAGCCGCTCTACGACAAGTACCTGGCGATGGACCTGAAGGCGGTGGCGGCGGACCCGCAGGCGAGGGCGATGGGCGAGCGGCTCTTCCTCAACTACTGCGCGCAGTGCCACGGCTCCGACGCCCGCGGCAGCCGCGGCTTCCCCAACCTCACCGACGCCGACTGGCTGTACGGCGGCGACCCCGAAACGATCCGCGAGTCGATCACCAACGGCCGCATGGGCGTCATGCCGGCGCTCGGGGCGTCGCTGGGCGAGGAAAAGGTGAAGAACGCCGCCGCCTACGTGCGCTCGCTTTCGGGCCTGCCCAGCGACGGGCTGAAGGCGCAGCTCGGGAAGGAAGTGTTCATGGGGATCTGCGCGGCGTGCCACGGACCCGAGGGCAAGGGAACGCAGGCGCTCGGCGCACCCAACCTGACCGACAAGATCTGGCTGTACGACAGCTCCGAGGCGACGATCATGCAGGGCATCAACAAGGGCCGCAACGTCGGTCTCGACGCCGATCACAAGCCGATGCCGCCGCGCAAGGATTCGCTCGGCGCGGGCAAGATCCAGGTGCTCGCCGCGTACGTGTGGGGCCTGTCCAACAAGCCCGCAGCGAAATAGGTTCGCGCTGTGCCGGCCGCGGGGATGACCCGCGGCCGCGACCGGCTTTCCGGTCATCCGTCACGCCGCGGCGGTGCGCGCGGCCGCCGTACCTCCAGTGAAACCTCCCGACAAGATCATCCCGATTGAGCCGGCGCCGTCGGCGCCCGAAGAGATCGCTCTCTACGAAATCCGTAGAAAGATCTACCCGCGCGCGGTCACGGGGCTGTTCGCCAACTGGCGCTGGGCGCTGGTGTTCGCGACGCAGATCGTCTTCTACGGCCTGCCGTGGCTCAGCTGGAACGACCGGCAGGCGGTGCTGCTCGAGATCGCCGTCCGGAAGTTCTACATCTTCGGGCTGGTGCTCTGGCCGCAGGACGTCATCTACCTGACGGCGCTGCTGATCATCGCCGCGTATACGCTGTTCCTGTTCACCGCCGTCGCCGGACGGCTGTGGTGCGGCTACGCGTGCCCGCAGACCGTCTACACCGAGATCTTCCTCTGGGTCGAGCGCAAGATCGAGGGCGAACGCATCGCCCGCATGCGCCTCGACCAGGCGCCGTTTTCGGTGAGGAAGCTGGCGGTCAAGAGCTTCAAGCACGCTGCCTGGCTGGCGATCGCGGTATGGACGGGGTACACGTTCGTCGGCTACTTCACGCCCATCGGCGACCTCGGGCTGCGCGCCGTCACCTGGGACCTCGGCCCCTGGGAGACGTTCTGGGTCGTCTTCTACAGCCTGGCGACGTACGGCAACGCCGGATTCATGCGCGAACAGGTGTGCAAGTACATGTGCCCGTACGCGCGGTTCCAGTCGGCGATGTTCGACCGCGACACGCTGATCATCGCCTACGACACCGAGCGCGGCGAGCCCCGCGGCCCGCGCAGCCGCAAGGCCGATCGCAACGAGGCGGGACTCGGGCACTGCGTCGACTGCAAGATCTGCGTCCAGGTCTGCCCGACAGGCATCGACATCCGCCAGGGCCTGCAGTACGAGTGCATCGGCTGCGCCGCGTGCATCGACGGCTGCGACCAGGTCATGGGGCGGATGGGATACCCGAAGGGCCTCATCCGTTATGCGTCGGAGAACGCGCTGGAGCAGCATCTCGACGCCAGCGCCATGTGGGCGCGCATGCTGCGCCCGCGGACGCTGATCTACACGGGGCTCCTGCTCGCGATCATCGTGGCCACCGCGGCGTCGCTCTACATGCGCAATCCGCTGAAAGTCGATATCATTCGCGATCGCGGCGCGATTGCCCGGGAAGCGGCGCCGGGGGTGATCGAGAACGTCTACCGGCTGCAGATCATGAACACCGACGAGAAGGCGCGGCAGTTCGCGATCTCCGCCACCGGGTTGCGGGGGCTGAAGGTGGTGGGCGTCACCGATCCGGTCGTGGTCGGCGCGGCGGGGACGCTGCTGCTTCCGTTCCGGCTGCAGGTCGCGGCCGACGCGGACGACGGGGACGACGGGGACGACAAGAAGGCTGACGACGGGCACGAGCGCAAGCGCCACGACGACAGGCGGCCGAAGTCCGGCTCGCACAAGATCCAGATCGTGGTCCAGGCGCTCGACGATCCGGCAATCGTCCGGCACGAGCATTCGAGTTTCCTGTTCCCGCGTTGAATGCGGCCTCCTGATGGCGACACTGATGCAGACATCGATCGACGGCGCAAAGCCCTGGTACCGGGAACCCTGGCCGTGGCTGCTGATGGCGGGGCCGGGGATCGTCGTCGTCGCCGCTTTCGTCACGCTGTATCTGGCGGTGTCGTCGGACGACGGGCTGGTCGCCGACGACTACTACAAGCGCGGGCTGGTCATCAACCGCGAGCTCGCGCGCGAGCAGCGCGGCGAGGCGATGGGGCTGGGCGCGGTGGTCGCGATCGGCGACGACGGGGTCGTTCGCGTCGACCTGAGCGGCTACGGCGTCGGTGCCGGTCCTGACGCCGTCACGCTGAGGATCACTCACGCCACGCGCGCGGGCATGGATCGCAGCGCGACGCTGCGGCGCGACGCCGAGGGAGTCTACCGCGGACGGATCGATCCGCCGCAGGCAGGGCGCTGGCTGGTGATTCTGGAAACCGACGCGTGGCGGCTGCCGACGGTCGAAGTGGCCGGCCGGCCCGCGCAGGTGCTGATGGGCAAGGATCGTCAGGCACAATGAGGCCGCCGACCGTACCCGCCAGCGGAACCGGCGGTTCGGACAGCAGCACAACCGGCAGCCGAGGAGGGGGAACGATGGAGTCGACCGACAATCTGGCGCACCGGATCATGTGGATCCTGTGGCCGGCGTTTCTCGCCGCCGGGGCGGGCGAGGCGATCTTCTTCACCGTGTTCGACCCTTTCGACCTGCACTTCTTCGGTGCGCCGCTCGACCTCTCGCGCCAGGCGATCTACACGATGGGGTTCTTCGGGTTCTGGGGCCTGGGCATCGCGTCGTCGGCGCTGACCGTCTTTCTGGAGCGCTCGCCCTGGGAGCGCAACCGCTGTCCGCTGGACGCAGCCGCGCGTCCCGAAGGTTGCCCGAAGCGCGAAGGCGGCGGATGCGGCGCGCAGGAACCGACGCAGCGGCGCTAGGGCCGACCGCGCCCGAGGGCCGTCACCCGTGCTGGCCGATGAGTTCCTTGAGCGCTGCCGCGTTGAGCAGCTTCACCGCCCGGCCCTGGACCTGGATCAGTCCGTCCTCGTGGAACCGGGAGAACAGCCGGCTCACCGTCTCGAGTTTCAGGCCGAGGTGACTGCCGATTTCCTCGCGCGTCATGCGCAGCACGAACTCGGTCGACGAGTAGCCGCGGCGACGGTAACGGTCGGCGAGGTTCAGCAGGAAGACGGCGAGCCGCTCTTCGGCGCGCATGCTTCCGAGCAGCAGCATGATGTTGTGGTCGCGCGAAATCTCGCGCGACAGGAACAGGTGCAGGTTGCGCTGCAGCTGCGGCACGGCCCGCGCGAGGTCTTCGAGCCGCTCGAAGGGAAGCACGCAGATCTCGGTGTCTTCGAGCGCGACGGCCTGGCAGCCGTGGCGTTCCGTGCCGATCCCGTCGAGGCCGATGATGTCGCCCAGCATGTGGTAGCCGGAGACCTGTTCGCGGCCGTCCTCGGCGAGCACCGTCGTCTTCAGCGATCCCAGGCGGACCGCGTACAGCGACTGGAACGCGTCGCCGGCGCGGTACAGCGCATCGCCCTTCTTCAGCTTCACGCGGCTGCCGACCAGCGTGTCGACCTGCTGCATGTCCTCGGCGTTGAGCCCGAACGGCAGGCACAGTTCGCGCATGCTGCAGGCCGAGCAGTGCGACTTGAGGTCCCGGATCGAGACCACCGGCGTCGCTGCCGCCGAACCCGGGTGACGCGCTGGCGCCGTGCTGCCGGCGGGGTGGGGCGTCGATTTCGCAGGCAACGTCATGTCGGGAACCCGGGTGGGATCGGAAGACCGATATTGATCTACCTCAAAACAGAGCGATTTTAGCGTGAAATCCAGGTATTGGATAGCCGTGGCTGGCGGGCGATCGGGCCGGCAGGCGGCGACGAGTCCGGGGCGGCGGACCCGGGCAACGCATGCGATATTGCGGGGGTCGGCGCCGTGGCGCTCTCGGCACTGATAAGCGCCTGGCTCGCCGGCACGCTCGGCGGCGTGCACTGCCTCGCCATGTGCGGCGGCTTCCTGGGCGCGCTGTCGGCGGCGGGACCGACGTCGAGGCCGCTGCTGCCGGCGCGAGCGCTGGCGCTGCGGCAGCTGCCCTACAACCTCGGCCGCATCACCACCTACGCGCTGCTGGGAGCCGCGTTCGGCGCGGCAGGGAACGCGTCGCTGGTCGCCGTCGACTGGCTTCCGCTGCAGCGGGCGCTGTTCGTCGTCGCCAACCTGTTCCTGGTGGCGTTGGCGGCCGGCATCGCCTGGCGCCGCGAAGGCGTGGCGCCGCTGCAGCGGGCCGGCGCGGCGCTGTTCGCCCGGTTCGCGCCGGCGGTGCGGGCGCTCGTTGCCCGGGACAACGTTCCCGCCCGCTACGCGCTGGGACTGATCTGGGGTTTCATTCCCTGTGGATTGATCTACGGGGTACTGCCGGTCGCGCTGTTCGCCGGCAGCGCGCTTGCCGGCGGCGCCGTGATGCTGGCCTTCGGCCTCGGGACGCTGCCCAGCCTGGTCGCCGCGGGCTGGCTCGTCGCCCGGATGCGCCGGTGGCTCGACGGCCGGATGGCGCGCTACGCTGCGGCGCTGCTGCTGGTCGCCTTCGCCGGCTTCGGCATCTGGCGCGCGCTGTTCGGCCCGATGTCGACGGCGCAGGGGCCGTTCTGCCTGGTGCCGTAACGGCGTGATGGCGACCGCCCGGGCGGTTTGGCGTCGCGCGGCGTGCGAGAATGGACCGCCATGATCGCCGCGCCGATTGCCATCGCCGACCCCCGTTCTTTCGCCGACCCGGACGCCGCCGCGCCGGAAGCGGCCGCGTTGTACCGGCAGGCCGCCGCGAGCCTTGCGGCACCGACCGGGCGGGAGGCCGATGCAGCTGACGCAGCGCTGCGCAGCGCGCTGGCGCCGAAGCTCTCCGACGCCGGCGCCGGCGCGTTTCTCGGCGCGCTCGTCGCCGCTGCGCCGTCGGTGGCGATCGCGCGGCACCTGTGGCGGCTGCTCGCAGCCGTCGGTCAATCCTCACCCGCTCCCGGTTCGGGCGTCGCCGTCACCGCATTTGCGATTCCGGTGATCGTCGTCGCCGGCGTCGAGATCGCGCCGGCCGCGGCCACGCTTTCCGGCATCCTGCCCGACCCCGACGCGCTGACCGCCATCCTGCGCGACCATGGCGCGATCGGCGGCAATCGCACGTTCGCGCTCGCCAATACCCTGGTCGGCGCCGACGCCATCGACATCGGGCGCCTTCCCGAACTGCTGGCCTGGCAGGTTCTGCCGGCCAGCGATGCGGACGGGCAGGCGCCCGGCGCGGCGTGGACCGCTCGGGCGCTCGAGCCGGCGCCGATTCCGCTCGCCTCCGGTCACGAGGTGGTGAGCCTGCGATTCCTGCTGGGCACCGCGATCGCCGCGGCGGGCGCCGACCTCCTGGCCGATGCCACCGTGGGCAAGTGGGGCATGCCGTTCACCCGCGAACTCGGCCACCAGATCGGCGGAGGCAGCGCGTCGGTGCTGGCGCTCCCGCGTGCGCCCCAGCGGCCGTTGGCGGCGGTGCAGCAGGGCCGCGCCGCGCAGCGCGAAGTGAGCGCGCAGATCTTCGTCGGCAACGCGCTGCGCCGGCTGCGCGCGGCAGCGGGCGAGCCGACCGCCGTCGTCAGCGCGCACCGTGCGCCCGACGCGCCCGGCGGCGGCGAACTGCGGCTGTCGCTGTCGTCGCCGTTCGAGCCGCGCGACGCCGAGGGGTTTCGCTGCCCGCTGTACCCGCTCGACCGGGCCGCCGACGTGGCGGCGATGCTGGTGCAGTTGCTGCGCGACTGCCGCGTCGCCGACGTTCGCGTGCTCGCCGGCATCCATCCGGATCGCGAGTCCGGCACCGGCTTGCGGCTGCTGTTCAAGCCCGACACGATCCCCGCCGCGGCAGCGCTCGTGCACTGACGGCGCGGGCGGTTGCTGCAGGCCGGCTTCCGGCCCGCGCGACACGCCGCCCACGCCGGGTCCGGCAATCCCGCGCACGCCCGTATAATCGGATCTTTCCTCGGCACGAGACCCCGCCATGAACCTCGATCGCGTTCCCGCCGGCAAGGACGTCCCCAACGACTGCAACGTCATCATCGAAATCCCGATGCACGGCGACGCGATCAAGTACGAGGTCGACAAGGAGACGGGCGCCGTCTTCGTCGATCGCTTCATGTCGACGTCGATGCACTACCCCTGCAACTACGGCTACATCCCGCACACGCTGTCCGACGACGGCGATCCCTGCGACGTGCTCGTCCTTTCCCCGGTGCCGCTGATCACGGGGGTCGTCGTGCGCTGCCGGCCCATCGGCATGCTGAAGATGGAAGACGAAGCGGGTGGCGACGCCAAGATCCTCGCGGTCCCGGTCGACAAGCTCTCCGGGCTCTACCGCTCGATCCAGTCGCCGCGCGACCTGCCCGAGATCACCACGCAGCAGATCGCGCACTTCTTCGAGCACTACAAGGATCTCGAGCCCGGCAAGTGGGTGCGGATTTCGACCTGGGTCGGCGCCGAGGAGGCGAAGCGGGAGATCACCGACGGCATCGAGCGCTACGACCGGGCGGCCGCGGCGGCGTGACCGCGGCCAGCCCGGGGCCGGCCACGTCTTCCGGTCGACCGTCGTGCCGCGCCGCGGCCGGTTCCCGCGGGCCGCTGCACGACGGTCGCGCGCTTGACTGACGTCGCCCACGCCCGGCGCCAGTTGGCGTTCCCGGCGTTGTTCGTGCTGCTTTGGAGCACGGGCTTCATCGCCGCCAAGTACGGCCTGCCCTACGCGCCGCCGCTCACGTTCCTGCTCTGCCGCTTTGCCCTCGTCGCCGCGCTGATGACGGTGGTGGCGCTGGCGACGCGCGCGACCTGGCCGCACAGCTGCGCGCAGGCAGCACACGTCGCGGTCGCGGCCTGGCTCGTTCACGGCCTTTACCTGGGCGGCGTCTTCGTCGCGCTGGCGGGCGGGATGCCGGCGGGCACCAGCGCGATGCTGGTGGGCCTGCAGCCGATTCTCACGGTGCTGATCGCGCGCGGGTGGCTCGGCGAAGCGGTTGCGCCGCGGCAATGGTTCGGCCTGGGCTTGGGGCTCGCCGGCGTCTGGCTGGTCGTCCGCCACAAGGCGGGCTTTTCCGGCGATTTCGCGGGCCTGCTGCCGTCCGCGCTGGCGCTGGTCGGGATCAGCGTCGGCACGCTATATCAGAAGCGCTTCTGCACCCGCGTCGATCTGCGCAGCGGCGCGGTGATCCAGTTCGGCGCCTGCGCGCTCCTCTACCTGCCGCTGGTGCTGGTTTTTGAAGGCGGCGGCATTCGCTGGACGCCGGAGTTCGCCTTTGCGCTTGGATGGTCGGTCGTCGTGCTCTCGGTCGGCGCGATCAGCCTGCTCTACTGGCTGTTGCGCCACGGCGCGGCGGCGAGCGTCGCGCGGCTGTTCTACCTGGTTCCGCCGGTGACCGCGGTCATGGCCTGGCTGATGTTCGGCGAAACGCTCGACGCCCTCGCCGTCGCCGGCATGGCGCTGATCGCGTTGGGCGTCGCCATGTCGCGCCCGCCCGACGCGGTCGCCCCCCGCGGTCGCCCGTAGCCCGGGTTGCGCCGGCAGCACAATGCGGATGATCGAATCGCCGATCGGCGCCACCCGGGTTACGCGGGGTGGGGTGGCGGGTCGGCGACGATCCGGGTGCCGGCGATCCGGTCGTGCAGGAACAGGCCAGCCGGATCGACCAGCGCCCAGGCGTAGTTGAGCGCGGCCAGCCATGGCGCGGCACCGCCGTGTCCCCCCGGTGCCAGCGCGGCGTACGCGAGCAGCGCCGCGGCGGGGCCGATCCACGCCGCACCGTAGCGAAGCAGCGCGGTCCGGGGCGTTACCGCAGCCCCGTCGCGCCGCACGAGCCGCATCCGCCAGGTCTTCATCGGGAGCGTGCGCCGGCCGCCGCTCCACGACCAGCCGAAGTAGAGCGCACCGACGCCGAGCAGCGCTGCGAACGACAGCGCGCGCGCCGCGAATGACGGGATCGGCAAGGGCCGGTGCACCGACGCTCCGGGGGCAGGGGAAATGGCCGGCGCCAGCACCAAGCCCGCCAGCAGCAGCACGGCGCCAAGCAGGAGGGCTTCGTACCCGGCCGCTGCCAGCCGGCGCATCAGCGGCGCGGATGGCGGCGCGGATGGCGGCGTGGGTGTCGCGGCGATCGCGGGGCTGCGTGTCGGCGCTTCCTCGGCCCCGGTCGAAAACGGGGTCGGTGCGCCGGTCAACGAGCGCTCACTGCGGAAGGCGGGGCGGGGGCGGCGGCAGCGTGGAGCCGCCCAACGGGGCGGCGGGTGCCGTCGGCGGCGGCGGCGACAGCGGCAATCCGCCCTGGACAGGGCCCGATGAAGCCGGCGCCAGCGGGGCAAGGGGCGACACCGGCGACACCGGCGCCACGCCGGGGGAGGGGCGGACGTTGCCCGGGTACGCGCCCGGCGGCATCGCCGGGGAGCCCGATGGCTTGGCAGGGGTCAGCGGGCGGACCTGCGGGGCCGGCGGCTTGGCCGCCAGTTCCCGTCGCGTTTCCGGGGGCAGGCTCTGGTACTCCTCCCATCGCTGCTTCACTTCCTGCTTCTTGTCGGGGGGGAGGCTCTTGAGCGACTTGTACTGCTCGCGCGCGACCCGGCGCTGGTCCGGCGTGAGTTGTGCCCAGGCCCGCATCTGCTGCTGGACGCGTTGCTGCTCGTCGGCGGACATCTTCGGATAGCGCTGGGCGATGCCGCGCCACTTCAGCTTGCGCTGGGTGTCGAACTGGTTCCAGTCCGGCGCGAGCGGCGCCAGCACCTGCTTCTCGGCCGCCGGCAGTTCAGACCACGACGGCGCGCGCGCGCCGATCGGCTGCGCAGAAACGCCGCCGACCAACCCGGCCGCCAGCATCCCTGCGAGCAGCAGACTCCGGATCAGTCGGAAGAGCTCTTGAGCCAATTCTGGAAGCCCCGGTCGAGGTAGGCGTCGATCGGCAGGTCCGAAGAGAGGATTGCCGCGTCCGTTTCCTCGAGGTCGGTCAGCTGCTGGTACGCCTGCCACTGGTGATAGCCGAAGTACCCGACGACGATGACGAGGATGCCGGCCAGAAACTTGGCGTTCATCCGCATGCCGCCGCCGCCGGCCGTCCCGGTGCCGCCGCCGGCACCCGCCAGCGTCGTCGACGTCCGGGTCGCCGGCATGCGCCTGGGATCGCTCAGTCGGGACAGAGCTTCGGCCCGCGCCAGCTGCAGGCGATAAGCCGTCCCCGCCTTCAGCTTCGCGGTGCCGTCGTCAAGGTAAGTCGTTAATTTTTTTGCGAATTCGTTATCTTGGCTGGTCATAGCGTTACACCTTTGGCCTTGAGCATTTCGGCCAGCGCATGGACGGCCCGCGAGCAGTGCGTCTTGACGCTGCCCTCGGAACACCCCATCGCCGCGGCCGTCTCCGCCACATCGAACTCTTCCCAATAACGCAGGAGAAAGGCTTCGCGTTGACGCGCCGGCAACCGCGCGAGCGCCTGTTCGATGATCGCCATGATCTGCCCCTGCTCGAACTGCACCGCCGGATCGACTGTCGCGTTCGAGTCGGATTTGGCAGCCAGAGTTTCAAGCGGATCGAAATCGTCGTCCTTTTCGTCCTTCTTTCCCAGCGCGGACAGCAGCGAGGTCCAGGTCGACCGGACCTTCTGGCGCCGAAAATGGTCGTGGATGGTGTTCTGCAGGATGCGCTGGAACAGCATCGGCAGCTCGTCCGCCGGCTTGGCCGAGTATTTTTCGGTCAGCTTCAGCATCGCGTCCTGGACGACGTCGAGCGCCGCGTGCTCGTCGCGGACGGCGAACGTCGCCTGCTTGAACGCGCGGCGTTCGACCCCCGCGAGGAATGCCGAAATTTCTTGAAAGGTGGCCAGGATCGATACCGCCGGGTTCGGGTTGACTGCATTATAGGGTCAGCGCGCCGACGCGCCATTGTGCGGCGCAATGGACTTGACCGGTGTCCGCGCCGCAGGTAAGGTTCAGGAGTCGGCCCGGGAGGGTCGATGCTGTGCTGCAATATGCTGCCGCTGGTGCCCCCTCCGTTGATGCCACGAGCGTGATCGGAGACTCCCCCGGGGTGCGGCGGCCGCTTATCAGGTCCGGGCTTTCTACCCGATCAAAGCCATGGTGGGCGCGTCCACCCTCAATGCGCGCCGTGCAGTATTGCAGGACCTCGGGCGCACGATCGCCAATGGATCGGGTGCCGGAGGGTGGCCACCATCACGCTAGGGCATTGCGATGCAACTCACGGGTGCAGAAATCGTCATCCGCTGCCTGGTAGAGGAAGGCGTCGAGTACGTCTTCGGCTATCCAGGCGGCTCGGTCCTCAACATCTACGACGAGTTTTTCAAGCAGGACAAGGTCAAGCACGTGCTGGTCCGGCACGAGCAGGGCGCCGTCCACGCGGCGGACGGCTATTCGCGCTCCAGCCACAAGGTCGGGGTGGCTCTGGTCACCTCGGGTCCCGGCGTCACCAACGCGGTCACCGGCATCGCGACCGCGTACATGGATTCCATTCCCATGGTGGTGATCTCCGGCCAGGTGCCGACGCACGCGATCGGCCAGGACGCTTTTCAGGAATGCGACGCGGTCGGCATCACGCGGCCGTGCGTCAAGCACAACTTCCTGGTCAAGGACGTCAAGGACATCGCCGCGACGATCAAGAAGGCGTTCTACCTGGCCGCGACCGGCAGGCCGGGTCCGGTGCTGGTCGACATCCCCAAGGACATCACGCAGGCGAAGGCCGAGTACAGCTACCCGAAGACGGTCGCGCTGCGCTCGTACAATCCGGTCACCAAGGGGCACGCGGGCCAGATCAAGAAGGCGGTCTCGCTGCTGCTCGAAGCCAGGCGGCCGATGGTCTACGCCGGCGGCGGCGTCGTCCTCAACGACGCGGCGCCGCAGCTGACGCGCCTCGTCCACCTGCTGGGCTTCCCCTGCACCAACACGCTGATGGGGCTGGGCGCGTTCCCGGGCACCGATCCGCAGTTCACCGGCATGCTGGGCATGCACGGAACCTACGAGTCGAACATGGCGATGCAGCACTGCGACGTGCTGATCGCCATCGGCGCGCGCTTCGACGACCGCGTCATCGGCAGCCCGTCGCACTTCTACCGCGCCGACCGCAAGATCATCCACATCGACATCGACCCGTCGTCGATTTCCAAGCGGGTCAAGGTCGACGTGCCGATCGTGGGCTACGTCGGCGACGTGCTGGACGAAATGCTGAAGCTGATCGAGTCGTCGGGAGAGCGTCCCGACCCGGCCGCGCTCAAGGCCTGGTGGGCCGAGATCAAGGAGTGGCAGGGCCAGGACTGCCTGCGCTACGACCGCAAGAGCGCGCTGATCAAGCCGCAGTTCGTCGTCGAGAAGCTCTACGAGCTCACCGGGGGCGACGCGTTCATCACGTCCGACGTCGGCCAGCACCAGATGTGGGCGGCGCAGTACTACAAGTTCGACAAGCCCCGGCGCTGGATCAATTCGGGCGGCCTGGGCACGATGGGTTTCGGCCTGCCGGCGGCGATGGGCGTGCAGCTGGTGAATCCGGGGGCGACCGTCGCCTGCGTGACGGGCGAGGCGTCGATCCAGATGTGCATCCAGGAGCTGTCGACCTGCAAGCAGTACCACCTGCCGATCAAGATCGTGAACCTCAACAACCGCTACCTCGGCATGGTCCGGCAGTGGCAGGAGTTCTTCTACGGCAACCGCTACGCCGAGTCGTACATGGACGCGCTGCCCGATTTCGTCAAGCTCGCCGACGCCTACGGTCACGTGGGCATCAAGATCGAGAAGCCGGGCGACGTCGAGGCCGCGCTGAAGGAGGCGTTCAGGCAGAAGGACCGGCTGGTGTTCATGGACTTCGTCACCGACCAGACGGAGAACGTGTTCCCGATGGTGCCCGGCGGCAAGGGATTGACGGAAATGATCCTGACCGAGGAGCTCTAGACCATGCGCCACATTCTTTCCGTTCTGGTCGAGAACGAAGCCGGCGCGCTGTCGCGGATCTCGGGGCTGTTCTCGGCGCGCGGCTACAACATCGAGTCGCTGACCGTGGCGCCGACCGAGGACGTGACGATGTCGCGGATGACGATCGTCACCACCGGCTCCGACGACGTGATCGAGCAGATCACCAAGCAGCTGAACAAGCTGGTCGACGTCGTCAAGGTCGTCGACCTGACCGAGGGCAACCACATCGAGCGCGAGCTGATGCTGGTCAAGGTGCGCGCGGCGGGCAAGGACCGCGACGAGATGAAGCGGCTCGCCGACATCTTCCGCGGCCGCATCCTCGACGTCACCGACAAGAGCTACACGATCGAGCTCACCGGCACCGGATCGAAGCTCGACGCCTTCCTGCAGTCGATCGAGCCGGGCGTGATTCTCGAGACGGTGCGCACCGGCGCGTCGGGGATCGGCCGCGGCGAGCGGATTCTGAGGGTCTAGCAGGGAAACAGCCCGGGCATCGGGCGCCGGCGCGGGCCGTGCGGTCTCCCGCCGAGCGCGCAGCGCCCGCCGCCCGTTACGAAAACAAGGAGAAAGCCATGAAAGTCTATTACGAAAAAGATGCCGACCTCTCGCTCATCAAGGGCAAGAAGGTCACGATCGTCGGTTACGGCTCGCAGGGCCATGCGCACGCGCTGAACCTGCACGACTCGGGGATCAAGGTCACCGTCGGCCTGCGCAAGGGCGGCGCGTCGTGGGACAAGGCGAAGAAGGCGGGGCTCAAGGTCGCCGAAATCGCCGACGCGGTGAAGGGCGCCGACTTCGTGATGATGCTGATGCCCGACGAGCACATCGCCGCGCAGTACAGGGACGGCGTCGAACCCAACATCAAGAAGGGCGCGACGCTCGCTTTCGCCCACGGCTTCAACATCCACTACGGGCAGGTGGCGCCGCGCGCCGACCTCGACGTCGTGATGATCGCGCCGAAGGCTCCCGGCCACACGGTGCGCTCGACGTACGCGCAGGGCGGCGGCGTGCCGATGCTGATCGCGGTGCACCAGGACGCGAGCAAGAAGGCGCGCGACCTCGCGCTGTCGTACGCGGCGGCGATCGGCGGCGCGCGCGCCGGAGTGATCGAGACCAACTTTCGCGAGGAGACCGAGACCGACCTCTTCGGCGAGCAGGCCGTGCTGTGCGGCGGCGTGGTCGAACTGATCAAGGCCGGCTTCGAGACGCTGACCGAGGCGGGTTACGCCCCCGAGATGGCGTATTTCGAGTGCCTGCACGAGGTGAAGCTGATCGTCGACCTGATCTACGAGGGCGGCATCGCCAACATGAACTACTCGATCTCGAACAACGCCGAATACGGCGAGTACGTGACCGGCCCGAAGATCATCACCGACGAAACCAAGTGGGCGATGCGCGAGGCGCTGACGCGCATCCAGACCGGCGAGTACGCGAAGGACTTCATCCTGGAGAACCGCGCCGGCGCGCCGACGCTGCTCTCGCAGCGCCGGCTGACCGCCGAGCACCCGATCGAAGTCGTCGGCGAGAAGCTGCGGTCGATGATGCCGTGGATCATGAAGAACAAGCTGGTCGACCAGACCCGCAACTGACCGTGCCGGCCGGCGGCGCCGGAGCGAGGCAGCGGGGCTGGGCGGGGGTTCTCGCCATGCTCCTCGCCGTCTGCATCGTGGCGCTGCTGGCGGGAGCGATCCTCAGGAAG
>CAIWHR010000531.1 GCA_903912485.1 uncultured beta proteobacterium | reverse complement strand
TCCATGCACAGCTCGCAGAACGAGCAGGACTCGCGCTATTTCCCCGACTTCGCGCAGATCCCCTGCCTCGAGCCCGCCAACCAGCAGCAGTGCTACGACTTCACGCGCGAAGCCTTCGACCTGTCCGAGCGGCTGCAGACGCCGGTGCTGCTGCGCCTGGTCACCCGCCTCGCGCACAGCCGGGCGAGCGTCGCGCTCGCTCCCGCGCGGGCGCAGAACGAAGCGGGCTACGTTCCCGATCACAGCCGTTTCACGCTGATCCCGTCGAACGCGCGGCGCGCCTACGGCGACCTCCTGGGCAAGCAGGCGGCGTTCGTCGCGTTCTCGGAAGCGCACGCCGCCAACGCGCTGACGCTGCGCGGCGACGGCCGTCCCGGCATCCTCGCCAGCGGCGTCGCGTGGAACTACCTGCAGGAAGCGCTGGGGTCCGCGCTCGACGACTACAACGTCCTGCGCGTCGGCGTCTACCCGCTGCCGGTGGCCAAGATCCGGCAGCTGCTCGACGCGTCCAGCGAGTTGTGGATCGTCGAGGAAGGCTACCCGTTCATCGAGCGCTACGTCAGCGCGCTGGGGCTGATGCGCGAGCGGCCGATCAAGGGCAAGCTCACCGGCCACCTGCCGCGCAGCGGCGAGCTGACGCCCGACGCGCTGAAGGCGAGCTTCGGCGTCGCCGTGCGGAAGTCGCTGCAGATCGCCGGCCTCGACGACGTTCTCGTCGGGCGCCCGCCGCGGCTGTGCGAGGCGTGCCCGCATACCGACGCCTACGCGGCGATCAAGGAAGCCATAGTCGACGAGGGCGAGGGCATCCGCGTCATGGGCGACATCGGCTGCTACGCGCTCTGGTATCTCAAGCCGCACGAAGCGATCCACTCCTGCCTGTGCATGGGCGCGTCGATCGGCATGGCGATCGGCGCGGCGCACGCCGGCATGCGCCCGTCGCTGTGCGTGATCGGCGACGGCACGTTCACGCATTCCGGCATGGCGCCGCTGCTCGACGCCGCGCGCGAGGACATCGACATCACCGTGTTCATCCTCGACAACAGCATCGTCGCGATGACGGGCGGCCAGCCGACGATGGCGACCGACGAACAGGTCGTCGACCTGGTGGCCGGGCTCGGCGTGCCGCGCGAGCACATCCTCGTCGTCTCGCCGGCGAGGAAGACGATGGACGACAGCGTCCGCCGCATCCGCGACGAGATCGCGCACCGGGGACTGTCGGTGATCATCGCGCGGCGCGCCTGCGTCACCTACGCCAAGGCGATCAAGGAGTTCAAGCGCGAGCGCACGGCGGCGCCGGCATGAACTTCGACCTCGTGGTGTGCGGCGTGGGCGGGCAGGGCGTGCTGTCGATCGCCTGGGTGATCGACCACGCCGCGGTCGAGGCCGGTTACCACCTGAAGCAGCCGGAGGTGCACGGCATGGCGCAGCGCGGCGGCGCCGTGTCGGCGTTCGTCCGCATGTCCGACGCGCCGATCGCCAGCGACCTCATCCCCGACGGTGCGGCGCACCTGGTGCTGTCGGTGGAGCCGATGGAGAGCCTGCGCTACACGCGGCTGCTGTGCCCGGAAGGCTGGATCGTCACCGACGTCACGCCGCTGGTGAACGTGGGCAACTACCCGGCGACCGACGCGCTGTTCGACGTGCTGTTCGCCGCGCCGCGGGTGATCGCGCTCGACGCGACGCACCTCGCGCACAAGGCGGGCACGATCAAGGCGCAGAACATGGCGATGCTGGGCGCCGCGGCGCGGCTGCTGCCGATCCCCGCGGCGCTGCTCGAGAAACAGGTGCGCGCGCTGTTCGCCGACAAGGGGCAGCGGATCGTCGACGCCAACGTCGACGCTTTCCGCCGCGGCGACGCGGCGAGCCGCTTCGGCGCGGCGCTGGTCGCCGGCGGCGTGGCGGCTGACGTGGCCGCGCGCGCGGTCACCGGACTCGAGTTCGGGTCCGGTGCCGTGCCCGAAGGCGTCGTCGCGGCCTGGATCGAGCGGCTGCGCGGGCCGGCGGGGAGGGAGCTGGCGCTGCGGATGTTCGCGTCGCGCCGCGAGCTGCCGCTCGATGCGGGCAGCACCGGTAGGCAGGCTTCGGCGGGGCATGGCAAAGCCTGACTTTCCGGTGACGCCGGCGGTGCGCGCGCTGCGCGCCGCCGGGATCGAGTTCATCCCCCGTCCCTACGACTACGTCGACCGCGGCGGCACCGCGCGCGCGGCCGTTGCGCTCGGCGTCGACCACCACGCGGTGGTCAAGACGCTGGTCATGGAGTCGCGCGACGACGGCCCCAGGGGGCGGCCGCTGCTGGTCGTCATGCATGGGGACCGGGAGGTCTCCACCAGGCAGCTCGCGCGCCTGCTCGGCGTCAAGTCGATCGCGCCGGCGACCGAGGCCGGGGTCGAGAAGTGGACCGGCTACGTCCCGGGAGGCGTCAGCCCCTTCGGCACCCGCACGCCGCTTCCCGTCTACGTCGAGGAGACCGTGCTGGCGCTCGATCGCGTCTGGATCAACGGCGGCAAGCGCGGGTTCCTGGTCGAGATCGCGCCGTCGGCGCTGACCGCGCTGCTGCAGGCGGTGCCGGTGCGCGTGGGCATCGGCGACGCCCCGGCGTAGGCGCCTCGCCTCAGCCGGGCGCCGGCGATGCGGGTGCCGGCGATGCGGGCGGGGCCGATGCAGAT
>CAIWHR010000530.1 GCA_903912485.1 uncultured beta proteobacterium | reverse complement strand
CTCCGCGGGCGGTGTGCTGTTCCCGCTTTACTTCACCCTCCCGCATTACTTCACCCGGTCACCCAATCCGGGAGATCGTCCGCCCCCGACCGCAAATCACCGCGAAAGATCAACGGTGAAACAATCCGAGCGACAACACCTCGACAGCAATCGCGTTGCCGTTGACGGCGCAAAGCAAGTGGTCGTGAGCTACGTTACGCTGAAAGAAATGCTCGCGATGCCGGTCCACGCCGATCTCGTGGCCTTTAACACGAGGGTCGCCGGCGGTGCGGCAGCCGCCGGAATTGGTGCAGTCGTCACGGGAAAGATCGTGAGCAAGACGATCTTCAAGACCGCTGCGAAGGCGGTAGCGAAAGCTGCCGCCGCAAAGGTGGGTGGGACAGTCACGGGGGCGGCGGTTGGGGCTGCGGTGGGTTCGGTTGTTCCGGGTTTTGGTACGGTGATTGGTGGCGTCATCGGCGGGCTTGTTGGCGGCGTCGCGACGGACGCCGTGCTGCTGAAGCTGGAAGAGGCTGTCGGTCGCGAAGACTTCAAGAGGGAAATTGTGGATTCGATACAGCAGGCGCGAACGGAATTCAAGACCAAGCTGCTGCCGAGCCAATAGGGATCATCCTTTGCTCATCGTCGCGGGCCATCCTTGGGGTGGCCCGTTTCACGTCCGGAACGCGACCTGGAGTTGACCTAGAGTTTGCCTGGACCCGACCTGGAACATTCTCCGGATCATCCGGTATCCGAGCAAGGATCGCAGCGGTCGCTTGGATCCGATCGAGGAGCCGCATCTCGGCAAGTTGATCCAGAAGTGCTTGGGCCAGTCGCGGTCGTGATCGCGGACCCCTACGACGTTCTGGTGACGGTGATGAAGGCCACCGTGAAGCGGATCGCCGCCGAGAACACCTGGCCGGTGCGATCAGAACCGATCGGACCGACAATTCGACGGGTCCTTCCTTCGCGCCCACCCATGCGGGAGGCACCAGCGCGGCGCATCGCCACCGTCAGGGTGCAAACCGGGGTTTGCAGCGGTTTGCGACTTGCACCCCCCGGACGCCGTTGACGGGGCCGTGGCCCGCCCGCGGCTGCCGGCAAGGGCGCGCGGGCGGGCGCGTCCACTCGATGCGGCGATTGGCTGCCTTATTCTCCGCATTAATAGCGGCGAATGGCTTGCCGCTGCGGAGAATGAGTGTCACAATCTCCGCATGAATAGCAGGGATTACGTCTACATCTGGCAGCGGCCCGATTGGCCGAACTGGCGTTTCGACTTGGGGACGCTGGCCGGCCCGCTGGCAGAGGTCAGTCGCGCCCAAGGGATTCTGCTCGGGCGTCTGGCCGACGTCGGAACGGCGTTGCGTGACCAGGCCAGCCTGACCACGCTCACCGAGGACGTGCTCAAGACCAGCGAGATCGAGGGCGAGCATCTCGATGCAAATTCCGTGCGCTCCTCCATCGCGCGGCGACTGGGGGTGGACATCGGTGCGCTGACGTCAGCAGATCGGCACGTTGATGGCGTTGTGGAAATGCTCCTTGACGCCACCGGCCGCTGCGACGCACCGCTGACTTCGGATCGCTTGTTTGGCTGGCACGCGGCCCTGTTCCCCACCGGCTACGGTGGGCTGACTCGCATACGTGTCGGGCTGTTCCGTGACGACGCCAATGGCCCGATGCAGGTGGTCTCCGGCCCCGTGGGTCGCCAGCGGGTCCATTTCGAGGCACCACCGGCCGCGCAGCTGGATGCCGAGGTTGTGCGATTTCTCGAATGGGTCAACGCAAGCACGACCGAACCCGCTTTGCTCAAGGCTGGACTGGCGCACCTGTGGTTCGTCACGCTGCATCCGTTCGATGACGGCAACGGTCGTATCGCACGGGCCGTGGGCGACCTGCTGCTGGCTCGTGCCGACGGCAGCCCCCAACGCTTCTACAGTCTGTCGGCGCAGATTCAGCGTGAGCGCAAGGACTACTACGACATCCTGAAGCGAAGCCAGAAGGGAACGCTGGACGTGACCGAGTGGTTGTCGTGGTTCCTCGGCACACTGCATCGCGCGGTAGGCAACGCGCAGCACACGCTGGATACCGTGCTGGTCAAGGCGCGCTTCTGGCAGCACTGGGCCGCCACACCGCTGAACGAGCGGCAAGTGAAGCTGCTCAGCCGCCTGCTCGACGGCTTTGAGGGCAAGCTCAGCAGCAGCAAGTGGGCGGCCATCGCCAAGTGCTCGCCCGACACCGCACTGCGCGACATCAACGAGCTGATCGCCCTCGGGGTCTTGCACAAGACGGCGGGTGGCGGCCGCAGCACCGCCTACGAACTCCATGGGTGAACCCCGGGGCGCAGGCCGTTCGCTAGCCCCTTCGCGCCGCAGGGCCTGCTTCGATCCAGAGTTGGCAGGAACCATGTTGCTGGATAAGTTGATCAATCTCGCGCATAGAAGTGGCCCCGGTTTCGCGCACATCAGGATCAACATCAGCGTGCCCTCACCGATGCTGATCGCCCGGCAGCCGGCTCTGGCGAACCCGGTCGAAGGAGCTCAGCGGGATCGTCAGCGGTCGAAGCGAGGGTAGACCGGTGAATCGCTGCCTATGGCTGGACTATCCCTGGCCGGGCGCATGTTTTGAGCCCGTCAGCGGGTAGCATGTGAGCTGTCGTACCCGTCGTGATTTAGCCCCACTTGCAGCGACGCTAAACAGTACCGCTAAACGGGGCGTTCACCCTGCCGGCATACGGCGGGGCCAGCAAAGGAACGAGGCCATGACCGATGTTGCTCTTGCCCGGAAAGCTCAAGCGCGTCCCGAGACGCTCCCTATTGCCGACTGCGAGACGCAGGAGCAACGGGAGCAGCGGTACCTCGCCACGGTCGACGCGCTGGTCGCCGACGCCAATGAACCTCATTCGCTCGAAGCGCTGGTCGACGTCTTCGCGTGGTCGCTGGCACGGATCATCACCGCGAAGGCCAATCCTGCGGTCGCCGGCGACGTGATGCAGCGCATCGGCAATCACGTTTGCAGAATCGCCAGGCACAAGGCCGCCCAAGCCGAAGCGGAGAAGGCGAAGAAGGACGGCATCCTCCCGCATTGACAGCCGCTATCTTCGCCGGTTGGCGCGATCACGGCGTCCTCAGGCTGATGTCGAATAGTTCAGGCGAGCCCGGTCGAGTTCGGCGGCGACGCGGTCGCGCAGAGCCTTCGGCGCGGCGACCACGCAATCGGCGCCGTACTTCATGATGTCCATGATGAGTTCGCGGTCGTCGGTGTACGGCAGCTTGAGCTCGAAGCTGCCGTCCTTGCGCAGCGTGCCCTCCTGCATCGGATGCCAGCGCTCGGCGGCGACCCAGCGCGAGCGCGCCGGCGTGAACCGCAGCGTGGCCCAGGTCACGTTGTCGCCGGTGAAGATGCCGTAGCCCGAGCCCAACACCTCGTCCAGACGCTTCTCGGCCACATCCCTGGCGCGCGTGTCGAGAATCTCCGCCCGCGCGATGGCGTCGACGGCGAACGCGCGCAGGTCGTTGCGCAGGTGGCACCAGGCGTCGAGGTACCAGTTGTCGCGGTAGTGGACGAGCCGCTGCGGCGAGACCTCGCGCTCGGTCGTTTCGTCGGTGCCGCGGGCGTGATAGCCGATCAGCAGGCGCTTGCGCCGCAGCAGCGCCGAGCCCACCGCCTGGAAGTGGTCGAGGTTGAACTTGCGCGCGCCCACGGTCTGCACGCGGATGCGGCGCTGGACCTGCTCGACGGGGTCGTCGGCCACGCCGAGCAGCCCCGTCAGCCGCGCGAGCAGCGGCTTGATCTGCGGCCCGAGCAGGCCGCCGGTGTCGAGGTTGGAGAGCAGGTGCTGCATGGTGAGCAGCGCGTGGATCTCCTCGGCCGAGAACCACAGCCCGGGCAGCTCGTACTGCGGGCCGACGCGTTTGGACTCGTGGTCGAAGCGGTAGCCGCCGAGCTCGCGGTCGAAGACGATCGGCGCGTGCAGCCGATCCTTGAGATAGGCGAGGTCGCGCTTGAGCGTCGCCCACGACACGCCGAGGCGCTCCTGCAGCTCGCTGCGGGTGACGAGCTTGCGCCCGCCAAGCATCTGGTCGATCTGGTAGACCCGCTCCATGCTGCTCATGCCGCCCTCCGCCGGTCGTGCGAGAAACGCCGGGCTGACGTGGTGAGCCCGATCGAGGGAGTCATCATAGGGGAGGACGCGGACAAAGAGAATGCCGCGGCACGGTCGTAGCGGGCTTCCTGGACCGTCGATGGGCTTTCGGGCAACGGGCGAGCGGGGTGACGCGGCGGGAGGGCTCATGGGTGCTTCACGGATCCGGATATGACGATGATCCCCGGCACCAGGCGCATCGGGTGAGCCCCCCGTGCGATAACCTGACTTCTGGTGAACTTCGGGAGGTGACAGGTGGCTCACGACATCGGGCAGATGTTCTACTTCGGCAGCAAGCCCTGGCATGGGCTGGGCACCAAGCTTGCGCAGGCGGCAACGATCGACGAAGCGCTGGACGCCGGGGGTCTGGACTGGACGGTCAGCCTGGTGCCGATCGTGCCGGCCGGAGAGCCGCAGTCGCGCATCGGTCATCGCGTGGCGGTGGTGCGCGACGACCAGCCTCCGGGGTCCCCGAACCGGGTGGTGGGGGTCGTGCATCCGGAGTTTCGTCCGCTGCAGAACGGGGATGGCGCGAGGCTCTTCGATGCGCTCCTCGGGCAGGGCGCGCGGGTGTACCACACCGGCGGGTACCTGCGGCACGGGGAGGTCGTCTGGCTGCTGGCCAAGCTGCCGCGGGACATCCTGGTCGGCAAGGACGATCCGGTGGAGACCTATCTCCTGTTCGCCAACAGCCACGACGGATCGGTGGCGATCGACATTCGGCTGACCACCGTGCGGGTGGTTTGCCAGAACACGCTGTCGCTGGCGTTGAACCGGAAGGCGACCGGGAAGGTCTTCCGCCACGCGCACGACAGCAGCGTCGAGCGGCTCGAGGAGGAGGCGAAGGCGTTCTTCGACTTCTCCGTTCGGCAATGCGCCGAGGCCCAGGCGCTGTTCAATCGCCTTGCGCAGCGCCGCTGCGACCGGGAGGCGTTCAAGGCCTTCCTTTGCGGCGTGTTGCCCGACCCGGCCCGCCCGGTGACGGCCGATCGGAACCTTGCCGTGCTCAGGGCCTACGAGACCCGGATGGAGAACCTGCGGGCGACGCGCAAGGAGGTCGAGCGACTCTTCCGCGACGGCGTTCCTCACCTGAAGTTGACCCCGGCGGGCGAGACGCTGTGGGGCGCCGTCAACGCCGTCACGGCCTGGATCGATCACGTCCAGCCCATCGACGGAGACCGGTACGCCCACGTCCTGCTCGGCAACGGCGACAAGCTGAAGACGCGGGCGCTGGTGCAGGCGACCGCGCTCTGCGAGCAGCTGGCGGGAGCGGCTTGATCGTCGGAGAGCGTGACGGTCGAGTCGATGGAGAGGAGGCACATTGGACGCACAGCAGCCATCGCGGAGGGACGAGAGTCCGAGGGAAGAGTTCCGGGTGCTCGTCGCCTCGACCGCGCCGGTTGAACTCGGCCGGCTCGTTGCCCGTCGCGGGGAGCTTGCGCACCACCGCGAACGGTCGAACTGGAGCATGGCGAGCTTCGACCGGGTTCCCGACGGCGATTTCGACCTCAGCATCGTCGTCTGCGGCAATGAGTCGGAAATGCCGGCCGCCCTATCGCTGGCGTCGGCTCTGGCGAGGCGCAGAGACACGACCCTCGTGCTCGCTCCGGGTGCAATCGTCGGCCCCGAAACGGTGGTCCAGGGCGCGCTGGTGGTCGCGGCTCGGGGGAGCAGCCCTTTCGCCAATCTCGCGCTGCTGGCGCGCGCGATCATTGCTCCCGTGCTGACGGAGAGCATGGTCTGCGTCGACTGGGCCGACCTGTTGACCGTGCTCGACGACGGGACGCAGGCGACGCTGGTCGCCGGCAAGGGTGCCTCGCCGTTGGCGGCCATAGCCGCGCTCTCGACCGAACTCGAGGCATCGGCCGTTCCCGGGTTCCACGGCATCTGTGGCGCCCTGTCGTCGCAGCGCGGAATGACGCTGCAGGCATACCATGCGTTCCTGGGGGCGATGAGGGCCCGGACCGCCTCCGGCGCGTACCATGTCCTGACGGTGCCGCAGCATTTCGGCGAGGGGGCGCTGGCCTGTGTGTTGGCCATCACGACCCCGAAACGACGTTCGCGGGCAGCGAGCACGGTCCCCGATCCGGCCTCGGATGGGTCGGTCGACGACCTGCCGGCTTTCCTGAGGAATCCATCTTGATCGAAACCCTGCCTCGACGCCGCTCCACGGCGGGATGGACTCTCGCCACCGGACTGCTGATGCTCGCGCTGCCATTTGCCGCGCTGGCCCAGGAGCCCGTCCCCAAGGCAGGGTCCTGTCCGAGCGGCTACCACACCAGCGGCGCCTACTGCCTCAGGAACTGAGCCGCCCGCGGGGGCGGCTTCGGTCGAGCCCCCGCAGGCGCGCGGCCGACGTGCGTCGGGTCGCATTTCAGGTAGGCTCGGGGGCGACACCCGCCCGACAGGAAACCTGATGGCCCGCATCCTCCCCGACGGCTGGGAAGCGCTGGAAGCCGGCGGCGCCGCGCCGTTCGAGACCGCGACGCTTCGCCGCCTCGCCGCCGGGTTGGCGGAAGATTGCTGCGTCTTCCACGGCGTGCACTGGACGCGGCTCGACCACGGCTACTCGGTGTACGGCGAAATCGACTTCATCGTCGTCGGTCCGAACGGGCAGGTGATCCTGGTCGAACAGAAGAACGGGCCGCTGGAAGAGACGCCGGACGGCCTGCTCAAGCGTTACCCGGGCAAGTCCAAGAGCGTGGCCCGCCAGATGCAGCGCTCGATCGAGTCGCTGCACTCGCGCTTCAAGCAGGGGCACGCCGGGCAGCGCCTGGCGCTGGATTACCTGCTGTACTGCCCCGATCATCGCGTCCTGAGTCCGGCGACCGCAGGCATCGCGCCCGAGCGCATCGTCGACGTGCGCACGGCCGACCGGCTCGTCAATGTGGTCACCGCGATGCTGGCGGCGCAGCCCTTCGTGGCGGGCGTCACCGCGGCCGCGGTGCACGCGTTTCTCTCGGACGAGCTCGAGTTGACCCTCGACCCCAGCGCGATGGTCGGTCAGGCGCGGACCTGGGTCACCCGCCTGTCGGGCGGGTTGGCGACGTGGGCGCGGCGGCTGGAGTTCGAGCCGTTCCGGCTGCGCGTGATCGGCACCGCGGGCTCGGGCAAGACGCAGCTGGCGCTGCGGATCCTGGAGGATGCCGCGGCCAGGGGGCAGCGCGCCCGCTACGTCTGCTACAACCGCCCGCTGGCCGACCATCTGGCGCGGCTGGTCCCGCCTGGGGTCGAGGTGACGACCTTCCACATGCTCGGCGACCAGGAGATGCGTTCCGCCGGGAACGCGCCGGACTTCGGCCAGCCGGGCGTGTTCGAGCGGTTGGCGGCAGCGTACATCGCGAGGCCGCCGGCGCCGAACGACCTGCTCGACGTGCTGGTAGTCGACGAGGGCCAGGACTTCACGCAGTCGTGGGCGGACGCGCTGCTCGCCTGCCTCAAGCCGCAGGGCAGGGGGTGGTGGCTCGAAGACCCGCTGCAGAACCTCTACGACCGGCCGCGAATCGAATTGCCGGGATGGGTGACGCTGCGCGCCGACGCCAACTACCGGACGCCGCGCGAGATATTGCGGCAGATCGGGTTCTTCGTCGACGTCGGCGAACGCGTCGAGGCCGCCGGTCCATTGCCGGGCGACGACATCGACTTCGCCACCTATGCCGACTTCGCCGGCCTCAAGGACGCGACCGTCGCGGCGATCTCCAAGGCTCGCAGCGCCGGGTTCAAGCCCGACGACATCGCGGTGCTGACGTACTGCGGGCGTGAGCGCTCGGCGCTGATGTCCTTCGACCGGCTCGGCGCCTACACGCTGCGCCGCTTCGACGGCAGCTACGACGGCGCGGGGAACCCGGTGTTCCAGGACGGCGACATCCTGGTCGAGACGGTGTTTCGGTTCAAGGGCCAGTCCGCACCCTGCATCATCCTGACCGAGATCGACTTCGCCGCGCTCGACGACAAGGTCGCGCGCCGGCTCTACGTCGGCGCGACGCGGGCCCGGATGCACCTGGCGATGGTGATGAGCGAGCGGGCGGCGGCGACGTTGGGGGAGCGGCTGGCATGACGCGGGCGACGGCGTGGACGGCACGCGCGTGAACGGGCGGTCGCCGACGCGGGGGCGGCGATGAAGCGGCCGCTGCGGGTCTCGTGGAGCGCGGTGGCCATTGCGCCCTTGCCCATTGCGCTGCTCTATAGCCTGGGACTGGCGATCGCGATGCCCGGGAGCAACCCGCTGCTGTCGTTCCTGTTCCTCTTCGCCTTGAGCAGCGTCGTGTCCTACGGCGCGACCGTGTTCCTGCTGCTGCCCTGCCTGTTCGTGCTGTCCACCGTCGTTCGGCCGTCGGCGTACGTGACGGCCGCCGTCGGAACGGGGCTCGGATGCAGCTTGTACGTTGCCGCCGCGTGGATCGCGTACCACGGCAGCGGGAGCAACTCGGGGCCGCCGGAAGGCTCGTTCGCAGACTATCTGCAACGGCAGGGCCTGGACTGGGGCTTCTGGGCGTTCGTGGTGGCGGGATTGGCGACCGCCACGCTGTACTGGATCTTGCAGAATCGACAGCATCATGCCGGGCGTTTGCCCCAATCGCGGTGCAGCGCGTCGCGGGCGGCCTCGAAGACCGCCAACGTGGCGAGGCCGCGCTCCTGATCCGCGGCGGGAAGATCCTGCTCCAGCAGCGCCAGCCAGGCAGGGAGGCTGGCGCGCAAATCGTCGTCGGCCCGTGGTCCGCACTCGCGCGCACCCCAGCGAACCCAGGCGTAGAGGATGGCATTGTCCTGTTCCACGGCCAACCCGCGTTCGTACATCCTGGCGAGAAAGTGCGTTGCGGTGAGGCTGCCGTCGAGCGCGAGCCGTTCCAGATCCTCCCGGTAGTCGGAGAGATTGCCCATGGCGACCACGTCGCCCAGTTCGGCCGCGTCGACGTCCCTCGGCGTACCTGTGGCGTTCAGGTACATCGAGCCCAGGTTGTTCTGCGCATCCGCGTGTCCCTGTTCGGCGGCGGCGCGATACCAATGCAGCGCGGCCTCGAGGTCTTGCACCGCTCCCTCCCCCTTGCGCAGGGCTTCGGCGAGTCGAAACTGGGCGTAGGTGTCGCCGGCCTCGGCCGCGGCAACCAACGGGTCAGTCCTTTCTGAAGCGATGGTCATCGTGCACTCTCCGATGTGAGAAGTTCGCGGTTTCGCGCCGACCCGGTTGCCGACCTACGATCCAGCGTCGCTGACGAAGTTGCGCGCCGGCAGCACCGACTCGCCGTCGCAGTGATAGGCGGCCAGCGGAACGCCGAGCCCGGCGCTATGGGCGACGTGGCTTGTCAGCGGCGCCGGAACGCTGGTCCAACAGTGGTGACCGAAGAAGAACGCGGTCGGTTTGTCTACGTGGCCGTGGATGTCGCCGATGATGTCGTATCCCATGCGATGATTGTGACAGCATAAAGGCTCACTGAATGAGCCCAATCCGGTCTGACCGCCCATCACCAGTCTGCGCCGCCGTCGGCGCGTGCCACGGCTTGGGGCGATACCGTCACTCCGGTACCGGGCCTTCCACAGCACCGCGGCGGTGGCCTTTCGCCGTCGATCGGGCCGCGGGTTGCGCCCGCTCTTCAGACGGGCGCATTCGGTGAGCCTGCGACCCGGTATCTTGGTCTCCAGCGTTCGGCAATGCCGCCGGACCCGCCGGGAGACGAGATGCCGAGCACCCAAATGGAGAGGAAGGGTATTCGCCAACGGCATCCCGGAACAGGACCTCGCCCCCGTCGGCGAGAACCTGCGGGGTGCGGAGAACGCCGTCACCGCCTGGGTCGATCACCAGCAGCAGATCAAGGGGGATCGGTACGTCCACGCTCTGCTGGGCGACGGCGACAAGCTGAAGGCACGGGCCTTGGTTCAGGCGACCAGCCTCTGCGAACCCGCACCGGCGCGATCCTGAGATTGGCCGTGGCCGGGGGGGGCGGCGGTGACATTGGCCACGACGGAACGGGGAGCGCGAGTTCGCCCCGGGCGGACGGATTGTGCCGCGGCCAGTAACTGCTCATGGGCTGTCGCAATATCTCCCGGGGTGGGCGTCGATTTTCGCCGAGGAGTTTGTCGCCCGGCCGCGAACTCAGCCCGCCTGCGGATAACGAGTTCTACGGAACTCCCGGTAACACGTTCTGGCGGAAACCGCGCCGGTCGGACTCGGGATGATTCCGAGGAAGGACCTGCCGTCTCGCCATTGCGTAAAAACAGCGACGCTGTTAGTATGTAGTGTATGAATAAGCCCGCCAGCCCCGAACCCTGGTATCCGCTCGCCGATTTGTGCGTGCTCGCCGATCTGCCGATCCGGACCGTCCGCTACTACATCCAGATCGGCCTGGTCGATCGGCCGGAAGGCGAGACGCGGGCGGCGCGGTACGGGCCGCGGCACCTCGAGCAACTGCTGCAGATCCGCAAGTGGACCGAGGCGGGGGTGTCGCTGGAGCGTATCCGCGACTTGCTGCACGGCGAGACGGCGCCGGTACCGCCGCGACCACGACTGCCCGGCTCGGTCGAGGTCTGCAGCCACCTGCTGGTGGCGGATGGCGTGGAACTCGTGATCGAGCCGGGCCGGGCGGGACTCTCGCCCGAGCAGGTGCGCCGGCTGGTGGCCGGAGTGATGCAGGTCTACGGCGACGTGACCGGGACCATTGGGGCCAAGAACAAGGAGAACAAGAAATGACGAACGAGGTGTTGACGGGCTTGCGGACGCGCGGCGGCGAGCCGCTGCTGTTGGAAGGGGTAGAGGCCAGCGGGAACGTGAAGGGCGGCTTCCTCGAGATGGCGGTCGAGCAGCGATTCCGGAATCCGACCAAGGCGAACGTCGAGGTGGTCTACACCTTTCCGCTGCCGTGGCGCGCGGTCCTGCTCGGCGTCGACGTCGTGCTTGGAGAGCGCCGCCTCGCCGGGACCGTCGTGCCGAAGGCCGATGCCGAGGCCCGGTACGAGGAGACGCTCTCGGCGGGCGACGCCGCCGTCATGCTGGAGACCAACCGCGACGAGAGCTACACGCTTAACCTCGGCAACCTGGCGGCGGGCGAGACCTGCGTGGTCACGCTGCGCTACGGGCAGGTGCTGCAATTTGAGCAGGGCGGCCTGCGGTTGCTGCTGCCGACGGTGATCGCACCGCGTTACGGCGACCCGGTGCGCGTCGGTGGCCTGCGGCCGCACCAGGTCACCGCTCCCAGCCTCGAGGTCGAGTACCCGTTCGCACTCAGGCTGCAACTGCACGGCGAGTTGGCACGCGCGCGGGTCGCGTCGCCGTCGCATCCGATTGCGGTCGCGCTGGCGGAAGGCGTGGTGACCGTCACGCTGGCGCGCCGGGGAGCCCTCGACCGCGACTTCGTCCTGGTCGTCGACCAATTGCAGCACCACTCTGCCGCCGTCATCGCCGCCGACGCCGCGGCGCCGGGCACGACTGCGGCGCTGGTGACTTTCCGCCCGCGCGTTCCGGCCACTGGCCCGGCGCCGGTCGCCGTGAACATCCTCGTCGACTGCTCGGGCTCAATGAACGGCGACAGCATCCGGGCGGCGAGCCGGGCGCTCGCCGAGATCGTCACCGGGCTCGCCGACGGCGACCGGTTCTCCCTGTCGCGCTTCGGCAGCACGGTCGAGCATCGCTCGCGCGGGTTGTGGAAGGTCGCCGCCGCTTCCCGCGCGGCGGCAGCGGCGTGGCTCGCGGGCCTGGAGGCAGACCTCGGCGGTACCGAGATGGAGGCCGCTCTGCTGTCCACGTTCGCGCTGGCGCAGACCGTGCGCAGCGACGTGCTGCTGATCACCGACGGCGAGATCGAGGCGATCGACGGGGCCATCGACGCTGCCGTCGCGGCGGGGCACCGGGTGTTCATCGTCGGCATCGGCGCGAGCCCCGCCGAGACCCACCTGCGCCGGCTGGCGGAAGCAACCGGCGGCGCCTGCGACTTCGTGGCGCCGGGGGAAGCGGTCGGGCCGGCGGTTCTCCGGATGTTCGCGCGGCTGCGCACGTCGCGACTGGCGTCCTGCCGCATCGAGTGGCCGGCCGGGACCGAGGTGGCGTGGATGTCGCCGCTGCCCACCGGCGTGTTCGATGGCGACACGGTGACCGTGTACGCGCAGTTGAGGCAGTGGACGGACGGCGAAGTGCGGTTGGTCGGCCGCCGCGCGCAGGGGGAAACCGACGAGACGGTAGCCGGTGCCGCGATCGGCGCACCCGGCGCCGACACCGGGAACCTCGCGCGGATGGTCGGCGCCGCGCGGGTCGGGCAGCTCCTCGCCATCGGCGAGCCGACGGCCAGGAAGGAGGCGCAGGACCTGGCGGTGGCGTACCAGCTGGTGTCCGCGCAGACCAACTTCCTGCTCGTGCACCCGCGGGCCGAGGCCGACCGGGCGAAGGACATGCCGGAACTGCACGCGGTGCGGCCGATGCTCGCAGCGGGCTGGGGCGGCGTGGGTACGGTGCAATCTGCGCCGGCTCCGATGATGATGTGCTTCGACGACCTGGCGGTGCCTGCCGTCATGCGTCGAGGCCAGTCGAGCATCAAGATTTGCGCATCCATGCGGTCACCCGTTTCGGGCTACGATCCGGGAATTCGATTCTCGCTCCCCCGTGTCATGGAGCCTGCCCCCGACTACGATGACGGTGAAATCCCGGCGTTCTTGCGCAAGGTTGAAGCAGAGGATGCCTCGAACCGGCTTCGGTCGGCGCCGTATTGGTCGGACGGCCCGGACTACCGGGGCTTCACGCCGGTAGGCGTCTGCGCGTATCTGGACCAAACGCCCCCCGCCGACCATCCATGCACCTATGGGGATCTCCTTGCCGTGGGTGTTGCCGGCTGCGTCGTGGATTGGTTGCGGCAGACCTTCCACGAGCACAACGGTGCCCCGGTGCCCGAGACCGACGTGGTTGCCGTGTTCATCTACCTGATGATGTCGGACGACATGTTGCGTCAGCTTGGACTGCCGTCGGGCGTCCGGGCGGCAATTGGTGCGGCCACGCGACGCGCGAAAGCAGCCCTCAAGGGAGCGCGCAAGCCGCAGCTGGCGTCCCGGCTGGCAGCTCTGGTCGACGAAATGCAGCGCGCCGTGGCCGGGATCTCGGCGGAACACTGGCCGGAGGCGATCGAGCCGGCCATCGGTTAGGCGCCCGGCAGCTCTCCGTACTCGCAACGAGGCTGACCCACGGAACCCCACACGGAGCCCTCTGGGTTCCGGAGGAGGCATCATGCCTGTACGAGAAGTCATTACCGGCCAGCGCGTGCCGGTCAAGATCTGGACCGACGAGGTCGACGCGCGTTCGAAGGAGCAGCTGGCCAATCTCGCCACGCTGCCGTTCGTGCACCACCACGTCGCCGCGATGCCGGACGTCCACGTCGGCATCGGCGCGACCATTGGTTCGGTGATCGCGACGCACAAGGCGATCATCCCGGCTGCCGTCGGCGTCGACATCGGCTGCGGCATGGTGGCGGCGCGGCTGTCGCTGACGGCCAACGAGATCGATGAGAGGTCGCTCAAGAAGGTTTTCGACCAGATCAGCCGCGACGTCCCGGTGGGTCGAGCCCAGCACCGCGACGAACGGGTCCTGGCCGACGTCGCACTGCCGTTCGAGGCGCGCCTCAATTCCCTGACCGAGCGCCATCCGGAGCTGCTGAAGGCCTTCGGCAAGTTCTCGAAGTGGGTCAACCAGATGGGCACCCTCGGGGGCGGCAACCACTTCATCGAGGTCTGCCTGGACGAGGACAATCAGGTCTGGGTGATGCTGCACTCGGGCAGTCGGGGCATCGGCAACGCCATGGCCGACTATTTCATCAAGCTGGCGCGGGCGGACATGGAGCGTTGGATGATTCACCTGCCCGACCGTGATCTCGCCTACTTCCCGGAGGGCAGCGAGCACTTCGACAACTACGTCGAGGCGGTCCACTGGGCACAGGAATACGCGTTCGCCAACCGCCAGGCAATGCTCGACCTCGTCCTCACCGCGGTGGCCCGGCACCTGCCGCCCTTTACGGTGACGACGGAGATCGTCAACTGCCATCACAACTACATCGCGCTCGAGCACCACTACGGTGCCAACGTCTGGATCACGCGCAAGGGCGCGATCCGGGCGCGCGAAGGTGACGTCGGCATCGTGCCCGGCAGCATGGGGGCGCGCAGCTACATCGTCCGCGGGAAGGGTAACGCAGAAAGCTTCTGCTCGAGCGCACATGGCGCCGGGCGCCGGATGAGCCGGACGGCCGCCGAGAAGACCTTCACCGAGGCCGACCTCGAGGCGCAGACGCGCGGCGTCATCTGCCGCAAGGACAAGGGCGTGCTCGACGAGATCCCCGGTGCCTACAAGGACATCGACGTCGTGATGGCCAACCAGGACGACCTCACCGAAATCTTGCACACGCTGAAGCAGGTCGTGTGCGTGAAAGGTTGACGCGGCACCGACGTTGAACTGGAAATCAGGTGATCGCGCCCCGCACATTGCCGCTTGACGAACGCATTTCGCGCTGGATCGGAGCGCAGACTTCCGAAGCGCAGGCGCAGGCCTGCGTGCGATACGCACTCGCCTTCAATACCCTTGACGTTACTTGGCTGAAAGACGCGCTGTCACCGTTTGTGACCTACGACTCGCAAAGCGTGCACCGGAACGGCATGGCCGTACCCCTGCGTGGTCGGCGTGCTGTGATGGCGTATTGGTCCAGCAAGATCGAAACACTGCTACGCAACTCGGATCGTCGCCCAAGGTTCGAGCTGGCTACGACCAGCAACGGCGACCCCTGCGCCGCGGGCTGCCAGCCTACGGGAGAATTGGACCAGAACTGGCTTGACGTGCCAATCGCCAATCTGACACTTCAGACCGACACTCAGGGGCTGATCACCAGCGCACTGATGATCACAGTTGCTCCGAACCCTGCCACCTGCCTGCGATCCGGCATCTACCCCGGCATCGAGGACCCGGTGCAAGAACGACCACGCGGCTTCATCCGGCCCGGGCCGGGCTATGACGGGTTGCGGTTTGTCTTCTTCTTGCTCGACGGAACGATGGGTCTGGACAAGAAGATGCAGGAAACTGCTCGGGCGACGAAGGAGACCTTCCCCGGCGCTGATTTTCGGCTGCTGGTCTGGGAGCACATGACTGAAAGCGAGATGGAGGAGCTCAGAAATGCCCAGTTCGTCGGATTTCCTGCCGTGGCGGTGTACTTCCGCGACCAATGCGTCTTGCGACACCAGGGGTTGATGTCGCCTGAATCACTGGCGGCGGCGGTAAATGGAGCATCCACGCTCTACGTCGCCGCTGAGAGCGGAAACTCTGAACCTCGTCATTGACGCGCCCTTGAGCAGCGAGCAGCCTCGACGACTCGTCGCCGACGTCTGCAACTATCTTGAACGCTTTGGCGAACAGGGAGCAACGATTCATGGGGCTACAGCGGACGGGTTCGACCGGCCGCTCATTTCGGGAATATGAAACTCACCGTGGCGCGCCCGCCCCATCCCTCGGGGCCGCCAGGCGTGCTGGAAAGGTAGTAGCGCACACCGAGCGCGAACGACACCGGCAGTTTTTCGATGTAGGTGAGCTTCGACACGATCACGTTCATCGGGTTGGACGAACGGTGCGTATCCCAGTTGTAGTTGGACTCGGTGTCGAGCGTGAACGTCCACGCGTCCTTGGTCACGTAGGAAGCGAAGGGCTGCCAGTAGGTGTTGTTGGCGGTCCCGCCGATGGCCGAGCCGCCGACATTCCATGACTGATAACCGAGCATGCCGATGGTCCAGGAACCGGGCCGGATCATGCCGACGGCGCTCACGCCGGCGCCCCACTGCTTGCTGCCGTACTCGGGACCCGACGCCGACGGGAGGGACAGGTACGGCCCGGCACCCCAGATGACGTCGTCTCCCCGGTTGGGCGAGAAGAACGTCTCGATCGCGATCGGGCCGACGCCGGTGCCGCTGAACCCGTTGACGTCGCGCATCCACTCGACGGGAACGATCGGGCGCACGATGTAGTTCCACTCCGTGTTGACCGTGATCGGGATCACCGGCTGGAACTTCAGCGTGACCACGCTCCCGTCATGGTGGCTGCCGATGCCCCGGTCGTAGTTGAACTGGAACGGCACCGAGATCAGGTTGGCGATGGGATTGGCGAGCTTGTCGGCCAGCGCGCTGGCATCGGACGCCGACGTCGGCGCGGCCGAGGTCGCCTGCGCGACGGCCGACGGACTTGCGACGACGAGCAGGCACGCGGCGAGGATCGAAGGCAGCCGGGCGCTTGAGGGCAGGCGGGGGCCCGGGATCGAGGTTGGCGTGAGCATCATGGACTCCAGAACAGGGGTGGGAACGGCGGCGACGGCAGGACCGGGGGATCAGCGGAGCGTCGAGAGCGGCGCCTTCGCCATGGCGCCAGGCAGCGGCGGGGCCTGCGCCAAACGGGCGAGCGCCGCCAGGATCAGGTGCGACACGCCGCAGGCATCGCCGTCGCCGTCGTCTTCGGCGGCTCCTGCCGCGTGCCGGTCGGCGTGGCGCCACGGGTCCGTGGCGGCAGCCGCTGCGGTGGACCCGCGCTGCTCCGCGGGAATCGGGAATGGCCGGCCCTCGAACACCGTGCCCCAGATCGGGATGTCCTTGATTCTCATCGGCTCGGTGGCGTAGGGATCCCCCTCGAGGACGGTGAAGTTGGCGATCTTGCCGGGGGCGATGCTTCCCAGTTCGTCTTCCCTGCGCCACGAATACGCGGCCTCGATGGTGACGGCGCGCATCGCGTCGTCGACGCCGATGCGCTGGTCGGGTCCGGCCACGCGGCCCGACGGCGTCACGCGGTTGACCGCGCACCAGACGAAGAACAGCGGATCGCTGGGGCCCATCGGCAGGTCGGAATGGAACGACAGCGGGATGCTGCGCTTCACCACCGAGGCCGAGCGCACCATCTGGTCGGCACGCGGCTGCCCGAGCCCGACCTGGCCGTACTTGTCGGCGAAGCCGACGGTGTAATAGGGGTTGGCGCTGACGATGGCGCCCAGCCGCGCGATGCGCGCGACCTGAGCCTCGGTGGAATTGGCGAAATGGACGATGACCGTGCGATGGTCTGCGCGCGGGTTCTCACGCATCCGCTTCTCGAGGATGCCGAGCACTACCTCCAGGCCCTCGTCGCCGTTGACGTGGATGTGGATCTGGTAGCCGGCGTCCCAGTAGAGCTTCGTCCGCTCGTCGAGCGTCGCCGGCGGCATCATCCACTCGCCCTGATGGCCGTCGAGGTAGCCGCCGTTCATCCGCATCAACTGCGAGATGATGGCGCCGTCGGCGAACAGCTTGATCTGCTTCGCGAAGAACGACACCTTGCCCTCGGGCGCCATCGCGACCTGCTTCTGCGCGTCGGCCAGCGACTCGGCGAGCCCGAGCCCGGCGTCGGCCTGGCTGCGGCCGTCCACCAGGAAATAGCTGTACATCGGCACGTCCGGCGCGCCCAGGATCTGCTGGTAGAGCCGCCAGATGTCCGGCGTGTACAGCGCGCCGGGCTCGTTGTACGCGGTCACGCCGTGCGAGTGCAGGTAGGCGACCATCTGCTTGAGTCCGAAGGTCATCCGCTGCGGCGTCGCGAACGCCTTGAGCACGGGGTCGAGGATCAGGTTCATCCCCGTCTCCCACCAGTGCCCCTCCTGCCAGTTCATCATCGTGCTGGCGCGTCCCTTGCCCTGCATCGCCGCCTCGGTGAGTCCCAGCGCCTTGATCGCCGCCGAGTTGAGGTAGAACTCGTGGCACGAGCGCTGCCAGACGACGATCGGCCGGGTCGTGCTGATGGCGTCGAGCGTCGCGCGATCGAGCTTGCCGTGCCACAACGCCTGGTAGCCCCAGGAGAAGAGCCACTCGCCGGGATCCTTCATCGCCGCGGCGGCGGCGCGCAGCCGGGCCTGGTATTCGGCCGGGCTGTTCGCCGCCTTGATGGTGCGGCCCGGCAGCACCCAGTCCTCGGTGGCGATGACCTCGGTCGACAGCGTCAGCGCGCCCAGGATCGGGTGCAGATGCTGGTCGATGAGGCCGGGCACGATGACCTTGTCCCGAAAGGTCTGGTCCAGCGTGTAGCTGCGGTCACCGAGGACCGCCTTCACGTCGTCGAGCGAGCCGGCGACGACGATGCGCTTGCCCGCGACCGCCACCGCGGTCGCGGTGGGGTTGCTGCGCTCCATCGTCAGCACCCGCCTGGCGGTGTAGACGGTGACCTGCTCGGGCGGCGTCGCGGCGACGAGATGCCTGATCGCGTCGGTCTGTGCCTGTCCCGCGGGCGCGACCATGCACATCCAGGCCGCAGCCGCGGCTGCGCAGAGTCGTGCCGACGGCGTTTGCATCATGGGGACACCTCCTGCGTGGGACGGACGCGGCGTGCACGGCTCGATGCACCAATCCGTGCCTTGGCACTGCCGCTCCGGCGCATCACCAGTATCGGCAGGCAAGCGACGCAACTTGAGGCCGCGCGAGAGCACGTTGGAAGTGGCCACGGTTGTTCGGCAAGTCTACTTCCTGGAAAGAATACTCAGATCGAAACGCAACAAGGGAGGAGATGCGTATTTCGAAGTCGATGCCTTGCCTGGCCCTCCATCGAGCGAGCGGCTGGCAAATGCGCTGCCGGATGGCTGAAATGCGATCTCGGATTTCGCGTCGATGCCGAATCCGTTCACCCGGGCGATGCGTAGGCAATAGAGTCCGCCGGGCCGGGCGGGCTACGCGGTCGCTCCGACAGCTTCGCACAGTTGGTCGATCGTGAACGGCTTGTCGAGCATGGCCCGTACGCCCGCTGCCAGGGCATCGACACGAACCTGATCGGTGATGAATCCGGACGCCATCACCACCGGCAGGTCCGGCCGGATCTCTTTCAGGGCGCGTGCAACGTCCAGCCCGGAAAGCCGGGGCATCTTGAAGTCGGTTACCGCAAGGTCGAACTGATCCGGGTTGGCTCGGGCCGCCGCAAGGGCCTCAACCGGATCGGTGTAACCGCTGACCCGGAAGCCCCGATGCTTGAGAATGCGCGTCATCAGGAAGATGATCGATTCCTCGTCGTCGATGTACAAAACGCGCTTGACGCTGGCGCGGGCGCTCGGGCTCGGGTCACTGCGCGCCGGGTCGACAAAGCCAGTGGATATCGTCGCGTGCCGCCCGAACCATGGGCGTGCGTCGATCGCGGTGTTCAGTGGGTTCATGCCGACGCTCCTTTCCGATGCAGGGCTCGTTCAACCGCCTGACGGTGGTCGTCAACACGGTGCGACAGCCGGCCGCGTTGGCGCGAATGGTGCAACGCTACGCGCAAATCCTGAACAGACCCTGATGGAAAATTGCTCCGCGGCCGCCAAACTCGCGATCGACGCGCACGCGACGCACGTGGCGCTGGAGGCTGATGGGCGACACCGCGCGCGATGCGGTGTGGACGCGCCTCGGGGATCTGATCGAGGAACCGTGGATCCGCACGGTCGAAGCCGCGCTCGCGCGCGCGTCCGGGAACGTCCGGGTCCGGCAGGGCCGAGTCACCACCGGCAAGGGGCTGTGATGAGTTGGTTCACCAACATCCGTCGCGACCTGCTCGGGTGCCCAACGCCGACTTACGACGGCATCGGCGGCAGTCGTCGTGCCGTCGCGTGGCAGGTGGGCAACCGGGCCCCGTCGCGGCGCTGGCCTTCAGCCAGAACGAGCTTCGTGCCAGGAGCCGCGATCGCGTCCGGCGCAACGCCTGGGCTGCGGCCGGGGTGGACCTCGAACTGTCCTCCGGCAACCTGTTGCGCGCCGGCATCGAGTTCGATCGCCTGGGGCGACGGGTCGCGTACCGCCGCTATCGCTCGCATCCCGAGGACGGGACGCTGGCGCCGATGTCGGGCACCGGCGGCTTGGACACGGCGCGGGTGCCGGCGGCCGAGGTTGTTCATCGCTTCCGGCCGTTGCGCCCCGGCCAGATCCGCGGCGAGCCGTGGCTCGCGCGGGCGCTGGCGAAGTTGAACGAGCTCGACCAGTACGACGACGCCGAGCTGGTGCGCAAGAAGACCGCGGCGATGTTCGCCGGCTTCATCACCCGGCTCGACCTCGAAGACAACCTTCTCGGCGAAGGCCAGCCGGACGCCAACGTCATCGCCCTGCGCGTCGTCGTCTTTCTGGAGATTCATCCCTTCCAGGATGGCAATGGGCGTCTGAGTCGCGTGCTGACGACGTTGTTGCTTCTGCATGCGGGGTATGCATACGTTCCCTACAGCTCGCTGGAAAGCGTGATTGAGCAGAACAAGGAGGCCTACTACCTGGCGTTGCGACAGACGCAAGGGACGATCCGCACGAATGCACCGGATTGGCAACCGTGGCTGGTGTTCTTTCTTCGATCGCTGGCCGAGCAGGTGCGGCGACTGGAGAAGAAGGTCGAGCGCGAGAAGATCGTTCTGGCGGCGCTGCCCGAACTATCGCTGCAAATCGTCGAATTTGCCCGCGAACATGGCCGCGTCACCATCGGCGGGGCCATCAAGCTGACCGGGGCCAGCCGCAACACGCTCAAACAGCATTTCCGGGCACTGGTCGAACGCGGCACGCTGAACCAGCGGGGAAGCGGTCGTGGTGTGTGGTACGACCTGCGCTGACGGGCTCGCTGACGCGGGGTCGGCTCACCGCCGTCAGGAGTCCAACTCACCCGGGATGCGCGCGAGGAGGGTCACGCAGCCATCGCGCCCATGTCCTGCGGCTCTCGTGTCGCGCGGGATGATGTCTGCGACGTGATCGGAAGCTGGATTGCCGGGGTCTTCAAGTGAAAACCCACGTTGAACGGCAGCCTTGGCAACTTCGACAAGGGCGGGTGGGGCGCGGCACCGCGGGCGAGGTAAAGAATTCTTCGCCGGATAGCGCGACCTCCCTGCGCGGCTTGTGCGCGCTTGGTAAACTTGTCGTCACCTCGCGGAAATGGTGGCGCCTCGTCAGCGAGGACGCGCGCCGGCGCTATCCGGCGCGACACTGGGAGAAAAACGTGAAAAGAGCAATCGTGTTTGCCTGCATGGCGGTGTTGTCGATGTCGGTCTTCGCGGCGCCACCCAAACCCGGCTACTTCGAGCCCAGGAAAGGCGACGTCGGAATACTCCACATTGCCCACCTTGAACCGAACGCGCTGGACTCGTACCGAAAGATCATCACCGAAAAGATCCTGCCGGCCGCCGCCGCGGACTCTTTGGTGAGAGACGTGTACTGGATGGTCTCGGAGGACAAGAACGAGACCATCACGCTGATGCTCAATTCCCCCGAGGTCGGCGAGATCACAGCGCTCGCCCCCGTCGTCTGGGATCTCGCCAAAGGGCTGATTAAGGATCAGCGTTACGAATATTGCCGGGTATTGGACGCTTTCAACGAAGGCTTCTACCCCCAACCGGGAGACAAGGCGGTCCTGATCACGCGACAGATCAAGGAGGGCATGTTCGAGGAGGCCAAGGCCTTCCTGGTCAATTCCATGATCGCTGCGCTCGCCGCAGACGCTTACAATCGGTACTACGTCGTTCTGGAACAGAAGCGCACGAACACCCTGTACGCATTCAGTTTCATTCGCGGCGAGGTGGTCTCCGATCCCAAGGTGGTGGCGATCCGGGAAGTCGGCTTCAACCGGTTCATGGCGAAGCCCTTCGCCATGAAGACCTACAGCTTTTTCGCCGTCAACGACGAGTGAGTCGGTCGATACTGGCGCCGGCGTCCCGACCTGCTTCGGCGCGGGTGTCGGCTTCCCGTTGAGCAAGGTCTCGAGACCTGTCTTCTCGCGGTCTGACGCCCCTCGGTCGCCCCGGCTGACGCCGACGCAATGGCTGGTTTGCGCGATTGCCGCGCTCGGTTTCGCCTTCGACATCTACGAGCTGCTGATGCTGCCGCTGATCGTGCGGCCGGCATTGATCGAACTGGGCGGTATCCATCCTGGCTCGCCCGAATTCACCTTGTGGTTCAGCCTGTTGTTTTACGTTCCGGCCCTGGCCGGGGGGGTGTTCGGCCTGCTGGGCGGGTATCTCACGGATCGCGTGGGGCGGCGGCGCATCCTGACCTGGAGCATCCTGCTGTATGCCGGCTCTGCCTTTGCATCCGGCTTCTCGACCAGTCTGCCGATGCTCCTGATGGGGCGCGTCGTAGTCTTCGTCGGTGTCAGCGTCGAGTTCGTGGCCGCGGTGGCGTGGCTCAGCGAACTCTTCCCCGATGACCGGCAGCGCGAGGGGGCTCTGGGCTTCACGCAGGCCTTCTCTTCGATCGGCGGGCTGATGGTCGCGCTGGCCAGCGGCATCATCGCCGCATGGGCGGTCGGCCAGCCGGCCCCGCTCTTCCTTGGCCTCCAACTGCCCGCCCTGTCGTTGCCGCCTATTCGGTTACCCGAATTCCTGGGGTTTCTCGGAACGATCCGCAATCCGCATGCCGATTGGCGTTACACGCTGATGTCCGGGCTGCTCCCGGCCATCCCGTTGCTTCTGATCCGCCCACTGCTCCCCGAATCACCCGCCTGGCAGCAGAAGCGCCAAGCCGGCAACCTGAAGCGGCAGCACATCGCCGAGCTTTTTTCGCCCCGGCTGCGCCGGACGACCGTCGTCACCACTCTCATGTTCACCTGCAGCTTTGGTGCCGCCTTCGGCGCCATCCAGCAGGTCCCGCAGATCGTTCCCGGCCTGCCGGAGGTAAAGGGCAGCGTCGCGGAGGCCCTGGCTGCGCAACTGCCGGAAGCCCGGCAGCAAGGGTTGGCAACCAAGTGGCGCTCGGATGGCCGGAGCGAGACCGAGATTGCGACCTTGTTTGCCGCCGAGAGGCGCCGCATTGCCGGTTCGATCGAGCAGGCGAGCGCCGCGCAGGTGACCAAGATCCAGGAGATCGGCGGGCTCTGCGGGCGGGTCGCACTCGCGGTCCTGGCGCTGGTGATCGTCAGCCGGCAGCGGCTGTTCCGCCTGTTCCTGGCGCCCGGCTTGGTCCTCATGCCCCTGATCTTCGGCTGGGCGGGCGTGGCGAGCCTCGGGTATCTGGAATACGGCATCTTCCTGGCCGGCTTCCTGACGGTGGCCCAGTTCAGTTTCTGGGGGAACTACCTGCCGCGTGTCTTTCCGCTGCACCTGCGCGGCACCGGCGAAAGTTTCGCGGCCAACGTCGGCGGGCGCATGCTTGGGACCTGTTTCGCCGCCCTCACCCAGTGGATTGCCTACTGGCTGCCGCTGGACGCGAGCTATGCGACCCGGGTCGCCTATACGGCGGCCGGCGTCGCCCTTGCCGTCAACTTGATCAACTGGATTGCCTCGTTCTGGTTGCCGGAACCGCAGACGGGTGAAGGACCGGATTAGCTTCCGACAGGCAACGGGGGTGGACGCGCGGCACTCCTGTCATGGCGAGCCGGCTGCCAGCGTTTCGGCCATATCGATCAGTTTCCTCTTGTCGACTTTTCCTTGCGGCGTTGTGGGCCACCGGTCGAGTGGCAAGTGGCGTGCCGGAATGGACCAGGCATCCACCCGCGTCGACACCCAGCCACGCAGTGATTCTTCGCCGGGATCGCCAGCCCCCGCCTTCAGGCGATAGAAGGCGATGGGGATCTGTCCTTCGCACGGGTCCGGCAGACCGACCAGGACCGCTTCGGCGACCGCCGGGTGTTCGAGCAGGGACTCGACGACGCGGACCGAGGCGACATTGGCGCCATTGCGCACGATGGTCTCGCTGTCCCGTCCCCTGAACAGGTAGTCACCGTCCCGATCGACCTGCATCAGGTCCTGGGTCTCGAGCCAACCGGAGCCCATGACGCGGTGGGACAACAAGGTGTCGTTCCAATAACCGACCATCATGTAAGGCGAGCGAATCCGCATTCGTCCCACCTCGCCGGGGTCGACCTCCCGGTTGTCCTGATCCACGAGTTGCACCTCGACGCCGGCCATGGGCCTGCCGATGGAACCCGGCTTCGGCGGGCTCGACGGGGATGTGATGGCCAGGAAGCCGGCCTCCGTCATTCCGAACATATTCAGGAAGGGACGACCGATCCGGGTCGTTACGCGTCGGGACAGTTCCTCGCCGGGCCGGTCGCCCACGTTGATCCAGAATCTCAGGTCGGAGTGGTCGGCGGTTGCGGTGCCGGCAAGGTCCAGGAGTTGATAGGTGTATCCGGGAGGGGTCAGGTAATAGGTGGGCCGGCACTCTCGGTAACGTTGCCAAAACAGGTCGGTTGTCGGTGGCTCGACCAGCGTGAGGCAACCGCCGACCCTCAGCATCACCAACAGGTCGGTGACGAGAAAGACTGGCCGGCCCAGGTGGTGGGCGGTCAGCGTGCGATCATCCGCCGTGATCGACAGCTCCTTGATGAACAGGTCGGCGCGGCCGATCAGGCGTGCCTGAGACTGGGCCACGCCCTTGGGGCGTCCGGTCGAGCCCGAGGTGTGGACGATGATCCCGATCGGATCGGGATCGGCGGCGTTGGGCCTTTCGGCAGCCAGCGGGGCCGAGGCCATGAGGTCGCCGTAGGCAAGACAACCGCCGGCCTCGCCTTCGGTCAGTATGATCCAGGTCAGCGAAGCCTGGGCATCGACGGGCACCCCGGGCAGCAAGGCCGTCGAGGTGATCAAGGCCCGGGCCGCCGTACTCGAGAGGATCTCCCGGTTTTCCGCTGGAGGGTATTCGGCAAACAACGGCACTGCGATCAGCCCCCCCCAATTCAGGGCCAGCAACGTCGTTGCGAACTCGACGGTGTTGGGCAGCAACACGGCGACCCGATCGCCCGCCGACAGGCCGAGAGTCAACAGCCCGGCCGCGAGTCGTGCGACCCGTTCCACCAGCTCTGCGTACGGGACTGCCGCATCACCGGTCTTCAACGCGATGCGAGCCGGGTATCTGACTGCCGACTCTTCAAGTACCTGTTGGATGATCAAGCTCGTTTCCTCGCTCTGGGCGCTCGGGGCAGATTCGGGCCATCACCCGCATTGATACCCAAGTTACCCGCGCTTGTCCGACATCGGTGCCGGGTGGCAGGAAGTGGCGGAATCCGTGCAGGAGCAGGAGCCAGAACTGGTCTTGCACGCGGCCACCGGCCTCGATGCCGCCGCCCTGACGCAGGTGCAGGAACGCTTACGCCGGCGAGGGTTGCGAGTCACCGTCGAATTTCGCGCCGCCGCCGCGCCGTCACGCCGCTCACTTGCCGGCGTCGACGCCTTCGCGCGGGGGGTGCTTTGCCGCTGCTGCCGTCCACGATACCGTGCCGCCGAACTCGTTGGGGCGCGAGAGCGCCGGGATGCCGTAGCTCGCGCTCAGCGCGAACACGATCCCGGGCATGGAAAACGTCGCCGGAGTGTCGGACTGGTCCTGCGGCAGGTCGATGGCGCCATCGAGGAGTCCGAACGTCGGCGCGATCGGATAGGACCCCGCGACGCAGCCGCTGCCCCCGCTGATGGTCAGGACGTGCGGCGATTGTGAAAACCCGAAGGCGAGGCCGAGCGCCGCCCGTTTGCTGTCCCCGGCGAGACGGAAGCCGTTGCCGAGGATCGGCACTGCCGCGCCGCCGGCGAGGATCGGACTGACGTAGTTCGCGCTGCCGCTCAGCCGGAACGTGCATTCGCCGTCGGAGTACGAGCCCGATGCCGTGACGTCGAGATGGCTGTCCCTGGCGGTCGCACCCCCGCGCGGCTTGTACTGCAGCGCTTCGGCCGGAGCCATCCGGTAGCCGCCGAGGTCGGCGCGGATGCGCACATGGCCCGAGCCTTCCATTTTGAGCGTCGGGTAGCCGAAGTACGGGCGGTCCCACAGGTACGTGAGCGCGAGCGACCACTCGGAGAGCTGTCGCGCGTTGCTCTTCGCGCCCCGGACCTCGGCGACGACGTCGCCGGACGAGCCGGCGCCGTTCCTCGGCAGCGTGGCCACGATGGTCGCCGCCGACCACGACTTGACCGCGATCTCCGTGCCCCCGACCGTGACTTTCCCCTGCTGCGGGCCGAACTCGCCGACCAGCGTCAGCGTGTCCAGGGACTCGTCGACCAGCGCGTAGCGGATGGACGGCGCGAAGATCGGCGGGTACGGCAGGCCCGACTTCACCGTCGCCTGCAGCTGGCCGTTGTGCTGCCTGTCGACGTCGAGGCCCTTCTTCGCCATGTCCTGCAGCACGAGGTCGTAGGGAAACGCGCGCTGCGGCGGCGACTCCCTGGTCGGGTGCTGGTTGGCCCCCAGCATCCGGTCGACGAAATACGGCGCCGAGGTGGTCGCGGCGCCGACCGACAGGTAGTCGGACCAGCCGAGGTAGACGCCGGCGCCCTTGCGCAGGAAGGCGTTGACGAAGGCGCTGTTGAGGCTGCTGAAGCAGGCATCGATCCAGACGACGCTCTCGCTGGCGAAGCTCATGTACGCATCGACGAAGCGGTAGGTGATGGCGTAGCGCGTGTCCACCGCCGGCACCTCGAGGAACTCGTTGCTGAACTCGTTGCCGTCGCCCTGGACCGGCGCCATGGTGCTGTCGCCGTTCTTGGCGGTGAACAGGATCAGGCGGTTCGCCTTGAGGTCTGCGGCGAACAGCTTCTCGTAGTCCTCGTCGGCGAGCGTCGACGACTGGATCGCGTAGATCTTGGATTCGGGCTCGCTGGGATCGTCGATGACGCCGCGGCCGCCGTGGGCGTTGATGTAGACGAAGCCGTCGCCGCTGACGCCCTTCAGCGAGCCGACGTCGGTGGCGCCGCTGCCGCCCCCGCGCAACGTCCAGCCCTTGCCCTGAAAGTAGCCGCGCATCTGGTTGACGGCGGTCTCGCCCTCGCTGAAGCGCGGGCCGAACGCCTGCAGCACGCGCGCCTTCATTGCGTCGGGCAGCGCCGCGCCCAGCGCCTTGGGGCGCGGGCCGTCGGCTTGGCTCGCGGCCGGTGCCCTGGGTGCGGGATCGCGGTTTTCCGCGACGAAGTGCAGCGTGCCGTCGGTGTAGCGGGCCCAGGCGGTCGACGTCCCGACGTCGACGCCCGCCGCCGCGATCCCCGGGCGCCCGGCCATGAACGCCGCCATCGCGTCGAGATACGCCGCGCGCGCGAGCTGCTGCGCGTTGAGTTCGTGCGCCCGCTGCTCCACCGCCCGCACGGTGGCGAGCCGGGCCGCGATCGGGTCGCCGGACGGCGCGATGCCCACGTCGAGCAGGCCCGCCGCACTGAGGCCGCCGGCCGTCCCCCGCACCGTCACCAGCGCGGGCTCGGCCGTCGCCGTGGCGCTGGCCGCGACGGCGATGCGCAGGCGCGCGCCGACGGCGCCGGCGGTCAATGCCGGGTTGCCCGGCGCGAGCTGGTAATCGACGCCGGGCGGCAGCCCGGCCACCGTCAGCGCGACCGGCCCGGTGAAGCCGTTGCGCGGCGTGATGGTGACGTAGACGTCGCGCGTCTCGCCCGGGACCAGCAGCAGCGACTCGGGCGTCGTGCCGACGTCGAAGGCGGGCGTCGCATCCGGCGGCACCGCGCACACGGTGCCCGGCGGCACGAATACCTGCCGCGTGATCGACTTGCTCTGGCTGATCCCGTTCACCGTGTAGGTGAACAGCGCGTTGTTGCCGTCGGCGAAGACCACCGTCGCCGTGCCGACCGCCGTCTCCGTGACCCGTGCCGGGTCGAAGGGCACGGCGCTGAACGCGGGTCCGGCGACGGTCGCGACGTCGCCGGTGTACGGGCCGTCGTCGGTGCGGTGCAGCTCGGCGATTAGCCACCAGGGCTTGCCCGCGGTGTCGTAGGTGAACCAGGTGGCGAAGACGATGTCGCCCTG